>JAVHLB010000011.1:0-22867 GCA_031082425.1 Candidatus Edwardsbacteria bacterium | reverse complement strand
CACAAAAGCCCCGCCATTCGGCGGGGCTTCTAAGTTAAAAGAAGACAGTAATTACGGCACCCAGGCCGCACCATAGCCGCGTGCCGTTATATTTGCCACCATTTTAGGCAAACCCCATCCTTCAAGTGGTATATACACATATTGGGAAGACCAGTCAGTTAAGTACGCTAAAATATATTGGCCCTGATACAAAAGATATTTTGAATCAGGCGACCAAGCTAAATCAATATACTGCGGCTCATGTGGTATATAAAGCGATAGTTTTGATGCAACTCTTCTTTTCTTCTTTGTTGATAGATCCAATAGATAAATTGAACGATCCTTAGTAAAGGCCATTGTTCTTCCATCAGGTGATACAGCTGGAGCATAGCCATTGCAAATTGTGTCCAATATTTTACCCTGCAAATCTACTCTGACAATATTGCCATCAAAAGTAGCCATATAAATCGATTGGCCGTCCTTTGCCCAAGATATGCCACCTAAGGCAAGCATATGTTCAAGTATTGTACTGTAGCCCCTTTTTTCTAAATAGAAAACTGCGCATGAGGGTTTAAGAAAAGCACGCGCATTGTTATCGTATACAGAATATAATAATGCAATACACTTACCATCCGGCGAGAATTTTATATTTGATAATTTCGCCGGCATTTCATATATCAACGTATCCACTTTATTTTTATGTAATAGATACAAGTCATAACACCACGATGCCCTTTTTGTTTTAGGCCATCCTATGATTTTGCTGAAACATATGGAATCAAAATAAACGTCGTGATAAAACAAGCCGTCCGGACGTGTTCTTACAATGGTATCTACCACATTGTTATTAAAATCGCTCAAAATAATGAAATGATAGTCATTTATATATATTCTACCTTTGGGTTTAGGTGATGGATTAACGCATCCAACCAACGATAGTGCTAATAAGAGGTATAACAAATACTTCATTTTCACCTCCTATTTCACACAATAATTCCAGATCAGCAGCGCCACGTGATGACAATTATTGAATGCAAAATTAAATTGTGGCGGAGAGTTGTCGAATACATCTAATGCTCTAGTAACGCAGTCATCATAACAATTGTTATTCGCAATTAATATTGGTTTACAATTAGAGGTATTATCAGGCCTTATTTCACCAGGGAAGTTTGTTGAAGGAAATAACACAACGAGTGGCTCCAGGCCTTTCTTAGGATAAAAACCACGGCTTTTACCATTTACATCAAGCCAACCATGAGGTATGCCATTTACCCAACCCCAACAATATGTTACGACTTTCCCCGTGGGATCGGTGGCATTCAGCGGATTATTTGCCACATACAAATACCAGTTAACCGAACCGCCCTTATCCCCTATCGGGTCGTTTTGCATAAACCTTCCAAGCTTGGGGCAATACTCCCTTGCTCTCAAGTTATATGCATACGCAGGCTTTCCGTCGTACTCCTGCCCGGTGTACCTGTATGTATTATAAGGTGTAGAACCCCAGGTTCCCAGGCTATCACCAAACTCGTCATATAGGTAACTCTTATAAACAGCGTAATTGCTGTCGCTTATACCAACGGTACTGCCCAGGGCATCGTGGTGGTAGTAATACTTCCTCCCGGTGCTGTCTAACCTGGCTAAAAGCATTCCATTGGCATAAACGTACTTGTATCTTAACCTCCCTCCGCTGGTCCTTTCCACCGCAGAATACATGCCGTCAGGAATATATTGGGTGTTGGTGTCCCCAGTGCAAACTTTCTTTAACCTTTGCCCGTCGCCGTTGTAATAGAACAGAGTGCTGTCAGAACCCTGCTTCACTTTTGTCAGCCGGTTCTCGTAGTCGTAAGAATAACTCCAAAACGTTTCGCCCTGCTCCTTGCCGGTCATATTGCCGTTATCATCGTATAGATAATCCGCCGAAGCGCCACCGGTCATTTGATTATTAGCGTTATTGTAATAATAATACACATCGCTGGATTTCCTGCTGTCCCGGAAGGTCCGGTTGCCGGCGGCATCATACGTATAGGTAAGGGTATCGCCGCTGTTAAACCCGGTGGGGTTCTTCACCTGCTTCAGCCTTCGTAAGCCGTCGTAGGAATAGTTGATCGTGCCGGAGAGCGTGGTCGTTCCGGGTCTGGTCATGTAAACGTAATTGGTGAGACGGTCCCCCAGGCCGTTATAGGTGTACTTATTCTTGAACCACCACAACCAAGTGAAACCATCCTCGCAGTATCCGCTACGTATAGAATCAATATAACCGCGAGTGGACAGATAGTACTTCTCTTCTATTGAATATCCGGGGTCGGTCCGGTAGGTTATTCCCTTGGGCATCCCGGTATCCCAGTAACTAAGATCAAAAGTGTCGCCGGTGGCAATTGTCCGGCCCACCCGATTGGCCGCATCGTAATTGTCATAGTTTTGTTCCAGATAGACATTGCCGGTGTTGTCCCCCTGGGTGACCGTCATCTGGGTGCGGTTGCCGGCCAAATCGTATTGGTAGGTGGTCTTGGCATTCAGGTAGCCGCAGGAATCGGTTTTTAGCCTATTCATATCATCGTAAGAATACAGCGTGGTTCCGTTTTTGTCAACCATTATTGTGCGATTGCCAACCTGGTCGTAATCGTAGATCACCGAATCGGCTGCCGAGTTGGCCTGATAAGCCGTCCAGTTATTGTAATACCTCTTCTTTACCAATCTTGACCGGCTGGTAGACATGCATCCGCAATCACCTATTTCATCATATACATATCCGATCACCTGCCCCTTGCGGTCCAATTTGAATTTAAGATCACCCCCGGCCCAGTAACCCAGGCTGTCGTAGGTGGTATCGGGGTAGGCTATTTTGACCAGCCGGTCCATGCAGTAAGTATAATTGATAATATTGCCCAGAGCGTTGGTCTGGGAACTCATCCGGTCATGTAGATTATATGAATACAAGGTGGAATCAAAAGCGTTGGCCGAATCGTTGGGCGAACGGTATTCCTTAAGCTTGGTCAGATGATCGTGCGGGTCATACTCGTACTCGGCCTTGAACAGGGTATCGGTCTTGATGGTGTATTTTTTGAGTAGGTTCCCTTTTAGGTCGTAAACCATGGAATCCTTGGTGGTATCGGGATACACGGTTTTTACTAAATGCTTGAACTGGTCGTAGGTATAATAGGTTCGGCTGGGATTATTGGGATAATCTCTATAAAATGTCATAGTATCTAATGTCCCAAGTGTCAAGTTGTAGCCATAATGCGTAACTATATCCTCGTTCCCCTCCCCGGTTGGTGCCATATCTATCCGCTGTTCCGTCAAGTAAAGCCCAGTATCCCCAGGGGCGTAGTGCATGATGGTCTTTTTATCCAACGGATCCAATGCCTCTAAAAGATTTCCGTTGGAGCTGTAGTGGTATCTGGTGGTCACGTCGTGTTGCGAACCTTCCCCATCGGCCAGCACCCTGTTTTTGTAGACCGTGGCCGTGTCCACATAATTGTTGGAAGCGTCGTAATAGTGGTAGGTTCTTTTGCCCGCCTCGTCAATGGTGGAATCCGGCAGGCGGTAGTTGCTGTCGCCCTTGGCCGAGTAGTAGGTCCTTGTCGTATCCCCGTTGGGATAAATCACTCGTTCCGGGCTGGGCCAGTAGCGGGTGGTGGTATCGCCGGGGCTATGGTAGTGTGAATAATAATATTTAGTGCTGTCATTGTTGGGGCCTATAACCAGGCCGGGATTGTAATCTTTGTCATAAAGCGTATCCATGGTAGTAACAGTAAGCCCGGTGACGGGGCTATAGGTCATATCCTTGTATTTGGTGCCGTCCTTGTTGAAAATCAGCGTTCGGATAAAATACCTCTCGTTATCGGTCCAGGCCGCAAGACTGTCCTGAGGATTAAAGTTGTGATTAGTAGGATCATGTGCACCTATTATCGAGTTTTCTTCCCAGTAGTATACTTTAGTACTGTCATATCCTGTAGTAGTTGATGAGTTGAAGAAATATTTTATATAAGCCCTATAAACCACCTCATCGTTTGTTATGTCAGTATCGTTATCGCCTTTTATCATTTCCTGATAACATAATTTGTTATTAGTTGAATCATACCAGCAACAAAGACGATCATTCTTTTTATTGCTACCTCTATAGATTGTATCTATAAAGCCAAGTCCCTTCTGATATACAGACAATTTGCCAGAACCATAATCCTCGTTTATACTTTTCGTAATATCGCCATTGTAATAATATCTGCTTAAAATATTCACTGAACCATCGCTGTTAATATGAGAAATTACTTGACTAATATTCATGCCAGCTCTTGTTGTATCATATCTATATTCAATATAACTTTCTAAAGAATCATAAAACAACCTTGATAATTGATTTAAAGCATTATAGCGTAGAGTTAGATTGCTACCGCCATAATCTGAAATGCTATCAAGGTATGTGCTGTCTGCAGCATGCCAAAGTTTATAGTATTTACTATTATTCATAATTATGCTATCCAATGCGCCATAAATATTGAATCTATACTTGGTCCCATTCGATTTATTTATGTACCAGCCGCCGCCAGTAATACTGTCTAAATAATTTCCGTCTTGTCGTTCCGATAAATATTTTGTACTACCCGAAATACGTAAAAACTTGTTCCAACCATTAACACCATCTACCAAAATAATAGTATCATTATTCATACTTCTTGTTAAATATATATTCCAGCTATGATTCCAATCTATGCTGCCAAATGGCTTTCTCCAGTATTTATCGCTTTCGCTATTGGTTTTCATATTCTTTGAATATTTTCTAATAAAATTAATATCTTTAAATAATATATCACTTTCTTCAATTATTTTATTGCCATATAATGCAGACACTGGATTGCCCACGACATCGCATCCCTTAGGTTTTTTTGCAACAACTTTAAAATAAACTGCATTCCCAATATCTGCACTCCCCGACAAAACATGCACTGCATATAAAGTACTACTTGGGGTTGCATCTGGATCAATCCATAGTGAATATGTGCAAAATCCGCTTGCATAGTGTGTACTAGGTGCATTTAAACCCCAAGTACTATCAGAATCTATCCCTCTGACATGAATATTATTATTTCCCGTATCTGGCGTATAAGGCCAACCACTATTAAAAGATAAATTTTGATCAAACAATGGGCGTATACAATCATCTATAAAGGTGTACCAACCAGGTTCGTTCGACCAAGCATAACGATACACGCTACCAGAAAATGATTCACCAGGTGATAATAATATTGTATCTTTTATTGGAACATACTTAATTCCAAAAGCAGCAAACGAATTAGAAAACGACAACACAAGCATCGTGCTAAATAATGTTAGTTTTTTCATGTTAAAAAACTCCTTTAAACCTATAATTAGAAGTAAATTTTTACACTTATTAAAATTTCCCTTTCAGGTGTATTTTGGGTTGTCATCGTAATACTGGCGTATCAAGGCAAGATACTCGGGTATCATGCCCTGGTACTGGCGTATTATGGCAAGATACGCTGATCTCTTGCCATGGTATTGCAGTATCACGGCCTGATACTGTAATACCTCTTCATAATACGCGAATACCGCCTTTAGGTACCGTAGAATATTCGTCTAATTCCCTAAGCTTTTACCCTGGGACCCTTCTTCCCTCCCGGCTGCCTTCGGGCCACCCCGTATTTCTGCAACTCCGGCGAGGATTTGCCGTATTCCGATTCCAGATAACTGACCACCTTGCCCAGTAATAACCTCACCTCGGTCTCGTTCTTCTTCAGATCCTTGGAAAGGGCATGCAGTTCGGCCTTGGCCTTTTCCTGCTTTTCATCCAGCGTCCGCAAAGCGCTCAAATATTTTCCCAGTTCCACGGCATAAGCCTTTTGCTTGGCGTCTCCGCCAGCCGATTTAAGGCCGGCCGTGACCTGCTTCAATATGCTTATCAGATCAGCAAAGCTGCGTCCAATTCTTATTGCCATTACATTCACCACCTTTGTGGTTTATGGTTTTGACCTCACCACTTCGCAAGCTAAATAATAATAAGCATTACTCAGTGCAGGCTCTTGTTCAACCTAGCCTTTCTCCCTTCCCTCGAGGGAAGGGACGGGGTTGGGTTAAAACAAAAAACCCGCCCTGCTTCTTTGTGGGAAGCAAGGCGGGACGTTTTCTGTTGGTAATGACTTATATAACTGGTCTGGTCTGGTCTGGTCTGGTCTGGTCTGGTCTGGTCTGGTCTGGTCTGGTCTGGCAAGGTATATGCCAAATAAATATATGTTCGCGATTTTATTCATTATTTTGCCGTATACCAAACTTTATAGCATAGTATCATTATTGCCATATCCTGTCAAGCATTATTTTCTGGCAGACAAAAAAGGCGCAAGATGAAAATCACCCTGCGCAGCTAACAATTTCACGACTGTGCTCGGATAAAATGAAACCGCTAATAGGCACAAATTTCCTGGCTTTCTGGTCCCCGCCTTCAGTGGAGCGGCATTGCCGCAGCTCCGAAAAAGCATTCAGTGCGTTATCTGCTTTCTGCCGGCTCTGGTCCAATGGATGCCGGAGCAAACGCCCTGCCCGCCGCGCAACTGGGCGGTTGTGACTTCTTTGGTTACTTTCTTGGTCACAAGAAAGTAACAACGTTGCGCCAGGGGCAGATTCAGGCTGATGTATTCCTCTGCTAACTATTTTCTCCGTTTGATAAATAAAAAAGGCGCAAGGTGAAAATCACCCTGCGCCCGTATCATTCAAAGGATATTACTCGGCTTTCTTGGCCTCTTTCTTTACTGCCTTCTTCTCCGGCTTTTCCTTTTTGGCCTTGGGGGCCTTCTTCTCGCCCTCTTCCTTCTTCTCGGCCTTCTTCTTGGGGGCGGCCTTGGCCTTCTTCCCGGCCTCCTCTGGCTTCACCTTGTCCGGGGCGCCGAACAGCTCCATCTGGGCCAGCAGGGCGGCGTCGCCGTGGCGGGGCCACAGCTTTACTATGGAGATAAAGCCGGATCTCTTGTCCTTCATCCGGGGGACGATGACGTCAAACAGTTTTTTCAGCACCGCCTGGTCCTTGACCACGGTGGCCACCTGGCGCCGGGCGGCCAGGGTGCCCTTCTGGGCGATGCTGATCATGTGCTCGGCATCGCGCCGGATGACCATGGCCTTGGTGATGGTGGTCTTTATCCGCTCGTATTTGAACAGGGAGGTCACCATGTTGCTGACCAAGGCGGCCCGGTGGGACCGGGTGCGGCTTAATTTGACGGTATCTTTACGGTGTCTCATTGATCTCCATTCTACTTAAGAAAAGTAGTCTAAAAATGTTGTTTACTTGGATTTCTTCTTGGTTTCCAGGAATTGGTCAACCTTCATCCCGAAGCTCAGGCTCATGGCCTTGAGGATCACCGACAGTTCGGCCAGCGATTTGCGCCCGAAATTGCGGTATTTGAGCATCTCGCTCTCGGTCTTCTGCACCAGGTCGCCCAGGGTGTTGATATTGTTGGCCCTCAGGCAGTTGGCCGAGCGGACCGACAGCTCCAGCTCCTCCACCGGCTTGTTGAGCATGTCCCGCATCTTCAGCAGGTCGTTGTCCACCGCATCCTCCCGCAGTTCGTCGGGCTTGTCGCCGAAGGACTGGAACAGCCCGATGTGGTCCTGCAGCAGTTTGGCGGCGTAGGATACCGCCATGTCCGGCTTGATGGAACCGTCGGTGTGGACCTCCAGTATCAGGCGGTCGTAGTCGGTGCGTTCGCCCACCCGGCAGTTCTCCACGTGGAAGTTCACCTTGGAGACCGGGGAGAAGGCCGCATCCAGCGGGATCAGACCGATGGTGTTGTACGATTTGCGGAACACCTCGGCCGGCACGTATCCCCGGCCGTGATCCACCGTCAACTCCATCTTCAGGCTGCCGTCCTCGGACAGGGTGGCCAGGTGCAACTCGGGGTTCAGGATCTCCACATCGGGGTCGCCCTCGATCTGGGCGGCGGTGATCCGGCCCTTGGTCTGGGCCTTCAGGTAGACGGTCTTGGGATGCTCGGAATGCAGCCGGATCCGCAGCTGCTTCAGGTTGAGCACGATCTCGGTGACATCCTCCATGATGCCGGGGATGGTGGAGAACTCGTGCAGCACCCCCTCGATCTTGACCGCCACCACTGCCGACCCGGTGATGGAGGACAGCAGGACCCGGCGCAGGGCGTTGCCCAGGGTCAGGCCGTAGCCGCGCTCCAGGGGTTCGGCGGTAAAACGTCCGAAAATGTCGGTATTGTTGGCTTCATCTATGATAATGCCTTTCGGCATCTGTAAACTTTTCCATCTCATGGTTAAGTCTGCCCCCTTGTTAAACGGTTGAAGGTTGAGCCCGCCGCTTTTTTACCGGCGGCCGGCCAGGCAGTTAAGGCCTACTTGGAATAGAGCTCGATGATCAACTGCTCGTTGATCGGCAATCCGATGGTGTCCCGGGTCGGCACGTTAAGCAGGCTGCCGCTCATGGTGGCCGGCTCGTACTTCAGCCAGGATACCAGGGCTCGGCTTTTATTCTTATCCAGAGATTCCTTGATGATGATGTTCTCTTTGCTCTTGTCCTTGACCTTGATTACGTCCCCCGGCTTGATCAGGTAGGAGGGGATGTTCACCACCTTATCGTTCACCAGGAAATGCTTGTGGCCCACCAGCTGGCGGGCGGCCGAGCGGGAGGGGGCCATCCCCATCCGGAAGACCACGTTGTCCATCCGCCTCTCCAGCAGCGACAGCAGGTTCTCGCCGGTGACCCCCTTCATGCGGGAGGCCTTGTCGAAGTATCCCCGGAACTGGCGTTCCAGGATGCCGTAGATGCGGCGCACCTTCTGCTTTTCCCGGAGATGGATGGCGTAGCCCGAAGGCTTGCGGTTGACCTCTTTGCCGCGCTCGCCCGGAGGATAGCTCCTCTTCTCAAAGGCGCATTTGGCGGAATTGCAGCGCTCGCCCTTCAAAAACAGCTTGGTGCCCTCGCGGCGGCACAGTTTGCATCTGGCGTCCGTATATCTGGCCATCTGTGTAAAAAACCTCCTTAATGATTTCCTTGAAAATTATCCCTGGTCGCTTTTCATACCCCCCGGTCGAAATTACCCAGCCGGGTCTGTTTAGACCCGTCTCCTCTTGGGGGCCCGGCAGCCGTTGTGCGGCACCGGGGTGACGTCGCGGATGACGCTGATGTTGAGTCCGGCCGCCTGCAAGGAGCGGATGGCCGATTCCCGTCCGCCGCCGGGGCCCTTGACCCAGGCCTCCACCCGCTGCATGCCCAGCCCCAGGGCGATCTTGGCACAGCTCTCGGCGGCCACCTGGGCGGCAAAGGGGGTGGATTTGCGGGAACCCTTGAACCCGGCCTTGCCGGCCGAGGCCCAGGCGATCACGTTGCCGTTCTTGTCGGTGATGGTGACGATGGTATTGTTGAAGGTCGACTGGATATGGGCTATCCCGGCCGACTCTATCTTCTTCTCTTTTTTCTTTTGGCTTTTTTTATCCTCAGCCATTTTTCCCCTTTATATCGAAAGTGTTAACCGCTGAAAAGTTTATCTTACTTCTTGGGCGGGGCCTTCTTCTTGACCACCCCGGCCTTCTTGGGCCCCTTCCTGGTCCGGGAGTTGGTCTTGGTGCGCTGGCCCCTGACCGGCAGGCCCCGGCGGTGCCGGATGCCCCGGTAGCAGCCGATCTCCATCAGGCGCTTGATCGACAGGGCCACCTCGGTCCGCTTGGTGCCCTCCACCTTGTGCTCGGCCTCGATGATGGAGCGCAGCCGCCCCACCTCGTCCTCGGTGAGGTCCTTGACCCGTTTATTGGGATCGACCTTGCCTGCCGAAAGTATCTTCTTGGCGGAAGTCGGGCCGATACCGAAAATATAGGTTAACCCTACCTCTATCCGCTTCTCGCGGGGAAGATCAACACCAGCGATTCTGGCCACCTTATTGCCTCCTTAAATATAAACGCTTAAAAATTTAACTAGCCCTGCCGCTGCTTATGGCGGGGGTTCTTGCAGATGATCCTTAAGACCCCCTTGCGGCGGATCATTTTGCAGTGTTCGCAGATCTTCTTTATCGAAGCCCTTACTTTCATTTTATCCCATTCCCCTTTATTCTTAACGGACTGTTTTTTACTTGAAACGGTACACTATCCGGCCCCGGGTCAGGTCGTAGGGAGAAAGCTCCACCGTCACCTTGTCGCCGGGAAGGATCTTGATGAAATGCATCCTCATCTTCCCGGAGATATGGGCCAGTATCTTATGACCATTGGGCAGTTCCACTCTGAAGGTGGCGTTGGGCAGATTCTCCACCACCGTTCCTTCCACCTGTATCCCTTCCTGTTTGGCCATGCACTCCTTGGTTACTGATGTTGTTGGGTTATCGCTACCGGCTGGTCGCCCTATCTGGTGACTATCTCCGGGTCTCCGTCGGTGACTATCACCGTGTCCTCAAAATGGGCCGACAAACTGCCGTCCCTGGTCACCACCGTCCAGCCGTCGGACAGGAACTTTACATCGGATTTCCCGGTGTTTATCATCGGTTCGATGGCCAGCGACATCCCGACTTTGAGCACCGGGCTGTCGCCGGGCCGGAAATAGTTGGGGATCTCCGGCTCCTGGTGGAGGCTGGCCCCCACCCCGTGGCCGCACAGCTCCCGCACCACCGAAAATCCGGCGTTCTCGGCCGTCCGCTGGACGGCCTTGGAGATGTCGGTGACCTTGTTGCCGGCCCGGGCCTGCTCGATCCCCAGCTCCAGCGACTGCCGGGTCACCGCCATCAGCTTCAAGGCCTCCGGCGAGGGGCTGTCGCCCACCAGGTAACTCCGGGCGGCGTCGGCGATGAAGCCCGCCTTGCGGACCCCCACGTCTATCCCCACCAGGTCGCCCGATTTCATCTTCCGGTCGGCCCGGGGTATGCCGTGAACCACCTCATGGTTTATGGAGATGCACAGGTTGGCAGGATAGTTGCGGTAGCCCTTGAAGGCGCATTCCCCGCCCCGCTGCCTGATGAAATCGCAGGCCAGGCCATCCAGCTCCAGGGTTGATATGCCCGGGGCAACGGAATTTTTAAAAACATCCCACAGGCCGGCGATTATCTTGCCGGCCTCCCTGATCCGGGAGATATCGGAGCTGCTGTTGATGATTATCATTCCCGCCCGGACCACAGGGTTTCTTTTAAAGAACGGTATACCTCGTCGGGGGTTTTGGAGCCGTCCATCTTTTTGAGGATGCCGCGCGAGAGGTAATAATCCTTCAGCGGGGAGGTCTGCTGTTGGTAGACCTCCAGCCTTTTTTCTGCGGTGGCCGGCTGATCGTCCACCCTTTGGTCCAGGGCCGACCCGCATTTATCGCATCTGTCCGGGTTTTTTGGGGCCTGGAACAGAAGGTTGTAGATCGCCCCGCATCCCGGGCAGGTCCGTCGGGAGGTCAGCCTTTTCACCAGCTCCCGGTCGTCCACCTCCAGCCAGAGAACAACATCGATGCTCATTCCCCGGAGCTTTAGGATCTCATCCAGCTTTTCGGCCTGTTCCACCGTCCGGGGGAAGCCGTCCAGTAAAAACCCTTTTTGGGCGTCATCCTTTTCCAGCCGCTGGGCCACCACCTCGATCATCACCTGGTCCGGGACCAAGGCCCCGCGGTCCATGAAGGATCTGGCCTTTAACCCCACCTCCGTCCCGTTCCTGGCGGCCTCCCTGAGCATGTCGCCGGTGGAGATATGCGGTATCCCGCGATCCCGGCTGATAAAAGCCGCCTGGGTCCCCTTGCCGGAGCCCGGGGCCCCGAACAGGACTATTCTCATGGGCTACATCCTTCCGGACCGGCCGGAGATCTTGCCCTTCTTTATAAAGCCTTCGTAATGTCTCATCAGCAGGTGGGATTCTATCTGCTGCAGGGTGTCCAGGGCCACCCCCACGATGATCAGCAATGTGGTGCCGCCGAAGTAGAACGGGATGTGGGCGGCCTTCATCAGAATGGTGGGCAACACTGCGATCAGGGCGTAGAATATGGCTCCCGGCAGGGTGATCCGGGTCAGGATCCGTTCGATATATTCGGCGGTCTTGGAGCCCGGCCGGATGCCGGGGATGAACCCGCCGTACTTTTTCATGTTGTCGGCCATGTCGCCCGGGTTGATGACGATGGCGGTGTAGAAATAGGCGAAGAAGATGATCATCAGTCCGTAGATCAGGTTGTAGAGAAAGGCCCCCGGCGAGAACATGGCGGTCAGGTTCTGGGCCCACTCGCCCTTGATGAAGGTCCCCAGGGTCATGGGGAAGGACAGCACGCTCTGGGCGAAGATGATGGGGATCACCCCGGCGGTGTTGAAGCCCAGCGGGATGTAGGTGCTCTGCCCGCCGTAAACCTTCCGGCCCACCACCCGCTTGGCATATTGCACCGGGATCTTCCGGGCCCCCTGGGTCATCAGCACCACCGAGGCCGTGACCAGGATCATCAGGATCCCGATCAGGACCAGGGGGATGATGCCGATGGCCCCGCCCTTTAGTGAGGTGTAGGTGTTCAGCAGGTCGCTGGGGATGGCATCCAAACAGCCGATGAAAATGATCATGGATATGCCGTTGCCGATGCCCCGCTCGGTGATCTGCTCCCCCAGCCACATCACGAAGATGGTGCCGGCGGTCATGGTGATGGCGGTTATCAGTTTGAATCCGAAGCCGGGGTTGGGGACCACCGGGACCCCGTTGGGGGCCAGGCTCTCCAGGAACAGCGAGATGCCGTAGGACTGGACCAGGGCCAGGCCCACCGTGGCATAGCGGGTGTACTGGTTGATCTTCTTGCGGCCCTGCTCGCCCTCCCTCTGCAGTTTCTCCAGGAAGGGGATCACCGCGCCCATCAGCTGCATGATGATGGAGGAGGTGATGTAGGGCATGATCCCCAGGGCGAAGATGGTGGCCCGGCTCAGGTTTCCGCCCACGAACAGGTCGTACATCCCGAACAGGGTGCCCCGCTGGGCCCGGAAGAATTCGGCCAGGACCTGGGTGTCGATGCCGGCGGTGGGCAGGTGCCCGCCGATCCGGTAGACCACCAGCAGGGCCATGGTGAAAAGGATCCTCCTCCTGAGCTCCGGGATATTGAATATATTTTTTATCTTTTCAAACATCACCCAAATCCATTACTGTAAATTAGCAATTAAATTCTTGGGCCAAGCGTGGGGCTGAGGTTTAGGCTACCTCGGCCTTGCCCCCGGCGGCCTCTATAGATTTCCGGGCGCCGTCGGAGAAGGCGCTGGCCTTGACGGTCAGGGCGTTCTTGAGCTCGCCCTTGCCCAGGATCTTGACCGGCTTCTGGGTGCTTTTGATCAGCCCTTTCTTGGCCAGGTAGGCCGGATCGATCTCCTTGGCCCCGGAGATCTTGGCCAAGGTGGATATGTCCACCAGCTGATAGGCCCTTCTCTTCAGCGGGGTGAAACCCCGTTTGGGAAGCCGGCGCTGCAGCGGCATCTGGCCGCCCTCGAACCAGGCCGGGACCTTGGCCCCCGAGCCGGCCCGTGATTTCTGCCCCTTGTGCCCCCGGGTGGAGGTGCCGCCGTGTCCGGAGCCGGTCCCGCAGCCCCGCCGTTTGCTGTTCTTGACCGAGCCCTTGGCCGGCCTGATATCGTTAAGATTCATGTTACTTGGCTCCTTCGGCGATCTCTTCCACTTTCAGCAGGTGCTCGATCTTTTTGACCATTCCCCTGATCTGGGGGGTATCGTTCTGCTCCACCGTATGGTAGAGTTTCCTGATGCCCAGCGATCGGACGATCTTCTTCTGCTTCTCGGTGCGGTCGATGGTGGAATGGACCTGGGTTATTCTTAGCTTCTTTGTTTTTGACACGGAAAATTCCTCACTGACAAATCATTTATAACATGGCAGGGGCTGGCCTGCAGATGGATCGGTTGGCTTGCTACTGGGCCGGCGCTTCCGGCTCGGCTTCGGCCGGCTTGATTTCAGCCGGTTTGGCGGCGGGCTTGGCCTCCTTATCCTTGAACCTCTCGGCCATGATATCCTGGGGCAGGCGCAGCTGCTTCAGCCCGTTCAGGGTGGCCTTGACCAGGTTATGGGGGTTGTTGGAGCCCAGGCTCTTGGTCAGGATGTCGGTGACCCCGCAGGCCTCCAGGACCGAGCGGACCACGTTGCCGGCTATCACTCCGGTGCCCGGCCCGGCGGGGCGCAGGACCACCTGGCTGGCGCCGTATTTTCCCAGGACCTGATAGGGGATCTTGCCGTCGGCGATGGAGTAGTGGGAGATGCTCTTCTTGGCATCCTCGGTGGCCTTGCGGATGGCCTCCGATACCTCGCGGGCCTTTCCCTTGCCGATGCCCACATGTCCGTTGCCGTCGCCCACCGTCACCAGGGCCGTGAAGCCAAAGCGCTTGCCGCCTTTGACCACCTTGGCCACCCGGTTGATGTGCACCACCTGCTCTTTGATATCGCCCAGGGAATTTAAGTTTATCTTTGCCAAAATCTTATCTCCTAAAATAGCTTTAGAATTTTAAACCTGCTTCTCTGGCTGCTTCGGCCAAGGCCTTGACCCGGCCGTGGTAGATGTACCCCCCTCGGTCGAAGATCACCTGGGTGATCCCCTTGTCCATGGCCA
The DNA here is from genome assembly GCA_031082425.1 of Candidatus Edwardsbacteria bacterium. Classification (NCBI taxonomy): domain Bacteria; phylum Candidatus Edwardsiibacteriota; species Candidatus Edwardsiibacteriota bacterium. The sequence goes on along the minus strand of JAVHLB010000011.1, from coordinate 8,339 downwards.
GTTTGGCGATCCTCTGGCCCACCAGCTTGCTCTCGGCTATCTTGCCGCTGTCGGTGTGCTCCAGCCGCCCGGTGGAGGCCAGGGTCTTGTGGTTGAAATCGTCGATGATCTGGGCATAGATGTGTTTGGAACTGCGGAACACGCACAGCCGGGGACGCTCCCCGGTCCCCCTGACCTTGCGGCGAATTCTGATGTGACGCCTGATCCTGGCATCTCTGATCTGTTTTGCTTTATCTGACATCTTCGTATATCCGGTTAATAGGGATTTTCGGTTTGAAGGCTGATCCGTTATGGCTTACTTCTGCCAAAGCCCGGTGAATATATTTTGGGACGCCCTGATCCGTTACCCGCCGGCCCCCGCGGCGGCCTTGCCGGCCTTGCGGCGGACGACCTCATCCTGGTAGCGGATCCCCTTGCCCTGGTAGGGCTCCGGCTTGCGGAACTGCCTGATGGCGGCCGCCACCTCCCCCACCGTCTGGCGATTGATGCCCTTGACCACGATGCTGGTCTGATAGGTCTTGTCCTTGACCTTCAGCAGCGGCTGGTCCTGGATCTCAAAATCTATGCCGTCCGGCTTGGGCAGGAAGACGGTGTGGGAATATCCCAGCGACAGGGTCAGGCCCTTGGGCTCTATCACCGCCTTGTAGCCGATACCGTATACCTGCAGCACTTTTTGGAAGCCCCGGCTCACCCCGGTGACCGCGTTGGCCAGCAGGGCCCGGGTCAATCCGTGCAAAGCCCGGTCGAACTTCTCGTCGCTGTTCCGGGATACCGTCAAGTTATCGCCCTCCAGCGCCACCTTGATGTTGGGGTGGAAGGGCTGTTCTATGGACCCCTTGGGGCCGGTCACTTTGACCGAGCCGGCTTTTATTTCGGCCTTGACCCCCTGGGGCAAGTTTATTGGTTTTTTTCCAACCCGAGACACTTCATTTCTCCTTAAAAAAACTATCAATTACCAGATGTAACAGACTACTTCGCCGCCCACCCCGCTCTTGCGGGCATCCTTGTCCTTCATCAGGCCCTGGGAGGTGGAGATAATGGCCAGGCCGGTTCCGCTCTTCACCTTGGGCAGTTTGTCCCCGGGGGCGTAGACCCTCAGGCCCGGGGTGCTGACCCTTTTCAGCCCCTTGATGAAATGGCTGCCCTTATCGTCGTATCTAATGTAGACCCGGATGATATTCTGCCGGTCGTCGGTGATATATTTGAAGTTGGAGATCAGGCGCTCCTTCATCAGGATCTTGGTGATCCCCAGCTTCATCTTGGATGACGGGATGTCCACCTTCTTTAGTTTGGCTTTGCCCGCATTTCGGATCCTGGTCAGCATATCGGCAATGGGATCGGTCATCGACATATCGTTATTCTCCTAAAATTCTTTAGAATCGAATTACCAGCTGGCTTTGGTCAGGCCCGGGACCTCGCCCCGCAGTATCAGTTCCCTCAGGCAGATGCGGCATAAGCCGAAATCCCGGTAATATGCCCGGGAGCGGCCGCAGCGGTTGCAGCGATTATGCTGTCTCACCTGATATTTTGGCCTGGCAGCCTTTTCGATCATAGCCTTTCTGGCCATAGGTTGTTATTCCTTCCTGGTTATATGTTCTGTTTTATTAAAACCGTCTGGTGCGGGCGGCGGCTACTTCTGCTGGAACGGCATGCCCATCAGGCGCAGCAGTTCCTTGGCCTCCTCGTCGGTCTTGGCGGTGGTGACGATGGTGATGTCCATGCCGAAGACCTTGACGATCTTGTCGTAGTTGATCTCGGGGAAGATGATCTGCTCCTTGACCCCCAGGGTGTAGTTGCCCCGGCCGTCAAACGACCTGGTGGGCACGCCCCGGAAGTCGCGGATGCGGGGGATGGCCACGTTGAGCAGCCGGTCGATAAATTCGTACATGATGTTGCCCCGCAGGGTCACCATGGCGCCGATGGGCACCCCGGCCCGCAGCTTGAAGGTGGCGATGGATTTCTTGGCTTTGCGGATGGAGGGCTTCTGGCCGGTGATGGTGCCCAGGTCCTTGGCGGCGGCCTCCACCAGTTTGGGGTCCTGGGTGCCCTCGCCCAAGCCCATGTTGACCACCACCTTCTCCAGGCGGGGGGCCTGCATCACGCTCTTGTATCCGAATTTTTTGACCAGGGCCGGCTTGACTTCCTTGGTGTATTTCTCTCTTAATCTTGCCATTTTGTTCCTAATTTTTTGTATGATCTTACTACGGTAACTTCTGACCTATTCTTTGTCCCACAAAAAACGCCAAATATATAAGAGTAAATTATTTTAGTGTACTTGGTGGGAAACCCAACGACCTATTCTTTGTCCAGCATCTCGCCGCAAGCTTTGCAGATCCTGGCCCGCTTGCCGTCGGCCAGGGTCCGGGTGCCCACCCTGACCCCCTTGTCGCACTTGGTGCAGACCACCATCAGGTTGGTGAGGTTTATCGCCGCCTCCTTCTCCAGGATCCCGCTTTTCTCGCCCTGTTTGCGGGGCTTGGTATGGCGCTTGACGAAATTCACCCCCTCCACGATGGCCCGTCCCTTGACCGGCAAAATCTTCAGGACCTTTCCCTTCTTGCCCTTGTCATTGCCGGCTATTACTATGACGCTGTCGCTTTTTTTGATCTTCATTTTACATCCGCTCCTATATCACTTCCGGGGCCAAAGAGATGATCTTCATGAACTGACGGTCCCTCAGCTCCCGCCCCACCGGGCCGAAAATACGGGTGCCCTTGGGCTCGTTCTTGTCGTCGATGATCACCGCAGCGTTATCGTCGAACCGGATGTAGGAACCATCCTTGCGGCGGATCTCCTTCCTGGTCCGGACGATCACCGCCCTGGCCACCTCGCCTTTTTTGATGGCCCCGCCGGGCAACACGTCCTTGACGGCCACCTTGATGATGTCGCCCACCGAGCCATAGCGGCGGAAATGGCCGCCCATCACCTGGATGCACATGGCCTTCTTGGCGCCGGAGTTGTCGGCGATATTTACCCTGGTATATTGTTGAATCATATTTTTCCTGCCTTGCTGCCCCGTTTTTTCAGGGATTGTTTTATCTTATATTTGGTTTAAATATAACGATTGATGACTACTTGGCCTTCTCCATCACTTCCACCAGGCGCCAGCGCTTGGTCTTGGAAATGGGCTTGGTCTCTATGATCCTGACGGTATCGCCCAGCTTGGCCGACTGGTCCTCGGAATGGGCGTAATATTTGGTGGTCCTTTTGACCACCCTGCTGTACAGGGGATGCTTGACCCTTCGCTCCACAGCCACAATGATGGTCTTGTTCATCTTGTCTCCCACCACCTTGCCGATCCTGGTCTTTCTTAAATTTCTCTCTGCCATCTGTTCTACTCCTTCGATCCGGCGCCGGCGGCCAGTTTGCGGATGCTCTTGAGGTCCTCGTTGAGAACCGTCTTCATCCGGGCCACCGAACGGCGGGTGTGCCTAAGTTGCAGGGGATTGGGGATCTGCTGGGTGTTGCGGCGCAGTTTCAGGTTGAAGTTGGCCTCGGTCTCCTCCTTCAGCTTCTGCTCCACTTCGGCCCGGGTCATCTCCCGGAGCTCTTTGGTCTTCTTCATTTCGTCACCTCGATATGGCGATGGCGCGGAACCATCCTGGTTTTAATGGGCAATTTGTGGGAAGCCAGCAGCATGGCTTTCTTGGCGGTGGCCTCTGGGATCCCGCCGATCTCGAACATCACCCGGCCCGGCTTGACCACGGCCACCCAGTGGTCGGGGGCCCCTTTGCCCTTGCCCATCCTGGTCTCGGCCGGTTTGGAGGTCACCGGTTTGTCGGGAAAGATCCTGATCCAGACCCGGCCGCCCCTCTTGATGAACCTGGTCATGGCCACCCGGGCCGCCTCTATCTGCCGGTCGGTGATCCAGGCGGCATCCAGCGACTGGAGGCCGAATTCACCGAAGGCTACGTAATGTCCCCTGGTGGCCAGGCCGCACCGGCGTCCCCTTCTTTGTTTGCGGTGTTTTACCCGCTTTGGCATCAACATAGTATTTTACAACTCCAGAAAGTCGGTTAATTATTCCTATTTGGCTACCGCCTGCTTGCCCAGCACCTCGCCCTTGAATATCCAGACCTTGATCCCGATGCAGCCGAAGGTGGTGTGCGAGGTGGAGGTGGCGTAATCGATATCGGCCCGGAGGGTGTGCATCGGCACCCGGCCCTCGCGGTAGCTTTCGGTCCGGGCGATCTCGGCCCCTCCCAGGCGCCCGCCGCAGGCGATCTTGATCCCGTAGGCCCCCATTCGTAACGTGCTCTGAACGGCCTTCTTCATGGCCCGGCGGAAGGAGATCCGCTGTTCCAGCTGGCGGGCGATATTGTCGGCCACCAGGCGGGCGTCCATCTCGGGCACCTTTATCTCGGCGATGTTCAGGTGGACCTCCTTCTGGGCGGTCAGGTGCTGGATCTCGGCCTTAAGCTTCTCGATCTCGCCGCCCTTGCGGCCGATGACGATGCCCGGCCGGGAAGTGTGGATGGTCACCGTCACCCGCTTGGATGTCCTTTCGATCTCTATCTTGGAAATGCTGGCATTCATCAGCTTCTGCCGCAGGTAGCGCCGGATCCTCTCGTCCTCCTCCAGCAGGCTGGCAAAATCATTCTTGGCGAACCACCTGGAGTCCCAGGTCTTGATGATCCCCAGCCTTAACCCTATGGGATGTGTCTTCTGACCCAAACCTTTACCTCCGTTAATTTATTTAGCCTGGTCGGAAACCCGAACCAAGAGATTACTGGTGCGCTTCAGCCGGCGGTCGGCCCGGCCCCGGGCCCGGGGGCGGAACCGCTTCATGATGATGCCCTCGTCCACCCTGATCTCGGATATCCTGAGGGTATCGGGATCGGCCTTGGCGTTGCCGGCGGTCTCCACCGCCGAGGCCACCGCCGATTTGACGGCCTTGGCCAGGTGGGGGCTGCCAGATTTGGGGACGAATTTGAGGATCGAGAGGGCCTCGTTGCATTTCTTGCCCCGGATCAGGTCGGCCACCGCCCTCATCTTCCGGGGGGTGACCCGGATATGCCTTTTTCTGGATAATGCTTCCATCTTCTATCTGTCGCTCCTTATGCCTTGGTGGCCGCCGGGGCCGCCGCTGCAGCTGCCGGTATGGCGGCGGTAGTGGTCTCGGTCCTTTTCTTTTTGTCCACTTCCTTGCCGACCGCCCCGTGCTTGCGGAAGGTCCGGGTGGGCGCGAATTCGCCCAGCTTGTGCCCCACCATATTTTCGGTGATATATACCGGGATGAATTTATTGCCGTTGTGGACCGCGATGGTATAGCTGACGAATTCGGGTGGCACCATGGAGCGCCGGGCCCAGGTCTTGATGACCTTCTTTTCCCCTGAGGCCGCCAGGGCCTCGATCTTGGCCAGCAGTTTGGGATCGATATAGGGTCCTTTTTTAAGGGAGCGAGACATTATTTTCTCCTCTTAAGGATGAATTTACTGGTTGTCTTCTTCTTCTTTCTGGTCTTTTTGCCCTTGGACAGCAGGCCCTTGGAACTGCAGGGATGCCTGCCGCCGGAGGATTTTCCCTCGCCGCCGCCCATCGGGTGATCGTGCGGGTTCTTGGCCACGCCCCGGCTGTGGGGTTTGACGCCCAGCCAGCGGTTGCGCCCGGCCTTGCCGATGGAAATATTCTCGTTCTCCAGGTTGCCCACCTGTCCCAGGGTGGCCATGCACTCCAGCCGGACCAGGCGGACCTCGCCCGACGGCAGCCGGAGGTGGGCGTTCTCCCCTTCCTTGGCCATCAGCTGGGCCGAGCCGCCGGCGGTCCGGACCATCTGCCCGCCCTTGCCCTTTTTGAGCTCGATGTTATGGATGGCGCTGCCCAGGGGGATCTCGGACAGGGGCATGCAATTGCCGACCTTGATATCGATGCCTGAGCCGGACAGGATCTTGTCGCCCACCGTCAGTCCCAGGGGAGCGATGATATAGCGCCATTCGCCGTCGGCGTATTTCAGCAGCGCTATGCGGCAGGAACGGTTGGGATCGTATTCAATGGCGGCCACGGTGGCCGGAATGGCGAATTTATTGCGCTTGAAATCTATCAGCCGGTAGGCCCTTTTATGGCCGCCGCCCCGGTGATCGGCGGTCACCCGCCCGTGGCTGTTGCGTCCGCCCGATTTGTTCAGCGATGACAATAAAGACTTTTTTGGTTTTGATGATGTGATCTCGTCAAAACTGTACCCGGTGCGATGACGCATTCCCGGGGTGGTCGGTTTATATGATTTGATAGCCATCTAACGAAGTTCTCCTAAATTTTATATCCCGGAATTATTTTAAATGCCTTCGATCATCTCTATCTTCTGGTCCTTGGCCAGGGTGACAATGGCCTTCTTCCAGTCCGGCCTCTTCCCCTGGTTGCGCCCCAGGCGCTTGGTCTTGCCCATCACATTCATGGTGGTCACTTCCTTGACCTTGACCTTGAACAGCGTTTCCACCGCCTGCTTTATCTGGTGCTTATTGGCATCCCGGGACACCTCGAAACCGTAACGATTGAATTCCTCGCGGAGGTTGGTGATCTTCTCGGTGATCAGCGGTCTGATGATGATTCGGTAGTTCATTTGGCGAATGCCTCCTTTACGGCTTCCAGGCCCTTCCTGGTAAGGATCACCTTGTCGGCCTTGATGATATCGTAGGGATTGACCTCCCTGACCGGTTTTAAGGTCAGACCCGGGATGTTGCGTCCTGATTTGCGGACCTCCGGGGAATGGATCTCGTCCAGCAGCAGGACTTTCTGCCCGCCCATCTCCATGGTCTTGAACAGCTCCACCATCTCCTTGGTCTTGCCGGTGGTCTTAAGCGATTCTATCACGCCCAGCTTGCCGGACTTGAAGCCGTCGGACCAGGCCGAGCGGAGGGCAGCCTGGCGGGATTTTTTGGGAAGCTCCCAGTAATGATCCCGGGGCTCCGGGCCGTGGGCCGCATAGCCGCCCACCATGATGGAGGATCTGGTGCTGCCCTGGCGGGCCCGGCCGGTGCCCTTCTGTTTGAAAGGCTTCTTCCCGCCGCCCCGGACATCGGCCGCATTCTGGGAGCAGGCCGTGCCCTGTCTCTGGTTGTCCAGGTATTCCCTGACCGCCAGATACAGCAGATGCTGATTGGGACGGGTGCCGAAGACATCCTCCGGTACCTCCAGGCTGCCGGATTTCTTCCCCTTATCATCGAACAGATTTACAGATAACATTGATGAATGCTTTCCTTATATCTTATGGATTGACAAGATTCCGTCCGGAGCTCCGGGTACCGCTCCCTTGACCAGAATAATGTTCTTGGACTGATCTACTTTGACCACCTTCAGGTTCCTGACCGAGAATTTAACATCCCCCATGTGCCCGGCCATCTTGGTGCCGGGATACACCCGGCCCGGGGACGAGCCCGAGCCGACGGCTCCGGCATGGCGGTTGCGGTCGGTCTGCCCGTGGCTGGCAGGTCCGCCGTGGAATTTATGGCGCTTCATAACGCCGGCGGTGCCTTTCCCCTTGGTGGTACCGGCCACCTTGATCCTGTCGCCGGCGGCAAAAATATCAGCGGTTATCACCTGGCCCAGCTGATAGCCCGCCGTATCATCAACCCGGAACTCCTGCATCACCTGGACCGGCTGGGCCTTGGATTTGGCCAGATGGCCGCTGGTTGGTTTGTTCACCTTGCCGGGCTTCTTGGATCCGAATCCCAGCTGAACGGCGCTGTAGCCGTCCTTGTCCTTGGTCTTGATCTGGGTGACCACGCAGGGCCCGACCTCCAGCACCGTCACCGGAACCATGACGTTGCTCTCGCCGAACACCTGGGTCATCCCGATCTTTCTGCCGATCATTGCGTTCATGATATAGCCTTATTATCGATTCTGAATTCTTGATTCTGTGGGGTAGGCCGGTAAAACTTACAGGCCGCTCTTGATCTCGATATCCACCCCGGCCGGAAGCTCCAGCTTGGTCAGGGCAGTGATGGTCTGGGGGGTGGAGTTGAGAATATCTATCAGCCTTTTGTGGATCCTCCGTTCGAACTGCTCCCGCGATTTCTTGTCGACATGGGTGGAACGGTTGACGGTATAGATCGTCTTCTTGGTCGGCAGGGGTATGGGGCCGGAGATCCTGGCTCCGGTCCGTTTGGCGGTGTTGACGATCTCGGCCACCGACTGGTCCAGCACCGCGTGATCATAGGCCTTAAGTTTTATTCTGATGCTTTGAACTGACACCTTTATATTCCTTTTATCTGATTTCCAAATATTTCCCTCTCCGTTGCCGGGAGGGCAGTCCTATTCCATTATCTCGGTGACGGTTCCGGCGCCCACGGTGCGGCCGCCCTCGCGGATGGCGAACTTCAGGCCCTTCTCCATGGCGATGGGGG
>JAVHLB010000010.1:58318-77666 GCA_031082425.1 Candidatus Edwardsbacteria bacterium | reverse complement strand
GCCGTCCCCTAAAACTTCTCTTTGGAGCTTTCTCTTAGTTATAAGAGAAAGCGGGGAAGTATGATTGGTGTAATAAAAAGGGCAGATATATGGCTTCATTCGGGTTGACCTGTTTCGAAAATCAGGGTGATGTATCCGGGTTCTCGTCTTTTTTGCAGAACAGGTCGTGCAAAAAAGTGTCGAATTCGAATCCCAGTATCTTCTCCTTGTAATGCAGGGTCAGCTTGGCGGTGCCAAAGCCGATGATCGCTCCGGCCAGAACATCCGAAGGGTAGTGCCGGCCCAGGTATACCCGCGACACCGCCACACCGGCGGCCGCCGTATATAATGGTATGGAAAGCTTCGGGTACTGATGGGAGAAGACGGTGGCCAGGGCGAAGGCCCCGGTGGCATGCCCGGAGGGAAAGGATGAATTGGAACGCTCGGTGGGGCCCTCCGGCCGGTCCCGGTTGATCAGGTTCTTCAGACCGTAGGTCATGGCGGCCGAGGCTCCGTCTGCGAAAAGCGCCAGCTTGGCGCTGTGCCGGGCCTTCTGGCTGCCGAACAGCCCCACTCCGGCGCAGATGGCTATGCCCATTTCGGCCTCTCCGATATCGGTGCAGAACTGCATGGGGTCGTCCAGCCAATCCCGCTGCCAGCGGGTATGGATCTGGTCGTACAATCTCTGGTCTATACTTTGAGCCTGACCTGCAGGAACAGTTATAAGAACCAACAGCAGGATATATGTCAAGGCCGCTATTTTTAATTTTGCATTTTGCATTTTTAATTTAAAAACGGGTGAGGTCAACATGCCCCAGGGCCCCCAGCATGGTGATGGCCTTGGTGGGGCAGACCTCAAAGCACAGTCCGCAGCCGATGCACTGGCCGCGCATCACCTTGTGGTGCTCGCCCTTCTTGCCGATGATGCAGTCGGTGGGGCAGACCGATTTGCACTGCTGACAGCCGTTGCACTGCAGGCCGATGAAGGCGGTGGGCCGGTTGGGAATGCGGTCCAGATATGATCTCTGGGGGCATTTGTAAACGCAGATGGAGCAGGAACGGCACTTGTCATAATCTATTTTCGGCAGGGAGCCGTCCCAGACGATGGCCCCGTAGGGACATTCCTTCAAGCAGCTTCCGCAGGTGGAGCAGCCCTGCCGGCACTGGCCGGGAAGATCCTCCGATTTGGCCTGGCAGATGCAGGCCAGGTATATCTGCTGGGTCTTGGGGGCCAGTTTCAGGATTCCCTTGGGGCAGGCGTTGGTGCAGCGTCCGCAGCCGGTGCATTTGGAGTAGTCGATCTTGGGCAGTCCCTGGGGCGTCAGGCTGATGGCCCCGTAAGGGCAGGCCGTGATGCAGTCGCCCAGCCGCAGACAGCCGTAAATGCACTCCCGGTTCCCTCCATATAACAGCATGGCCCCCCGGCAGCTGTCCACCCCGAAATAATTGAAACGGTTCCGGGCGTTCTCGGCCGATCCCTGGCAGTTGACGAACGGGGCCACGCTGGACCTGGGCATCACCGTCTCGGCCTGCAGTTCGGCCAGTTTGGCCTTGAGGTTCTCGCCGCCGGGCAGGCAGCGGCTGATATCGGGCTCGCCCTGGGCCAGCCTTTGGGCATATCCCAGACAGCCGTCCTCCAGCCGGCAAAGCCCGCAGTCCAGGCCGGGCAGAAGTTTCAAAAAACCATCGGTAAATTTTGTAGCCATGGCAGAATCAATTCCCTAAAATAAAAGAGATATCCCATGATATGAAAGCCAGACCACCGAGCAGACCAGCAGGTATGCCGGCCACCCTCGAAGGGCCCGGCTGAACGATCCCCGTTCGGATTTTTCCCGGAAGAAAGATATCAGCAGGTTGGATATCATGAAGCCCAGGGAGATGCCGATAACGCGGCTCAGGGCGGTCAGAATGCCGTCCGGGGTATAGTGTATCAGCAGCAGGCCGGACCCCAGCACGGCGATGTTCAAAAAATAGAACGGCAGGTGGCGGCCGACCAAGGAGCGACTGCCGAAAGTGCGCTGCATCAGATAGTGCCAGCCCCACATCAATAGCATCAGCAGGGGCAGCTCCAGGGGCAGGGCTTTCAGCGGGCCCAGCACCAGGTAATGCAGGATCCATGATGAGAAACCGAAGAGGGCGATCAGTATCCCCCCGGCCAGGCTGTATCCCAGTGCCCGATAGGGCTGGCCAGACATGCCCTCGGCCGAGGAGGGGATCAACCCGAAATTTATCAGGGGCTGATACAGGAACAGGCCGGACAGGAAGGCGATGGCGATATGGGCTGTCATTTTCGGCCTCCCGGGGCTGATATCCGGTAGATCACTATGGCCAGAGCGGTAAACAGCATCCCGCCGAAGGCCATGCCCAGCATGGGCCAGGGGGGGCGGCTGAAAAGCAGGCCGCCTGACAGATAGCCTTTGCCGATCAGCTCCCGCACGAAGGCCACCGCCAGCATCACCAGCAGTATGCCGGCGCCCTGGCCGGAGGCGTCGAATACCGCCCGGCCCAGGGAGGTGGTGTGGGAGAAGGCCTGGGCCCGGGAGAACACCACCGGGCCGGCGGCCAGAAGATACATGATGGTCACCGTGTGTTCGGGAAGATGCGACAGCCGGGCGGCAAAAGCGGAACTGATGATCGCCAGCATCACCGCCGAGGCCAGGGCCATGGCCCACAGGGGTATCCGGTAACGGAATATATCGCCGGCAATGGAGGAGGCGATGCTGTTGACCAGGATGAGCGCCAGGCAGATGCTGCCCAGAAAGAAGGCCTGTTCCGTGGTCCGGGTCCCGGCCACCGCCAGGAATATCCCGGTGCCCGAGAACAATAGGCCGTTCTCGGAGAACAGGTTCTTGATGAAAAGCTGTTGTTTGGTCTCTGAAGGTAGCCGCATTGGACGTCCGATCAGGTGGTTAGATATAAATTAACGTCTAAGTATATGTTTTTTATAATTTAAAGTCAAGGCAAAACGAACGGCCTAACGGCAGCTTGGGCAAAGCGAACGGCCGATGATAACCCTTGACTAATGAAAATTTATAACCTATACTTAAAACCAACCATCAAATCAGGAAGGGGTAAAATGAAGAAGCTATTGATCACCGGTCTGACAATCCTGGCCTGCCTGCCGGCAGCCGGCCAGGAGAGGAAGGACATCAGCCTGACCGTATATAACAGCGACCTGGGGCTGGTCACCGAGGTCAGAAACCTGAGGATCGGCAGCGGCAGATCGGAGCTCCGGCTGAGCGACGTACCATCGCAGATCGACCCCACCTCGGTGCACTTCAAATCGCTGACCTCGCCGGACAAGGTGGCCATCCTGGAGCAGAACTACCAGTTCGACCTGGTCAGCCCGGCCAAATTGATGGAGCGGTATATAGACCAGAAGATAAGGGTGATCTCCTCCCTGGGCAAGACCTACGAGGGAATCCTGATGTCCCACGACGGGTCCAATATCGTGCTCAACACCGGGGGGAACATCATCACCTTGCGGCTGACCGACAACCTGCAGAATATCGAGTTCCCCAGCCTGCCCCAGGGACTGATCACCAAGCCCACCCTGGTTTGGCTGGCCGACAACCGGGGGCCGAAAGACCAGGAATGCCAGATATCCTACATGACCGGCGGGATCAGATGGCACGCCGAGTATGTGGCGGTGCTGGACCAGGATGAGAAGAGCCTCAACCTGGGGGCCTGGGTGTCGCTGGACAACCGCTCCGGGGCCTCCTATGAAAATGCCAAACTCAAGCTGATAGCCGGCGATGTCAACCGGATTCAATCCCTGCCACAGTTGAGGACCGGTCGCATGGATAAGAGCTCACTGGCCGAAGCCGCCCCGCAGTTCGAGGAGAAGGCTTTCTTCGAATATCACCTGTACACTCTGCAGCGCCGGGCCACGGTGTCCGACAACCAGATCAAGCAGGTGTCGCTGTTCCCCAACGCCGAGGTCAAGATCAAAAAGGTCTATATTTACGACGGGGCCTTTAACGCCAGGGACATCAGGGTCAACCTGGAGTTCCGCAACGACAAGGCTTCGGGGCTGGGGATGGCCCTGCCGGCCGGCAAGGTGCGCACCTACAAGCTCGACAGCGACGGGACCCAGCAGTTCATCGGCGAGGACCTGATCGGCCACACTCCCAAGGACGAGAAGCTGCGGATCTTTCTGGGCAATGCCTTCGATCTGGTGGGGGAGAGGAGTCAGAAGGATTACAAGCGGATAAACGACCGCACCCAGGAGCAGACCATCGAAGTGAAACTGCGGAACCACAAGGACGAATCGGCCGAGATTGTGGTGGTGGAGCACCTATCCGGCGACTGGAAGATCACCCAGAATTCCCATAAATATCTCAAGAAGGACGCCACCACGATAGAGTTCGTCATCCCGGTGGCCAGGGACGGCGAGACGGTGCTGAACTATACCTACCGCAGCAAGTGGTGAGCCTTTGGGCTCTGATTTCTGCCCAACCTCCCCGGCAAAGCGTTTATTCTGCTTGACCTTAAATTCAATTATTGATATAATCACACCTCTTAGTTACATCCGGGAGATATTTTCATGTACGGGCAGGCTAAAATAAAAAAGATGCTCCGGCTGGCGCTGTCCGCCTCCCGGGCCGACCAGACAGAGGTCTTCATAACCGCCGAGGATTCGGCCCTGACCCGCTTCGCCAATTCCTACATCCACCAGAATGTGGCCCAGCGCAACGGGACCATATCGGTGCGGGCGGTATTCGGCCAGAAGATAGGGATGGCCTCCAGCAACATACTCACCGAGCAGAGCATCCGGGATACGGTATCCCAGGCCTGCAGCATCGCCAAACTGCAGCACGATAACCCCGATTTCGTATCCCTGCCCGGCCCGGAAAAAGCCGGCCGCCAGGCGCCCGATCTTTATGTGGAGGAAACGGCCCAGATCACTCCGGCCCAAAGGGCCGAAGCGGTGGGCAGGATTTGCCGCAAAGCGGAGAAGCATAAGGCCAGGGCCTTCGGGGCTTTCAGCACCGGAACGGTGGAGATCGGCATCGCCAATTCGCTGGGCGTAATGCAATACAATTGTTCCACCGACGCCAATCTCAACACCGTAGTGATGAGCGATACCGGTTCGGGCTACGGCCAGGGGGCCTCCCGCGATGCAGGGAAGATAAACATCGACGCCATCGCCGACAGCGCGGTCAAAAAAGCGGTGGACAGCCGGAACCCGGCCGACATCAAGCCCGGGCGCTATCCGGTGATCCTGGAGGCCATGGCGGTGTACACCCTGGTGGAATTCATGAACTACACCGGGTTCTCGGCCATGGCGGTTCAGGAGGGGCGCAGCTTCATCGGCCTGAATATAGGCCAGCCGGTGGTAGATCCCCAGATCACCATTTTAGACGATCCTTACAATAAAAAAGGCTTTGCCTTTCCCTTCGATTTCGAGGGGGTGCCCAAACAGAAGGTGACCCTGATAGACCAGGGCATTGCCAAAGGGGTGGTCTACGATTCCTACACGGCGTATAAGGAAAATAAAAGATCCACTGGCCATGCCCTGCCGGCCCCGGCCTACTTTCCCATGGCCCTGAACCTGGAGATGAAGGGCGGCCGGTCATCGATCGAAGAAATGATCAGCACCACCGAGCGCGGCATCTATGTCACCCGGTTCCATTACTGCAACCTGATCGATCCCATGCAGGTGTCCCTGACCGGGATGACCCGCGACGGGACCTTCCTGATAGAAAACGGAAAGATAACCAAGCCGGTCAAGAACCTTCGGTTCACCGAGAGCGTTTTGAAAACCCTGTCCAAGGTATCCGCCATCTCCAGGAAGACCAGCCTGGTGACCGAGGACAATGCTTATGGCAACCGCTTTGCCAACGGCATCCTGGTCCCGGCCTTAAAGCTGGAGAGCTTCAATTTCAGCGGGGCCACCGAATTCTGATCTTGAATGCCGGGCTGAAAAATAAATATTGAGAACCCGGTGATCTAATATCTATATACGATTATCAAAAACGGAGAGATGTCCGAGCGGCCGAAGGAGCACGTCTGGAAAGCGTGTATACCGCAAGGTATCCTGGGTTCAAATCCCAGTCTCTCCGCCATTATTCCAAACCTGCCGGGCTATGGTCCGGCACCGGCGGGCGCCAGGCAGTAAATAAGAACCCAGGAAAGCGGAGCGGTGGGGTTCTCTGCCGGCCAAGCCAGAATTGACCGGGCAACCGGCTTCTCCAGGCAGGGCTGTTGAAATTTTAGGAATGAATATCACCAACAACAGGTCTGAATATCAATAAATATAAAAACAGGTAATTTATGAAAGCTTTGATTACCGGAATCACCGGGCAGGACGGATCGTACCTGGCCGATTTTCTTTTAGAGAAGGGCTACCAGGTCTACGGCATGGTGCGCCGGGCCTCCACCGAGAATTTTGAACGGATAGAGCATATCAAGGACCGGGTTCAACTGGTGCAGGCGGATCTGCTGGACCAGCTTTCCATGATCAACGTGATCAAGCAGGCGAACCCCGACGAGGTCTACAACCTGGCCGCCCAGTCGTTCGTCCCCACCTCCTGGGACCAGCCGGTCCTCACCGGGGAGTTCACCGCCCTGGGGGTGACCCGGATGCTGGAGGCCATTCGGCTGGTGAATCCCAGGATAAAATTCTACCAGGCCTCCAGCTCGGAGATGTTCGGCAAGGTCCGGGAGACGCCGCAGACCGAACTGACCCCGTTCTATCCCCGCAGCCCCTACGGCGTGGCCAAGGTCTACGGCCATTGGATCACCATCAACTACCGCGAATCCTACAATATCTTTGCCTGCTCCGGCATCCTGTTCAACCACGAATCGCCCAGAAGGGGCAAGGAGTTCGTCACCAAGAAGATCACCGATGCCGTGGCCCGGATCAAGCTGGGCCTGGAGAAGGAGCTTCGGCTGGGGACCCTGGACGCCAAGCGGGATTGGGGCTTTGCCGGCGACTATGTGCGGGCCATGTGGCTGATGCTGCAGCAGCCGCAGCCCGACGATTATGTGATCGCCACCGGCCGGACCCATTCGGTGCGGGATTTCTGCCAGATCGCTTTCGAGCATGTCGGTCTGGATTACAACGATTACGTCAAGATCGACCAGCGGTTCGTCCGCCCGGCCGAGGTGGACCTGCTGCTGGGCGATTCCACCAAGGCCCAGAAGGCCCTCAAATGGGAGATCAAGGTGCCCTTTGAGGAGCTGGTGAAAATGATGGTCGATGCCGACTTAAAAATCTATAAAAACCGGATGAAGTGAGGGTTTTCATCACCGGCATAGAGGGTTTTGTGGGCCATCATCTGGCCCGGCATCTGATATCCGCCGGGCATGAGGTCTCCGGTAGTTATTTTGATGAGCCGGCGGTGGGAGAGCTCAAAGATAGCTGCGCCCTTTTCCGGATAGACCTGCGGAGCGGCCAGGGGCTGCGCCAGGCGCTGGCCACCGCCAGGCCCCAATGCCTGTACCACCTGGCGGCCCAGAGCTCACCGGCCGTATCATTCCAAAAGCCGGTGGACACCTTTGAGATAAACGTCATCGGCCTGGTGAACCTGCTGGAGGAGATGCGGAGAACCGTCCCGGAATGTAAATTGGTGATGGTCAGCTCCTGCGAGGTCTACGGCCTGACCGACACCTCCGATCCGGTCCAGGAGGACCATCCCTACAACGCCGCCAGCCCGTACGCCGTCAGCAAGATATCCCAGGAGCAGCTGGCCATCCAGTATTTTCACTCCTATCAGATGAATACGATAGTGGCCAGGGCCTTCCCGCATACCGGTCCGGGGCAGCCGGAGATGTTCGCCCTGCCCAGTTTTGCCCGGCAGATAGCCGGGATCGCAAAACACGGGAGCGATCCGGTGGTCCTGGTGGGAAACCTCAGCGCCCGGCGTGACATCTCGGATGTAAGGGACATAGTGAAGGCCTACGTTCTGCTGGCTGAAGCGGGCCAGCCCGGGGAGGTTTACAATGTCTGCTCGGGCAAGAACATCACCATTCAGCAGGCTCTGGAGATGTTGATAAAGTTATCGGGCAAAAAGATAGAGGTTCGGACCGACCCCCAGAGGTTCCGTCCCCTGGACCTTCCGATATTGTGGGGCGACAACGGCAAGATCAGCCGGCAGACCGGCTGGCAGCCGGAATATGGGATCGAGCGGACGCTGAGGGAACTTTATCAGTATTGGCTGGACCGGGTATAATTTAAAACCATCTGTTTGGGAGCAGTAAAATGATCGAAGGCGTCAAGATAAAAAAACTGAAGGTCATTCCCGATGAGCGAGGCCGGCTGATGGAGATATTGCGCTGCGACGACGAGGTCTTCCAAAAATTCGGCCAGGTCTACCTCAGCACCACCTATCCCGGGGTGGTCAAGGGGTGGCATTATCACAAGGCCCAGACCGATAACATCGTCTGCGTAAAGGGCATGCTGAAGCTGGTGCTGTTCGACAACCGCGAAAACTCGGCCACCAACGGCCAGGTCAACGAATTCTTCATCGGCGAGCATAACCCCATGCTGGTGCAGGTTCCCAAGGGCGTCTACCACGGATGGAAATGCGTCTCCGGCGATGAGGCCATGGTGATCAACTGCCCCTCCGAGGCCTACAATTATTCCCAGCCCGACGAATATCGGCTCGACCCCCACCAGAACGATGTGCCCTATAAATGGGACCGCAAGGACGGATGACTTCAGGGACCTGATTACAGGGAACTGGTCAATGGGAACGAAAAACGCAGAACTGTAAACCTCCAACTGTATCGATCATGGCCAAAACAATTTTAATTACCGGCGGGGCGGGGTTCATCGGCAGCAATTTCGTCCGGTTGATGCTGGGCAAATACCCGGATCATAATATCATCAACCTGGACAAGCTGACCTATGCCGGGAATCCGGAGAACCTCAAGGATATCCGATCCCACAAGAATTACCGGTTCGTTCAGGGCGATATCTGCGATGCCGGGCTGGTCGACGGCCTGATGCCGGGGGTGGAATGGGTGGTCAATTTTGCCGCCGAGACCCACGTGGACCGCTCGGTGGACGATCCCTTCGTCTTCACCCAGACCAATGTCATCGGCACCCATACCCTGCTGGAATATGCCCGCCGCCACCGGGTCAAGGGGTTCATCCAGATCGGGACCGACGAGGTCTACGGCAGCGTGGAGACCGGATCATCGGTGGAATCCGACAAATTGGACCCCCGCAGCCCATATTCGTCCTCCAAGGCGGCCGGCGATCTGCTGGCCCTGTCCTATCACACCACCTTCGGAATGGATGTCCGGGTCACCCGCTGCACAAATAATTACGGGCCCTATCAGTTTCCGGAGAAGCTGATACCGTTCTTCGTCACCAATGCCCTGGAGGACAGGGAGCTTCCCATCTACGGCGACGGCCGGAACGTCCGGGACTGGCTGTATGTGGAGGATCACTGCCAGGCCATAGATTTCATCCTGCACCACGGGCAGGCCGGGGATATCTACAATATCGGGGGCGGTCAGGAGATGGAGAATATCCAGATCACCGATATCATCCTGAAGGAGTTGAACAAGCCGGCCAGCCTTAAAAAATACGTCCAGGACCGGCCGGGGCACGACAGGCGCTATTCGCTGGACATCTCCAAGATGCTTAAACTGGGCTGGAAGCCCCGGCACACTTTTGATGCGGCCATCAAGGAGACCATCAAATGGTATAGGGAGAACGAAAGGTGGTGGCGCGACATCAAAGAGGGCAAGCGGGAGTACCAGGATTTCAAGGACCGCTGGTACAAAGAGAGATAACAATAAACATCCAAATACATTTTAAGGTGTTCTAACATGGAACTTAAGCAAAAGATCCAGACCCGCCAGGCCAGGGTGGCGGTGATCGGGCTGGGTTACGTAGGGTTGCCACTGGCGGTGGAGTTTGCCAGGGCGGGCTTTGAGGTGATCGGCATTGATCTGGACCCCAGGAAGGTTGCCAATATCAATAAGGGAAAGAATTACATCATCGACGTCGATGACAAACAACTCCAGGAGGTGATCTCCCAAGGCAAGCTTAAGGCCACCACCGATTACGGTGTCCTTAAAAAATGCGATGCAGTCCACATCTGCGTTCCCACGCCGTTCACCGCCACCAAGGATCCCGATATCAGCTTCATCGTTAATTCAACAGAGGGCATTGCCAGGCACCTTCACAAGGGGATGCTGGTCATCCTGAAAAGCACCACCTATCCGGAGACCACCACCAAGGTGGTCAAGCCCATCCTGGAGAAGACCGGCCTCAAAGCCGGCAGGGATTTTTACCTGGCCTTCTCCCCGGAGCGGATAGATCCAGGCAACCAGAAATTCACCACTGCCACCACCCCCACCGTGGTGGGGGGCTTTACCCCGGCCTGCGGCCAGATGGCCAAATTGATGTACGGCCAGATCATCGAGAAGATAGTGATGGTCTCCTCTCCGTCCACCGCCGAAATGACCAAACTGCTGGAAAACATCTTCCGCAGCGTCAACATCGCCCTGGTCAACGAGCTGGCCTGCCTGTGCGAAAGGATGGACCGGGTTGACATGTGGGAGGTGGTGGATGCCGCCGCCACCAAACCTTACGGATTCATGCCCTTCTATCCCGGGCCGGGGCTGGGGGGACACTGCATCCCCATCGACCCCTACTACCTGGCCTGGAAGGCCAAGGAGTACGACTTTCACACCGACTTCATAGAACTGGCGGCCGAGACCAATGAGAACATGCCTTACCACGTGGTCAACAAGGTGATCGCCGCCCTGAGCGACAAGGGAATGGCCGCCTCCCGTTCCAAAGTGCTGGTGCTGGGAGTGGCCTTCAAGCGGGACATCGACGATGTCCGCAGCTCCCCGGCCATCAAGGTGATCGAACTGCTGGCCCCCAAGGTGAAGACCCTGATCTACAACGATCCCTTCGTGCCGGAGCTGGAGACCGGATGGAAAAAAATGAGATCCACCAAGCTGACCCAACAGCTGATCAAGTCGGTTGACTGCATCCTGATAACCACCGATCATACCGGCTATGATTATAATATGATAGTCAAGAACGCCAAGCTGGTGGTGGACACCCGGAATGCCACCAAGAAGATAAAAAGCGGCAAGGTGGTCAAGATCGGCCGCAAATAAATTTGACCAAAAATACCAAATGCCCCGGGGTGACCCGGGGCGTTGTTTTTTATTTGGGAATGTATGAGTAAAAGAATATTGACCATCCTGCTGATCCCGGTTTTTCTTCAGCAAATCCAGGCTCAGGTTGATACCATCAGGTTATCGATCGTCAGACAGTCTTCGGAAGTTAAAATGGATGAGAGATCTGCCCCTATGTCCGTGGAAATAAAAGGAGATGGCATTGAGTTGGCCCATCGGCCTAAAAATGTCGTGGCTATAAATGGACATTTGACCGGCCTTCAGGTCTTGTTGACCAATAAGTGCGATAGGGAAAAAACCATCGATCTGGCCATGTCCGGCGAAAATATCGAAGGTTTCAAAGCCGTATGCCGCACAGTCCCTTTGGGGGGATCACGCCTCTGCACTTTGAATTTCAGGTCCCTCAATGTGTGTGACTTTCTTTTGAACCTTGCTGCCTCGTCCGGATCGCTGAGCGCATCTGCCAACATCAACTGCAGCGCCCGGTTGGCTTATCCGATATTCGGAACCATTGAACATTTTTCCCGCCAACCCCCCGGCAGAGAGGCGGCCGAAAGGGATATGGAGGTGCTGAAAGACCTGCCCTGCCAGGTCTTCCGGGTGGACGGCCCCGGCACCTGGGCCATTCAGGGAGATCCGGACCGTTACCATTGGGATGAGGCCGACTGGCAGGTTCACCGCATAAAAAAGCTGGGGGCGAAGATCGTGATGCTCTGCGGATACGTTCCCGGATGGATAAAATTCGATCCTCATGAATACACCAAGGAAGAATTGAATTCCTTCCTGGCTCAATATGAAAGATACCTGAAGGAGCTGGTCGTCCGCTATGCCGGAGAGGTGGATTACTGGGAGATATGGAATGAGCCGGAACTGTTCTGGTTTGACAACAGGATAGGGCAGAAAGAAACCGAGGTTTTATACCGGATAATAAGGATCGCCAACCGGGTGATCCGAAAGCGGGATCCCACGGCAGTGATCCTGACCCCGGGATTCACCCCCGATGTCATCAACTGCAGCGGTCCGGGGTTTGCCCTGTTTGATTCACTGCAAAGGAGGGGAATGTTCGGCCTGGTTGACGCATTATGCCTGCACAACTATCCCGGGGCCTACCCGCCGGCCCGCGACAGTGTCTCCGGTTCCCAAGGATTTCCGGATTGGCTCAAGGGTTTTGAGGGCAGGGCCGATCTGACAAAAATAAAAAACTATTTACACCAAAAGAAAATAGCCCAGCCGATATGGTTCACCGAGTGCGGCCTGCCGTATAAGGCTGGTGCTGACCGGGAAGCCGCCCTGGCTTTTGCCAGGATGCTGGCCATCAACGCTTTCGAAGGGGTTCAGGTATTCATCCAGTACGAGGCTTATGATTACCCCCACGATGCCCATCCGCCTGATTTTGCCCTGGTGCATTCCGCAAACGGCCAGAAAAGCAGCATGTTCGATTGTTATCGGGCCTTGATCCGGGTTTTATCCGGGGCCGTCTCGGCGCCCGATGCCGTTGAATATCAGGAAAATCAGGACCGGGAGATGATAAAATGCCGCGCTTTCACCAGGAATGGCGAATCGATCCTGATCTTATGGAATGACAGCTTGGATCCAAAAGAGGTGCAGGTAACGTTTGGAAACAGCTTCAAAAAGGCCTCCCGGATCTCTCTTTCGGCCCATAGGAAACGAAATTTCATTGAGCAGAGGGAATACGATGGAGCTCCGGATGAATTGCCTGGCATCCGGCTGGATCCGGGGGATTTTGAAGTTATGACAGTTGTTTATTGAATTATTTCCTTGACAAAAAACGATTTTTGAGATACAATTCGGTAAAGTTTAACAGTATGAGGGGAAACAAGTTGCTGTATTAAAGTTTGTGGCCCGGTCAATCAATTATAGTCGCGCTTTTCGGTTGTTCCATTTGATTGCTTTTTGCCGCAGGTTTTAATACGGCGCCCATAGAGTATTCCCGAATTAATAGTTTAATTTGGCCGGGCGTCTATAGAAGCGTTCCGGCCATTTTATTATGCATTAATATAACGGAGGCAGAATGTCATACCAGTCCAAAGTGATCCTGGCCGCGCTGCTGGCTGTGTTTGCCGGGGTGTCGCTGGCCCAGCAGCGGTCAGATGGCAGGGATCTATACCAGCTGCGGAGCCAGCCGATGATGAAGATCCAGGTGCTGGGCCAGGTCCGCACCCCGGGCATATACCCCCTGCCGGTTATGGAGCGGGTCTCCTCGGCCCTGGCTGCCGCCGGCGGCACCAACGAGCAGGGCTCGCCCCGCAGCATCCAGCTTATCCGGCAAGGCCGGGTGGTGGACACCCTGGACATGTATCATTACCTCTATCAGAACCAGCAAGCGGAGAACCCCATCCTGGAAGATGGTGATGTATTGTTCGTTCCGGTGAACAGTAACAACATCAAGGTGGTGGGACAGGTGTTCCGCCCCGGGATCTTCGAGATCAAGCCGGGGGAGAGATTGCTGGATATCATCGAAATGGCCGGAGGGATCACTCCGGTGGCCACCAAAGAGGACATCAAGATCGAGAACGTGGCCACGCCGGATGTGGTTCAGAGCATCAGTTATAAAAATCTTTTTATAGACGGCGATCAAACCCTAAACGTGCTCATAAAGGAGGGGGATGTGGTGACTGTTCCCACCGCCCCCACCTCGGTGACTGTGGTGGGACAGGTCCAGAAGGGCGGGACCTTCGTTTTTGAGCCGGGCACGGTTTTAAGCTATTATTTGGGGATGGCCGGGGGCTACGGCGAGCGGGCCAGCACCGGCAACATCAGGATCAACCGCTGGGGCGGCAAAAGCCTGAAGGCCAGGGAGGATACCCCCATCGAGCCCGGCGACGTGGTCATCGTGGGGGAGATGCAGATCAAGGGTTGGCGGGATTACATATCCGTCACCGGCCAGCTGATGACCATGTTCTATATCGTCTGGACAGTTGCCAATTGAATCTTGCCACAGAGTCACGGAGACACAGAGGGAAAACAAAATTTACGGAGTTCGATAGAATATGATCAATAGCTTTTATGACCTGCTTTATATCCTGGTCAAGAACCGCAGGACCATCATCTGGATCACGGCCGGGTTCACCGTGTTCGCCCTATTGCTAAGCCTACTGATCCCCAAAAAATACAAGGCCACCGCCACCTTGATGCCTCCGGCCAGCCAGAGCATGAGCCTGATGAGCCTGGCCTTCAAGGCCGGCATGCCTTCCGATCCGGAAGTGGGCGGGGTGGGCTTTATGCCGGGAATGATGACTCCATCGGACATTTTTGGTTTTATGCTTAAGAACGGGGCAGTCACCGGCCGGGTGATCGATCAGTGCGCTTTAGTGAAGCATTACAAGAAGGACAAGCAGTGGGCCAAGGACCCCGGTAAAGCCATGTACAACGTGAACAAGAAGCTGGACAAGGCCACTGCCATAAAAGTGACCGAGGAACGCTTTATAACGGTCACGGTTGAGGACAAAAGCGCCGACAAAGCCGCCGAGGTGGCCAATTGCTATGGAGACGTGCTGAACAGCATCTACAGCGGGCTCAACATGTCCCAGGGCCAGAGGGCCCGGGAGTTCATCGAGAACCGGGTGGCCCAGGAGGAGGTTTTGTTAAGGGAGATGGAGGACTCCCTGAGGGTGTTCCAAAAACGCTTCCGGACGGTATCCATCACCGAGGAGATGAAGGCCCTGATTGAGATGTCGGCCAAAATAGAGGCTGACATCATGACCAAAAGAATAGAGCTGGAGGCCCTTAAATCCTACAATACCAAAGATAATTCCCAGATAAAAATATTAACCACCGAGATAGACAAGGCTGAACAGCAGTTGAACAACCTGATGGTGGGGGGCAAGGATAAAACCCTGTTCATTCCCTTTGCCAAAGCACCTGATATCGGCGCTGAGCTGACCCGCCGGATGCGCGCAGTGAAAATACACCAGGAGGTATATGCCCTGCTGGTGGAACAGCTGGAGCATGCCAAGATACTGGAAGCCAAGGATACTCCCAAGATCCAGTTTCTGGAAAGGGCCAGCCCGCCCTGGAAGAAGAGTTGGCCGAAGAAAAGTATTATTGTGATTTTGGGATTTTTCTGTGGGTTATTGATAAGCATTATTTATTCAATTTTAATAGGATGGATCGAATGGGTCAAAACCGATAAAGAAATGATAGGTAAAATCAATTCAATTTTGAATTTATTTATAAAAAACAGTTAAATGGCAGCGATTTTATTTAATAAAAGGTATATTTTATTAAGCGCTTTAAGTATTATTGGTGTTTTAGTAATAACGTTTTATTCTTTTAACTATTGGCTTGCCTTGCTTCTTACTTTAGGCGTTGCTTTTTGTATACCGTTTTTTATTTCAGCATTAAAATACCCTGAGTTTATTGTTTTTCTAAGCATCTTATTGAATTTCACGCCACTTAACAGAAATACCGGTTTTTATTTTATTTTATTGCTGGCCATCATCCATTTTTCCAAAAACATTTTAATTGGCCGGCCATTATTTAAAATTGACAAAATATTGACAATATGGTTTTCTTTCATGGTTATGATATTAATAACCTTTGTAAAATGGGTAAATATCTATCGAGGGTTGCGGGGTTCGTTATCAATGATTATAATCCCGATGCTACTATATATTTTATTCAATCACGGTTATATTTCAAAAAAAGGAACGGAAAAATTTCTAACCACTTATTTCCCGTTAGTATATACTTATATAATCATTCAGCTATTGCTGACGGTTATCAAAGGAACTGCAATTTCCGGATATTCATTTCAGGAATTTCATACGGGTTTTGATTTGGGGTGGGGTAAATCTGTTTTTGTTGCCGCACTTACAATGTTTTTGCTGATGTTGACATATCAGACAAGAAACTATTGGCATAATCGTTTTATAATAAAAAGTTTAATTTATTTTAATTTTATAGTAAGTATAGTCGTAATTATTTTAATAATGGCCCGTGCACCATTTGTTTCATTATTTGCCACATTAATGATATATTATTTATATAACAAATTATTCCGTAAAACTTATAAGAAGATAAATTATTTAAACCTATTATACGGAATATTATTAATTATCCCTTTATATTATGTATTTAATAAATTTATTTATTA
Source organism: Candidatus Edwardsbacteria bacterium (assembly GCA_031082425.1). Taxonomy (NCBI): domain Bacteria; phylum Candidatus Edwardsiibacteriota; species Candidatus Edwardsiibacteriota bacterium. Next base: position 61,456 of record JAVHLB010000010.1, on the reverse strand, counting down.
TTTAGCAACCCGTTTTATTCACATGAAGACAGATCCTTCGTTTTTGGTGCGGGTGTATATGTATTACGATGGCTTTATTGCATATATTAATAATATAATAATTGGGGTGGGACCTGAACAGCATATGTTTAAAGATTTTTTAAATTATGTAGCAGATCCCAATAATATATTAATTAGTTATGCCGTTTCTTTTGGGTCTGTCGGATTATTGTTAATTATTGCGCTGTTTCTAATGCCTTACATAACAATGGCTAGACTTTATAAGGTTGGGGATAATAAGAAAATAAAATATTTAGGCGCAATGCTAATTCCTGTTTTAACAATGGCTATATTTAACAGCCTGTTCGAAGTGATTATAACATCATTTTGTTATGGCACTATGTTCTGGACTGTTTACGCGATATTTTATAGATTACATGATGTTAAATTGGATATCTTGTCATGATAAAAATGAAATGTCGTATATGCCAAAATGATGTCGCTAATATGGTGTATATGGTTCGAGACAGAATGTATACAAATGGCGATAAGTATAAATACTTTCAGTGCGCGGAATGTCAGTGTTTGCAAATTGCCGATATACCCAAAGATATTTACGATAAATATTCTAGTAATTATTATAGCTTTTCTTTAGATCAAATTAAAAGGGGACGAAATCAAATATTCAAATACTTTGTAAATATAAGAGACAGCTATACAGTATTTAGGAAAAATATTTTAGGGCTGCTATTAAGTGAATTATTTCCCAATGACCGATTAGGTTTTTTAGCTCATATCAAATTGACTGTTAATTCATCAATATTGGACATAGGTTGTGGTTCTGGAGCTATTCTCCATGAACTCAAAGACTTGGGATTTACGAATATTCTGGGCATCGATCCATTTATTGAAAAAGATATCAATTATAAAAATAATTTAAAAATTATAAAGTCAAATATTAGTGCAATAAGTGGCAAATGGGATGTTATTATTTTCAATCATTCACTTGAGCATATTTGCGATCCTTTTGCTGAACTGAACAAGGCAAAAGCCCTCCTTGCGGATAAGGGTATCATTATTATAAGAACCCCCTTGGCTGATTCTTATGCCATGAATAAATATTCGGTTGATTGGGTGCAAATAGATGCCCCAAGGCATTTTCATATATTTTCTATTAAAAGCATAAATATTCTTTCAAAAAAGGTTGGTATGGCGGTGCTGTCTACGGTATATGATTCAAACCCATTTCAATTTTGGGGAAGCGAGCAATACATAAAAGGCATTCCCTTATTTTCGGAAAATTCTTATGCCGTAAGCCCAAAAAAATCTATTTTCGCCTTAAACATGATTAGGAAATTCAAGAAGCAAGCAATTAAGTTAAATAAAAATAGTGCCGGAGACCAAGCATCGTTTTATTTGGTAAATAGTAATGAATCCCTATAATGCATAGTTTATTTCATAATAAAATATTTGAAAATGTATCTGCATTATTTATTTTGCAAATTGCTAATTATGTATTGCCACTAATTACCTTCCCCTATCTAGTAAGAGTTTTAGGGACTGGTAATTTTGGAGTACTTGCTTTTTCCGCTGCCTTTATTCAATATTTTGTGGTTCTTACCGATTATGGTTTCAATCTGTCAGCCACAAGAGATGTTTCAATAAACCGTGATAATAGATCAGAACTTTCTAAAATATTTATTAATGTTACAGCGATTAAATCTATATTTGCAGTTATTTCTTTCGGGGTTATATTTATATTAACCCGATTTATTCATAAATTCGGACAATTCTCTACTGTTTATTATTTAACCTGTTTGGCTATTTTGGGAAACGTATTGTTTCCGGTATGGTTCCTCCAAGGCTTGGAGAAGATGAAAACAGTTGCAATTATAAACATAACAGTGAGATTATTGTCAACCATATTAATATTCATTTTGGTAAAAAATATAAACGATCTTGCGTTAGCTGTCTTGCTAATTAACGGTACAGTTGTGTTCTCTGGCCTGATATGTGTTTTATTGATTCATCGTATGGATATCCTAGATTTGGTGAAGCCCAGTATAAAGCATATTAGAGAATTGTTGGCTGGTGGTTGGGCTATATTTGTTTCATCACTGGCGGTTTCCCTTGTGGGAAATACAAATATCTTTCTTCTTGGCGTTATAACAACAGATTATAAGTATGTTGGTATATTTTCTATTGCACAAAAAATTGTATGGGCTTTTGCTAATATGGTTGTACCTATTGCAAATGGAATTTTTCCCAGGGTGGGCTTGTTATTTAAAAAGGATAGATACCAAGCATTAAAATTATTGAAAAGAGTGTATTTGTTTGCATTGCCGTTATTTTTGTTTTTGTCTGTGTTTATTTATTTTGGATCAGATGTGTTGTCTAAAATAGTTTCAGGTGAAAATAATAAATTAATATCGCTTGCAATTAAGATTATGTCAATTATTCCCCTCCTAATATTGACGGACAATATATATGGCATGCAGATCATGTTGAATATGGGAATGGAGAAAAAATTCATGTTTATTTACCTTTTAAGCGGGGTTGTATTAATTATAACCTCTCTATTATTGATACCAAGTTATAAATCGACAGGGGCTTCAATATCGATGCTTGTGACGGAAATATTTATATTGTTATATATGTATAAGGCTGTTGCTAAAAAGGGCATTAATTTGTTTGCTTGTTCATTTCAATAGAATAATATTATAAAATAAATAATTTATCTAACTTGTATTGGTTATGGTTAACGTAGCTATTATAATTTTAAATTGGAATAATTCAGAACTAACCCTGAAAGCTGCCAAATCGATAATATGGCAAAACAATATTGTCACTAAGGTAATTATTGCAGACAATGGATCGACGGATTGTTCATATGACCAGCTAAAATTATTGCCCAAGATTGATTTATTAAAGTTTAATTGTAATTATGGCTTTGCTGGGGGTAATAATCGCGCTGTCAAATATGCAATGTCCCGATATAATCCGGAATATGTGCTTTTGCTTAATAATGATGCCGAGTTGGAGGGTAATGCGTTAAATATATTATTTGATAATTGTGAAAAGGCAGATATTCTTTCACCTAAGATATATTACGGAGATAGAAAAACCTTATGGTCCTGTGGCGGGAAAATCGATTTATGG
>JAVHLB010000010.1:1145-58308 GCA_031082425.1 Candidatus Edwardsbacteria bacterium | reverse complement strand
GGCCTGGAATAATGGGGAGGGTGAAATAGACCGGAAGCAATACGAGAAAAGCAAAAACATAGCTTTTGCAAGCGGCTGTGCGTTATGGATTAGCAAAAAAGTAATTGAAGATATTGGTTTGTTTGATGAATCATACTTTTGTTATTATGAAGATGTGGATTTTTCAATGCGTGCAAGAAGGAACGGATTCTCAATATCATACATACCTGAAGCTGTCGTCTATCATAAATCCGGGGTTAGCTCTGGGGGAAATAAAAAAGCGATGTATAGAAGTGCCTTGGCTGACCTGTTGACTTTGAGAAACAGAATTATATTTACGAATAAATATGTGCGAAATAGAATTATAGTTACTTATTCTTCATTATTTGTTTCTTTTTTACTAAGGATATTACGGAAAAAAACAAAACGAGCTAGGTTAATTCTGAAATTTATGTGGTTTGGACTTAAAGGAAACGGAAAATTAATTAGAGAATACCCGATTACATCAATTATGACTTATAAAGATTGAATTTATTAGTCAATCGAAAATAAAGAATAGTTCAAAACAAAGGGTGAAATATACACGATGCGGATAATCTTTTTGCTGCCCGGAAGTAGCCATAAACCAATTGGTGGTTTTAAGGTTGTTTTTGAGTATGCTAATAGATTGATAAAAAATGGACATAATGTTACTGTAATATGTCCAGCTATAAGCGATATTAATGCGTCGATGGGGGAACGTTTAGTTAGATATTTATATTATATTTATCGTTGGCTTACAAAAACATATTTACCGAGCAAATGGTTTAATCTCGATCCCAATGTAAGGTTTCTCTGGGTGCCATCTCTCAATCCTTCTTGGTTTCCACAAGCAGATGTTATTATATCTACGGCGTGGAAGACTGTGGAATATATTAATAAATTTCCTTTCGAGCAGATCAAAAAAGTAATATTATTTATGGACTATGAATATTATAGGTCTGCTGATGATACCTTGAAAAAACGAATTAAATCTTCCTATCCGCTAAACGAAAAATATATATGTATATCATTAGTTATCAAGGAATTGTTACAGAGCTGGGGAATAAAAGAGGTTGCATATATTCCCGTTGGATTAGATTTTTCAATATTTTATAAAGAAATAGAAATTGATGCACCTGAAAGAGTATGGATAGGTTTTCCTACACGACCGGAATTATTTAAAAGAACGATTATGGCTATCGACGCAATAGATATTGTTAAAAATAAGTTTCCAAACCCAATATTTGTCTGGTCATATGGCGGGAATTCAAGAATAAAGATGCCTAACTGGATAAAATATTTTAAAAGACCAACCGATGCAAAATTAAGGACTTTATATAATCAAACAGCAATTTTTATAACACCTTCACAATTTGAAGGTTGGGGATTGCCGGGAGCTGAAGCCATGGCTTGTGGTTGTGCTCTAGTGTCGACAGATCATGGTGGCATCAATTCATATGCACTAAACGATAAAAACGCAATTATCTGTCATGAAGATACTACTTATCAGGTTGCTCAAAATATTATTAGCTTGCTAAAAGATAAAGAAAAGAGAATCACATTGGCCCAAAATGCCATAGAAGACATTAAGATATTTACGTGGGATAAGTCGGTTGCGTTGTTTGAATCAGTGTTGAAAAGTATATAAATATGGACAGGAAAGAAAAAAGCAAATATATTTCAGTTGTCATTTTAAATTGGAATAATTTGAGTGATACAATAGAATGCATAGATTCGCTTCTAAAAAATGTTCATCCAGTTAATAAAATAGTTATTGTTGATAATGGATCAACCGATGGTTCAGGCAAGATGTTGGCAGAAAAATATTCAAAGGATCAATTAATAGAATTATTTTTCAATGAAGTAAACGAGGGGTTTAGTAAGGGTGTTAACCTCGGAGTGAAAAAAGCTCTAAAAAGCAATCCGGATTATATCCTTTTGTTGAATAATGATACAGTTTTAGACCGTGACTGCATAAAAAAAATGGTAGATGCTTGTGATTTGAACAACAAGTGTGGTATTGCTGGCCCGAGAATATTCTATAACCATAAAAAGGAAATTGTCTGGCAGGGTGGCGGGTACTTTAATTATTACACCGGTGGGAATGTGGTCCCTGAAAAAAATAAAAAACCAAAGGTATATAAAACTAATTTTGTGTCCGCTACTTTTTTAACCGGGTGTATTATGTTAATAAAAACCGTAGTATTCGACAAAATAGGACTATTGGATGAAGATATATTCTTTTATGAAGAAGATGTAGATTTCTGTTTACGGGCAGTAAAATCCGGGTACAATTTACAATATGTCCCAAGTGCCGTTGCTTGGCATAAAGTGGAAGGCATCAGGTTGACACCGTTTGCCTTTTATAATAGAGCGAGAAGCAGGATAATTGTATTAAGGAAGAATTTCAATAAAATATATGTTGCCTATGGCATTTTGTCGCACTTTTTATTATTTACGCCATATAAAATATATCAATCAATTAATGCTGAGAAACCTTGGGAAACCTTGCGTGCCTGGTTCAAAGGAAGTATTGAGGGGCTTTTTGCGAAATTAGATTATAAAACCAACAAACCAAATTAGAAATCAAATGAACATCTTGCTATTAAATCCCCCGTTTCTGGCCAAATTCTCCCGGGAGCAGCGCAGCCCGGCCGTCACCAAGAGCGGCACCTTCTATTACCCCATGTGGCTGGCCTTTGCCGCCGAGGTGCTGGACCAGAAGGGCCACCAGGTCAAACTGCTGGATTGCCCGGCCTCGGGCATGGAGTGGGACCAGTTGGAGCCGATAATAAGGGAATTCTGCCCAAGCCTGGTGGCCATCGATACCAGCACCCCCAGCATCTTCAGTGATGTAGAGACCGGGGCCAAAATAAAGAAGCTGTTCCCCGATTCGTTCGTTATATTGGTCGGCCCGCACGTCTCGGCCCTGCCGGAGGAAAGCCTGGGGATCAATGATGCCATCGATGCCGTGGCTTTGCGGGAGTACGAGGATACTTTGGCCGAGCTGGCGGAAAAATTGGGCTCCGGGCATACCGCCCAGGGTGTCAGGGGACTGGTATTGCGGCAAAACGGGAAGATCATCAGCACCGGGGAAAGGGAATTGAGGGACGATGTCGATTCCCTGCCCTTCGTCAGCCGGGCCTACCGCAAGCACCTTGACTACAAGGATTATTTTTACGCCCACAGCCAGTATCCCATAATCACCATCATCACCGGCCGGGGCTGCCCCTACCAGTGCGTCTACTGCGTCTACCCCCAGGTGTTCTGCAGCCGCAAGCCCCGCCTGCGCTCCATCGCCAACGTGGCGGACGAGATAGAATACATCCTGGAAAACTTTCCCGACGTCGAGGAATTGATGTTCGAGGACGACACTTTGACCTTCGACAAGAAAAGGTGCCTGGAGTTTGCCGAAGAGATCATCCGGCGCGGCATCAAGATCAAGTGGTCGGCCAATTCCCGCTGCGATGTGGACCTGGAGACGATGCAAATGCTTAAAAAAGCCGGAGCCCGGCTGTTCTGCGTGGGGGTGGAGAGCGGCGACCAGGCGGTGTTGGATCAGATGAAAAAATCCATGAAGGTGGAGCGGGTCCGGCAGTTCTTCCGGGATGCCAAAAAGGCCGGCATCAAACTGCACGGCTGTTTTATGGTGGGCAACCCCGGCGAGACCAAGGATACCCTGGAGACCACCCTGAAATTCGCCAAGGAGCTCAATCCGGACACCGCCCAGTTCTTCCCGATAATGGTATACCCGGGGACCGAGGCCTACCAGTGGGCCAAGAGCAACGGCTACCTGACCACCAGCGATTTCCGGGAATGGCTGACGCCGGACGGCCTGCACAACAGCATCGTCAGCCGGCCGGGGCTTTCCAATACCGAGCTGGTGGAGTTCTGCGACCGGGCCCGAAAAGAATTTTACATCCGGCCGTCGTATATCCTCCGCAAATTGCTGGACGGCCTGACCGATCCCCGGGAGTTCAAGCGTCTGGCCAAAGGGGGGCTGACCCTGGGCAGGCATATATTTAGGGGCACATACGGGGGGGGCAAATAGTGAGGGCCTCGGTGATCATTCCGGCCTATAATGCTGAAAGGACCATCGGGCAATGTCTGGAGGCCTTGGCCAGCCAGACCATCGGCCGTTCCGATTACCAGATCCTGGTGGTGGACGACGGCTCCACCGATGGGACCTCCGGGATAGTTGGCAAATACCCCGGCATCAGGCTGATCAGGCAGGGGAATGCCGGCCCGGCGGCAGCCAGGAACAACGGCGTCACCCAGGCCGAGGCCCCGGTGGTCGTGTTCACCGATTCCGACTGCGTTCCCCAGCCGGACTGGCTGGAAAAGATGATCGGCCCTTTGGAGGCCGACCCGAATGTAACCGCGGTCAAGGGGGCCTACCGCACCAAACAGCATCAGATCGCCGCCAGGTTCGTTCAGCTGGAATATGAGGACAAGTACCAGCTTTTAAAGAAAAGACAAAATATCGATTTTATCGATACTTATTCGGCGGCCTTTCGTCGCGATATTTTCCTGCAATTCGGGGGATATGATACCAGTTTTAAAGTAGCCTGTGCCGAGGATGTCGAACTCTCATACCGGATGCACAATGCCGGCCATAGGATGATCTTCGCACCGCAGGCTTTGGTTTATCACCTCCATCCGGAAACCCTGGGGGCCTATTTCAGGAAAAAATATAAATTTGCCTACTGGCGGATGCTGGCGGTCAGGAAGAATCCCAACAAGCTGGTCTCCGATTCACACACCCCGCAGGTCATGAAGCTACAGCTGATGCTGGCTCCGATGGTGATCTTGCTTTTGAGCATGGGTTTATTCAACCGGCTTTTCTGGTACGTTTCCCTTGTGGCCGCCTTGGCATTTTTGATGATATCACTGCCTTTCACTATGAAGGCTTTGGCAAAGGATCCGGTGGTGGGATCTCTTGCGCCGCTTATATTGCTGGGGCGGGGGCTGGCCCAGTTTGCCGGGGTCTTTAGGGGGCTGATCGACTGGTATTTGGTGCGAAAATCCTAAGCAACAACAGATCAACGGGGTAATTGAACATGAACCGCAGATGGCAACTGACATATTCCGGGATGATCATGACCGCCGATGTATTGGTCATCGCACTGGCCTTCATCCTTTCCTTCTGGGTGCGGTTCGATTCCCATCTGTTTCCCATTCCTCTGGGCCGTCCGCCTTTCCGGCCGTATTTCGTCGGATCCCTGGTGGTGGCCTTTTTATGGGTCAGCATCTTCTGGCTGCTGGGGCTTTATGAGAACCGCAGCCGGTTCGCCCCCGACGAGGAGATCTACCGGGTGGCCAAGGGCACTTTTGTGGGGATCGTGGCCATCATGGCCTTTTCCTTTTTCTACCGGGAGGTGGTCTGGTCCCGGCTGGTGCTGGCCATGGCGACGGTGTTGTCCTTCTTCCTGCTCTCGGCCCAGCGGATCATGGCGGTAAGCATTTTCAGGCGGATCGTGGCCAAACATGGCGTCGGGCTGAAAAGGACCGCCATCATCGGCAGCGGGGACATCGCCCTTAAGATCATCGAACAGCTGAAATTCAATCCCGAGTACGGCTACGGGATAGAATGCCTGATCTCGGCCAACGGAGCCGACGAACCGGCCTTGGGCGAGACCTCGGTCAAGAAACTGGCGGTCAAAAAATACAGCGAAATATCCCGGCTGATAGACGAATACCGGCTGGATGCCCTGTTCATCGTCCTGCCGCATGACATGCAGTCCGACCTCAACGAGATAGTCAACTCCGCGGAACACCGGCCGGTGGAGGTAAAATTCGTGCCCGACCTGATGGATATGATCGGCCGGGACACCAGCATCTCCCAGCTGGGCAACATACCGGTGATCGGCCTGCGGGAGATCCCGCTGACGGAATGGGACCTGATCAATAAGAGGATCTTCGATCTGGCCGCTGCCACCCTGGGATTGGTGGTCCTTTCGCCGCTGTACCTGCTGCTGGCCGGGCTGATCAAGCTTACCTCCCCGGGGCCGGTATTCTACGCCCAGGAGCGGGTGGGATATGACGGGGAGACTTTTAACATGCTGAAATTCCGCTCCATGCGGCTGGGGGCCGAGGACCGGACCGGGCCGGTGTGGGCCAAGCCCAACGACGACCGCCGGACCCGGCTGGGCGCCTTTCTGCGCAAATACAGCCTGGACGAGCTGCCCCAGATCTTCAATGTCATCATGGGGGATATGAGCCTGGTGGGGCCTCGGCCGGAACGGCCGTTCTTCGTGGAGAAATTCAAGGCCCAGATCCCGCGCTATGCCTCCCGGCACAAGATGAAATCCGGCGTCACCGGCTGGGCCCAGGTCAACGGCTGGAGGGGGGATACCTCGATCGTGGAGCGCACCAAGTGCGACATCTACTACATCGAGAACTGGTCGCTGTTCCTGGACATCAAGATACTGATCCGGACCGTGCTGCAGGTGATCTTCCCCCGGAATGCCTATTGATAAACCTATAACGGAGGGCGCCATGGAAAACCCGAACGACCGGGAGCTAAAGGACCTGTGGCAACAGGTATTCCGGGGCTGGATGATCATCGGATCGGCCATGATCCTGGCCGCCCTGGCGGGGCTGCTGGTCTCATTAGCCTCCCCCAAAATATACCAGGCCGAAGTTTTGGCGGCCGTCCCGGAAAGCGGCAAACTGACGGCCATCTCCTCCGAATCCAAAGGAACCCTGTTCGTCCTGGTGAATGTGGGCGGGACCAGCCCCCTTAAATCGAAGCCCACCACGGTCTCTCTGGTCAACATCCCCGAGACCAAGGCCATGATAAACCAGCTATGGGGCCGCATCAAATCGGGCCCGCCGGGGCTGACGTTCCCCCTAGGCGAAGCTGCGATCATCGAGGGGATAAGGTGCGAGGAGATAAGGGGATCGGAGAATATCTTCAGGTTGATAGTGCAGACCAGCCAGCCGGGGCAGCCGGCTGAGAAGGCCTTGCTGGGGGCCGTCGCCTATTTAAATGACAACCAGTTCATCAAACTGAAGATCGAGGAAGAACGGAAGTCCCTGGACCAAAGCATCAGGGACACCGAAGAGAATCTGCAGAAGGCCCTGCTGATCAGGGACGGCCTGCAGAGATCCGGCAGTTTCCGGCAGAACCCCAACTTCAACCCGGCCGAGCTGGAGACCTCGATCAACGATCTCAAGGTGAAGATCAATAATCTTCGCAACAGCCTGGCAAACATCACCGGTTACCGGATCATTGAAAAGCCGGTGGCCGGGACGGACCCCATAAGGCCGAAAGTCCTTTCCAACATATTGATGTCTCTGGCTCTGGGTCTGATGCTGGGACTGCTGGCGGTATTCATCAAAGGGGCGGTCAGGGACCGATCTTGCTGAACCTGAGGTTTTGATAACGGAATGGGTTATTTTTTCAGCGATAATATCAATATCAAAAACTACGCCCGGGGAAAGTTCGCCGTCAACGTAGCCACCCTGATGACCGGGACCATAATCGCCCAAGCCATCCAGCTGGGCATCTCTCCGATACTGACCAGGATCTATTCGCCGTCGGAATTCGGGATGTTTGCCCTGTACATGTCCGTGGTCTCCCTGTTCAGCATTATCGCCACCGGCCGTTACGAGATGGCCATCATGCTTCCGGCCGGGGATGATGACGCCCTCAACATCATGGCCCTGTCGGGCCTGATCACCATCGCCGTAAGCGGGCTTTCCCTGCTGGCCGTGGTGTTGGCCAAAAACAGGATCGCCCTGGCTCTGGGGGACCTGAAGCTGGCTCCCTGGCTGTATCTGGTCCCCTGTTCCATAATGCTGACCGGGGCCTATCAGATATTCAATTACTGGTCGAACCGCAACAAACAGTACAAAAGGCTCTCGGCCTCCCGGGTGCTCCAATACGGATCATCCTCCCTGGCCAATATCGGAATGGGCCTGGGGGGGTGGGGGGTCGGAGGACTGATCGGAGGCGGGGTCCTGGGGCAAAGCGTGGCCACCGGGATATTGGGATACCAGACATGGAGGGATAAAAACCGCATCCCCGGCGCCATCAGCTGGGAAAAAATAAAATCCAACGCCAGGAGATACAAAGATTTCCCCCTGATCAATTCGCTGCACGCTTTCATGGATATGCTGCAGCTCTCCGGCACAAATTTTCTGATCACTTTTTATTTCGGCAGCGTCACCCTGGGGCTGTACACCCTGACGGTCAGGATCCTGCGGGCCCCGCTTACCCTGATGGGGGCTTCGCTGTCGCAGGTCTTTCTGCAGAAGGCGGCGGAAACCTATAACAGCGGTCAGGACCTGCAAAAACTGGTGGGGAGGACCATCGCCGGGCTGGTCCTGGCGGCCCTGCCGGTGTTTATCCTGATATATATCTTTTCTCCGGCGCTGTTCTCGATGGTTTTCGGCGGGCGTTGGCAGGCGGCCGGGGAGTACGCCCGGATATTATCCCCCTGGCTGTTCCTGAACTTTATCGTGTCGCCCCTGTCCCAGATCCCGATCATAGTGAACAAGCAGAAGGAGGTGCTGTATCTGGGGCTGTTCGGCAACCTGCTGTTGGTGCTGTCTGTTTTATACGGAGCGGTGGTGGCCCACAGCATCCAGGCCGGGCTGTACATGCTTTCGGCCACCCAGCTGGCCTATCTAAGCGGGGCCCTGGTGTGGCTCTATAAAATATCCGGAAAGAGATCGGAGGCCTATGGGTAACATAATCGGCCGGGTAAAGGCCCGGGTGATCTCGGAGATCAGCCGGCTGTATCAGCCCCAGATGGTGAGGATGAAGCGGGGGCCTGACCGGAAAGTGCTGCGGAACACCCGGGTCAGCAATACCGCGGTGATCGTTTCCCCGCGGGGGCTGGTGCTGGAGGACAACGTGTTCGTTTTCCATTATTCCATCCTGGATGCCTCCCACGGCCTGACCATCAAAGAGGGCTGCCAGATAGGAGGCTGGGTGGGGATATTCACCCATTCCAGCCATATCTCCATCAGGCTTTACGGGGAGAAATACAGCCAGCACCATCAGCTCAAAGGGTACATCACCGGGCCGGTCACCGTGGGAAAGTACAGTTTTATCGGGCCGCATTCGATACTGATGCCGAACACCCGCATTGGGAAGGGCTCGATCGTGGCCGCCCACAGCTACGTCCGGGGGGAGTTCCCGGATTTTGCCATCATCGGAGGCAACCCCGCCAAGGTCATCGGCGACACCAGGAAGACCGACCAGGCTTTCCTGAGGAAATACCCGGAGCTGGAGCCCCTGTATAGCCAATGGGCAGAAGGGAAGGATGATGCATAGCAGGATAATATCCACCGGCCACCACATCCCCGGAGCGGAGGTAAGAAATTCCGACCTGAAGCAGTTTCCGCCCAACGCCATCCCCCTGATCGAGCAGAAGACAGGAATAAAGGCCAGGCATTACGCGGCCCCGGAGCAGTGCACCTCCGACCTGGCCTATTTGGCCGCCCGGGAGTGTTTGGCCAAGGCCGGCCTCGATCCCGGCAAAGTGCAGGGGATAATTCTGGCCACCTCCTCCCCGGACCGGATCCAGCCCGCCACCGCTGCCAGGGTTCAGGCCCTGCTGGATGCCAACCAGGCATTCGCGGTCGATGTCAACAGCGTCTGCAGCGGAGGGATATATGCTTTGCATTTCGCCGACTGCCTGATAAGGTCCGGCCAATACGACAACATCCTGGTCATCGCCTCCGAGCTTTACTCGAAAATACTCAATCCCAGCGATTTCGCCACCTTTCCCTACTTCGGCGACGGGGCCGCGGCGGTCCTGCTGGGTGCGGAGCCCGTCTCGCCCGGCATCATCGGCTCGATAATCAAGACCGACGGCCGGGGGCACGATATCATCCAGGTCCCCGGCGGGGGGACCATGCTGCCGGGGCCCAAGATAAGCAACCCCCGGGACTGGTACTTCACCATGAAAGGGCGGGAGGTGTACGATTTTGCGGTGGCCCGGGGCAGCGAGATCATCGACGAGATATTGGCCAAATACCGGGTCGAAAGATCGCAGTTGAAGGCCGTGGTGCCCCATCAGGCCAATATCAGCATCATCGACGCCATAGCGGCGAATTCGGGCATCCCCCGCTCCAAATTCTATGTCAATCTTTACAATTACGGCAATACTGCCGGGGCTTCAGTGATGATAGCCCTGAGCGAGGTGGTGGCCAGCGGGTCGGCCGGCCCCGGGGATCTGGTGCTGCTGGTGGCCTTTGGCGGGGGCCTTTCCTGGGGGGCCGCCTTAATTAAATTATAGGAGGTTAAGATGGAGAAGATCAGAACTGCCCTGAGGAACGTTTTCCCCGAGCTGAAGGACGAACAGCTGACCGACGGGCTGAAGCTTTACGATATACCCGGGTGGGATTCGATGAATGTCATCAATCTGCAGCTGGAGCTGGAAACCATCCTGGGCCTCGACCTGAGCGCCTTCCAGATGACCGGGGACCTGACCCTGAAACAGCTGAGGGAAAAGCTGGCCCAGGCCGGGGCTTCCGGCATCTGATGTCCGCTCAGCGGCCATGAAAAGGGCCTATAACGCCATAGCGGCTTTTTTTGTCGGGGGCCTGTTTCTCCTGCCAAACATCAGCCTGGGCGGAGGTGTTCCTTTGCTGAGGTCCGAGGACCTGGCGGTGTATCTGATGACCCTGGTGTTGATATTCAACATCAAACGTCCTCTGCCGCTTTCCAAGGGATTGGCGGCCTATTTATTCTATATCAGCCTCTTTGCGGTATGGATTTTGGCCTGCATGCTGGGCAACGGCCGTTTTTTTGTCCTGAGGGATTATTTTGAATATTATAAACTCTTCAAGTATGCTGTTATTATCGTCTTCGTCTGCCTGCTGTTAAAGGACCAGGCCCCAAATGGATGGGAAAAACTGGCTGTGCCGATATTCGGGCTGCTGCTGGTCTTCAATGTTTTGAATTACCTCAACCTGTTCAATTTCAATAAATGGGTGATGCCATTTTATGCCGACAGCGCCCGGCTGGCCGGGTTCGGACTGGACAGTCTGGGACGCTCGGCCCCTAAAAGGCTGCTGGGGGTGATGGGCAATCCCAACAACAATGCCATCCTCTGGTCATTCTTCGCGGCTTATTTCCTGTCGGCCAAAAAAAACCTGTGGGTTTATCTTTTTTTTCTGGTCTCGGTGACGATGGTGATGCTGACCGGATCCAAGACGGCAGCCCTGGCGTTGCTGGCCATGTTGCTGGTCAATTGGCAGCTGCAGAGATTTTCCCTGAAAAGCGCGGCGATCGTGCTGACCTCAGGCGGGATGATGCTGGGAGCGGTGGCGTTGTTCAATATCAGCTATATTTCCAATCTATGGAACACAGACCTGGCGGGGAACCTGTCCTTGATGAAACGCCTGGAGATATGGGAGCACCTGGCCGAAATGATAAGGCGGTCCCCCTGGATAGGCTACGGGCCCAACAAGGATTACTTTTACCAGAACCATCTGTACTCCGAGAGCGAATATTTTCTGATGGCCTGGCGCTACGGACTGATTGGACTGGTCATGTACCTGGGCCAGGTGCTGATCCCGGTCATTCACGGTTGGCGTTACCGGAGCCTGCCATACCCCAAAATGCTGATTTTGTTCTCGGTCATCATCCTGCTGGCGGCTTTTTCCAACAACCCGCTGACCGATGCAAGGTTCTTAGCTCTATATGCAGCGCTCTGCGGACTGAGCTATCATCAGATCCGGGAACATTCTGATGGAGCGTTGCGCCAATGAAGAGCCTGCTGCTGGTTGGCGCCGACTCCTGCCATCTGTGGCGATTCTGCCGGATGGTCCGGGACCAGTTCGAAACGGTGGTGGTTGTCACCAACGGACCCTGGGGAGCGGGCGGATCCTGTGCGACGGAAACAGTGACGGCCGATTTTTCGGTCAGGAATCCCTTGTCCTTTCTGAAGACGGTAGGTGCCATTCGCCAGGTCTATAAAAAATACCGGCCGGATATAGTGCATATCATGCAGGCCAACACTACCGCCACCTCCGCTATCCTGGCCCTCGGACGATATAAGGTCCCCAAAGTTCTGACGGCGTTGGGAAGCGATATCCTGTCGACCCCCGAACAGGGGCTATTCTACCGGCAGATGGTAAGGTACAATATCTGCCGGGCGGATATCTGCACCTCCGATTCGCTGCATATGGCCCAGGCCATGGAGGTCCTGGCCGGGAGTAAACGGCTGAAGATAGTCATCGCCAACCTGGGGATAGGGGTTGAGCCTAACCGGGGGACACCAAAGGAGAACCTCATATATTCAAACCGCATGCATGGTAAATTGTATCGGATCGATAAGGTGATCGAACATTTCGCTGAATTTATGAACACTGCCAAAGAGGATTGGCGCCTGGTGATCGCCGGGCAGGGGCCGGAGACCGGAAATCTCAAGCAGCAGGTGCAGGATTTAGATCTGCAAGACAGGGTTGATTTTGTGGGGCTTTTGGGGTCCAGGGAAAACGCCGCTTATTACAACCGGGCCAGGATATTCATATCCCTTCCCCGGAGCGACGCCACCTCGGTGAGCCTGCTGGAGGCCATGGCCTGCGGCTGCCTTCCGGTGGTCTCGGACCTGCCGGCCAACCGGGAATGGATCAGCGACGGGGTCAACGGCAAGGTGGTCAGCGATGGGGAGAGCGGCGTGATCGATCAGGCCCTGTCGATCGATCCGGTGGCCGCGGCCAATATCAACCGGGAGATCATCGGCCGGAAAGCCACCGTTGGTGTCAGCCGGGGGATATTTGCCGGCATTTATGCCGAACTGCTGGAAGCCGGAAGGGCCGGCTGATGGTGATCTGCCACATAACCACCGTTCATAAGCCCACCGACGTGCGGATCTTTGAAAAGGAATGCAGCTGGCTGGCGGCCCAGGGCCACCGGGTGATCTTCATAGTATGGAAGGCCGTGAGCCAAAAGGCCAATGGCGTTGAGATCATCGGTCTGTCCGATGTCGACCTGCCGAGGATCAAGCGTTTCCTGATCGCCAACCTGGCCGCCTACCGGACGGCGATGGCCCAGGGGGCCGACATCTACCACTTCCACGACATCGAGTTCCTGCCGTTCGCCTGGCTGATGAGGCACCGGGGACGGAGGGTGATCTACGACGTGCATGAGGATATGCCCCGGGCCCTTTACGGCCGGTACTGGATAGCCAAACCGCTGCGTAAAATTCTTAGCCGGCTTATCGAATCATTTGAGGACCGGGCGGCCGCCAGAATGTCCGGGATCGTCACCGCCACCCCCCAGATCAACTACCGGTTCGCCCGGATAAACCAGAATGTCGTAAACGTCAACAATTACCCCAGCGGCATCGCTGACGGCCCCTATGCTGCCAATGATGAGATATGCTACATCGGGGGCATCTCTCAGATCCGGGGCAATACCGAACTGGTGACTGCCCTGGGGCTGGTAAACCGGGACATCCGGCTGAACCTGGCCGGAGAGTTCGATCCCCCGGAATACCGGCAGCAGCTGGAGGGGGTCGGGGGATGGGAAAAGGTGAATTACCTGGGGTGGTGCTCCCGGGAGGAGACCTCCAGGATCATGTCCCGCTCCTCGGCCGGGGTGGTCACCTTTCACCCGCTGCCCAATCATATCGATGCCCAGCCCAACAAGATATTCGAATACATGTCGGCCGGCCTGCCGCTGATCGCCTCCGATTTTCCCCTGTGGAGGAGCATTGTGGAGGGAAACAAATGCGGGTTATGCGTCGATCCGCTGGACCCCGCCGGGCTGGCCCGGGCCATCGAATATATCCTGGCAGATCCCGACCGGGCCAGGGAAATGGGGGCCAACGGAAGGGAGGCCGTGAAAAACAAATACAACTGGCCGGCCGAGGGCCTAAAACTAAGCGCTTTTTACCAGCATATCGGAAAGCATTGACGGTTGAATAAACGGATACCATCCCTGAACGGCAGCGACCGGAAATTAAACCTTGAGGACGGGCATCGGCGAACATGAAATTTTTGATACTGACCCAATATTACCCGCCGGAGGTGGGGGCGCCGCAGGTCCGTCTGCAGGCCATGGCCAGGGAGCTGGCGGCCAGGGGTCATCAGGTGGAGGTGGTAACGGCCATACCCAACCATCCGCTGGGGCGGTATTTTCCGGGATACAAGAGCCGGATGTATTTCTGGGAAGTATCTCAGGGGATAAAGATCCACCGGACCTGGATATATCCGGCGATCGGGGCGGGGTTGAAGCGGATATTCAATTATCTTTCTTTTACCCTGTCGTCCTTCTGGGGGATGATGAAAGCGGGAAGACCCGACTTTGTCTGGGTGGAGTCTCCGCCCCTGTTCCTGGGCTGGACGGCCATGGCCTATTCCCGCTTTCGCCGGGTGCCGTTCATCTTCAACATCGCCGACCTGTGGCCCGATTCCATAATCGAGCTGGGTCTGATGGGGAACGGTCTTGTGGCCCGAATGCTATATATGACCGAAAGGGCGATATATAACCGGGCCAAATATGTCATTGCCGTGACCCAGGGCATCCGGGACCGGCTGATCGATAGCAAAGGACTTCCGGCCCGGAAAATATTGTATCTTCCCAACGGGGTGGATACCGAGATGTTTCGCCCTTCACCGTTTGACATGCCGCTGGCGGCAGATCTGGGGCTGGCTGGGAAAGATATCATTCTATATTCCGGCACCCTGGGATTTGCCCAGGGCCTGGGCTCGGTGCTGGAGGCGTTCCAAATAATAAGGGACTCCCATCGGCAGATCACCCTGCTGATGGTGGGCAGCGGGTCGGAACGAAAAAAATTGCAGCAGATGGCCCAAGAACGAAGCCTGGATAACGTCAGGTTCCTTGACCCGGTGCCTCCCGAGATGATCAATAAGTATCTCTCCATCTCCCTGGCCGGGTTGGTCTGCTTGAAGGACCTGGAGCTTTTCCGGGGGGCCCGGCCGTCCAAAATGTTTCCCATTATGAGCTGCGGCAAGCCGGTCATCTTCTGCGGCCGGGGCGAGGGAGCCAGGCTGGTCCATGACTCAAAGGGAGGGGTGGTGGTTCCCCCCGAGGATCCCGAGGCCCTGGCCGCAGCGATAGCCGATCTGGCCGGGGATAGAGAAACCTCAAAGCAAATGGGGCTTAACGGCAGGGACTATGCCCTGAAATATCTCAGTTGGGAGAGGATGGTGGGAGAATGGTTGAGCCAACTCGAATCCCGCCAGAAAGACGGTGAGCATGAATGATAAGACTGTCCTGGTGCTGGACCGGATAACACAGGCATCGCTAGTGGGGTTTGTCGGCTCCATGCCGGTCTCCATAGCTTTTTGCCAGATATCGCTGGGAATCGGGTGGCTGGCGTTCCTGGCCAGATCGATCGCCACCAAGAGATGGCTGGGATACCGGACGGAACTGGATATCCCCTTTCTGGGGTTCTTTTTGCTATCGCTTTTGGTCTCGGCCTTTTCCCTTAAACCGGCGGAGAGTTTTATCAGTCTGAAGAAATTCTTTCTGCTTTCGGCGGTCTATCTGGTGGCTTTCAACACTGGCGGCATCAAGAGAATATTTGAGCTGGTTCAATTGCTGGCAGTGATGACGGCATTGACCGGCATATTCGGCCTGATCATGAATCTGGCCGGACTACAGTCCAGGCTGCTGGCCGTTCAGGGGATGGCCATGACCTCCGGGGGAATATTCATGATGGCCGGAATATTGTTCTTGCCGCTGGCGGCCTTTTATTTGAACCAGCCGGGCTTCAAACGATATCTATTCCCCGCTTTGTACGCCATAACTTTTATCAGCCTGGTCCTGACCAAGACGGTCAGCGCCTGGCTGGGCTGGGTGGCCGGGATAGTATCCATTCTGCTTTTCCAAAAACGCTATCTGATCATCGCCCTGCTGGCGGCCGCAACCCTGGGCGCAGGCCTGTTCGTTTTCAATCCCGTCTCGGACAGGTTTATGACCTACAAAAAGGACAACACCTGGGAGGCCAGGCTGACCATCTGGAGGATAGGGTGGCAGCTGATAAAAGAAAGGCCGGTGCTGGGCACCGGTTTGATCGATCTGGGCGAGTTGTACCAGGCCAAGCGTTCGCCGGAGGACATCAGGCAGCACGGGAACAATCGAAGGCTGGGCCATCTGCATAATAATTTCATCCACATCGCGGCCACCATGGGGCTGGCGGGACTGCTGTCGTTCCTCTTTTTATGGTGGATGGTGATGGGACAGATGATCGGCACCATAGCGAAATCACCGCCGGAACATAAATTGCTGGCCCTGGCCCTGCTGGCGGCGGTCATCGGATTTCTGACCAACGGCCTGGCAGAGTGGAATTTCGGCGATTCGGAGGTCATCACCATAATCTGGTTTCTGGTGGGCCTCTCGGTTGCGATGAGCGAAATATTTACACCAAAACCAAAACACAATATTTAATGGACAATGAATCGTCCCTGTGATATAATATTATCGGCTCTGGCAATTGTTATCTCATTGCCAGTGATGGTGTTATTGGCGGTGGTGATCGTCCTTGATTCCAGGGGGCCGGCCCTTTTCATGCAGGACCGGATAGGGCGAAACGGAAGGCCCTTCAAGATCTACAAGTTCCGCACCATGGTGCCCGATGCCGAAAACAAGGGCCCGTTGCTGGCGGTGAAGGGGGACCACAGGGTCACCCGGGCGGGCAGATTTTTGCGTCGCTGGAGCCTGGATGAGATACCGCAATTGTTCAACATCATCAAGGGGGACATGGCGGTGGTGGGCCCCCGCCCGGAGATACCGCCCCTGGTCAGGACCTACTCAGCCTGGCAGAAAAAGGTGCTGGAAGTCAAGCCGGGACTGACCGGGTTTCCCCAGGTGATGGGCCGGGATGAGCTGGATATGGACCGGAAGATCCGGCTGGATGTTTATTACATCAGAAGAAGAACCTTCTGCTTCGACCTGTGGATATTGTCCAGGACGATCAGTACGGTGATAAGCGGCAAAGGGGCATTTTGATCCAGCCCGCAAAAGATAGGGACGGCCGGTATGGATGAGGCGGCTCAAATAAAAAAAAGATACCAATCCCGGAAAAACTCCACCGGCGACCGGTACAGCCTGTTCAACCGGGGCAACCTGTTCATGCTGCAACAGCGGGAAAGGGTCCTGCTGAAACTTCTGGAGAAGAACGGCAAACGGAATTTCGGCGGTTATAAAATACTGGAGGTGGGCTGCGGGGAGGGATTCTGGCTGAGGGAGCTGATGAGATACGGGGCCGTCCCGGCCAATCTTTACGGGGTGGACCTTCTGTCCGAAAGGGTGGCCAGGGCCAGAGACCTGTACCCCAACATCAACATCACCCAGGGGAACTGCGAAACCCTGGCCTTTCCCGACCAGGAGTTCGACATCGTACTGCAGAGCACGGTATTCACCTCCATACTGTCGTCTCAGATGAAAAGGAACATCGCGGCCGAGATGCTCCGGGTGGTGCGCCGGGAGGGGATCATCCTGTGGTACGATTTCAGGTACGACAATCCAGTCAATCCCGACGTCAAGGGAATAAAAAGAAGCGAGATCGAAAATTTATTTCCCGGCTGTGGTTTTGATTTGAAAACCACCACCCTGGCCCCGCCCCTGTCACGCCGGCTGGCAGGATTCAGCTGGCCGCTGTGCGAAATGCTGTCCGGCATCGGGCCGCTGTGCACCCATCACCTGGCGGTGATCAAGCCCGGGCCCGGCCAGAACCACCAAGGATCGAAATGAGATATATAGAGAAAAAACGCCTGTGGATGCTTCTGGCGGACGTCCTGCTGCTGAACCTGTCGTTATGGCTGGCTTTCGGCCTCAGGTTCGACTGGACCATCCCCCAGTATTACCGGGCCGAGTATTTCCGGATCGCCCTGTTCATCACCATCCTAAGGGTCCTGCTGCTGTTCTTCTCCGGGATCTACCGGGGGGTCTGGAGATATATCGGGGTCAATGATCTGGTCAATATTTTCAAGGCAATCACCCTGGGCACTTTGCTTATAGCCGTTTCCTCATTTTTGGTGCGCCGGGTATATTTCGCCCGGGTGGTGATGGGCCTGGAATGGCTGGACGGATATCCCCTGAGCGTGATGGTGGCTGAATGGCTGGGCGACATCATCATGATCGGAGGGCTCCGCCTGGGATTGAGGATGTTCAATCAATATCAATCGGATGTCCATTCGAGAAACATAGAGCGCAAAAGGATCCTGATAGTCGGCGCCGGCGACGCCGGAGAGATGGTGGTCCGCCAGATGATGGCTCACCCGGAATACGGCTACCAGCCGGTGGGTTTCATCGACGATGACCCCAAGAAAAGCGGCCGGGAGATCCACCGGATCCCCATCCTGGGGGGGCGGGCGGACATCGACCGTCTGGCGGAGGAAAACAAGGTCCAGGAGATAATAATCGCCATTCCTTCGGCCCCGGGCTCGGTGGTCAGGGAGGTGGTCGAGCAGTGCCATTCGGCCAGGCTGAAGTTCAAGATCGTCCCGGGGATAAGGGAGATAATCGAAGGCGGGGTCAGCATCAACCAGATCCGGGATATCGAGCTGGAGGACCTGCTGCGGCGGCCCCCGGTGAATGTGGCGCTGGACGAGATCGCCGGCTATCTGACCGACAGGACCGTGGTGGTCACCGGGGCCGGGGGGTCGATCGGCTCGGAGCTTTGCCGCCAGATCGTTCTCTTAAACCCCAGGTCGCTGATCCTGCTGGGCAAGGGCGAGAACAGCCTTTATGAGATCGCCGCCGAACTTACCCGCAGCCACCCGGGGCAACATACCGAGACCCTGATCTGCGACGTGGCTGACGTCAAAAGGGTGGGTCATATATTCGCCAAATACAAGCCCCAGGTGGTTTTTCATGCTGCGGCCCACAAGCATGTCCCGATGATGGAACATAATCCCGGCGAGGCGGTCAAGAACAACATCTTCGGCACCAAGGCGGTGGCCGAGGCGGCGATGAAGCACCAAGCCGAGAGGTTCGTCCTGATCTCCACCGACAAGGCGGTCAATCCCTCCAGCGTGATGGGGGCCACCAAGCGCATCTCGGAAAAAGTGATAATGTCCCTGGTGGGCCGGGACCGCACCAAATTCATGGCGGTGCGTTTCGGCAACGTTCTGGGCAGCCGCGGCAGCGTGGTCCCCCTGTTCAAAAAACAGATCGCCGCCGGAGGGCCGGTCACGGTCACCCATCCGGATATGGAAAGGTATTTCATGACCATCCCCGAAGCCGTCCAGCTGGTTATCCAGGCCGGGGCCATGGGGAAGGGCGGGGAGGTGTTCGTGCTGGACATGGGCCAGCCGGTAAAGATAGTGGACCTGGCCCGGGACATGATCAAGCTCTCGGGGTTCGAACCCGATTCGGAGATCAAGATCGAATTCACCGGTCTGCGGCCGGGGGAGAAGCTCTACGAGGAGCTGTTGACGGCCGAGGAGGGGGTGGGAGCCACCAAGCATGCCCAGATCTTCATGGTCAGGGGGAAACATGCCAGGCTGAAGGAACTGTCGGAAATTTTGCCGGCCCTGCAGAGGGCCGCAGTATCGGGCGAACCTGACAAGGTGGTGGGATCCATCAGGAAGATATTACCCAACTTCAGGGATGACTAAAATGCAGGAAGAGAGATATTCTAACCGGCCCCGGCGGGAAACCATGCTGCCGTTCTCCCCGCCCGATATCGGACAGGAGGAGATAGATGAGGTGGTGGATTCCCTGCGCTCCGGGTGGATAACCACCGGACCCAAGACCGCCAGGTTCGAACAGGCGCTGGGGGGGTACCTGGGGTGCGAAAATGTCATAGCTTTGAACTCCGCCACCGCCGGACTGTTCCTGTGCCTGAAGACCCTGGGTATCGGCCCGGGCGATGAAGTGATAACCACCCCTTACACCTTTGCCGCCACCGTCAACGTGATCCTGCATGCCGGTGCGCTTCCTGTTCTGGCGGATGTCCGCCGGGAGGATTTCAACATTGATCCGGCAATGATCGAGAAAGCCGTAACTCCCAGAACCAGGGCGGTGATCCCGGTGCATTTTGCCGGCCGAAGCTGCGATATGGATGCCATCGGCGCCATCGCCCAAAAACATGATCTGGCGGTCATCGAGGATGCCGCCCACGCCATCGGTGCGGAATACCGGGGCCGGAAGATAGGCTCCATCAGCCGCTTCACGGTCTTCAGTTTCCATGCGGTCAAGAATCTCACCACCGGGGAGGGCGGGGCGGTGACCACCGACGATGGCGGAATGGCCGACCGGCTCCGGGCCATGGCCCTGCACGGGATGAACAAGGATGCCTGGAAAAGATTCGCCCCCGGGGGTAAGTGGCAGTACGATATCGTCGCCCCGGGCTATAAATATAACATGATGGACCTCCAGGCTGGCCTGGGTATTCACCAGTTGGGCAAATTGGAAGGCAACCTGGTCAAGCGGAAAAATATCGTGGATCGGTACCGTAACGGGCTGTCCGGTATCCCCCATATTGTCCTGCCCGGGGATCCCGTCGACGGCCGCCACTGCTGGCATCTTTTCCCGCTGCTGATAGATTTTGCCAAATTGAAGATCGGCCGGGACCGATTCATCGAACTGCTGCTGCAGGAGAACATCAGCAGTAACGTGCATTACCTGCCGGTGCATCTGTTCACCTACTACCGCGAACATCTGGGGTTCAAGCCCGGCGATCTCCCGGTGGCGGAGGAACTGTCGGCCCGAGAGGTCACCCTGCCGTTGTATACCCGGTTGACGCCGGACGATGTGGACGATGTCATCTGCGCCGTAAGAAAAATAATTTCCAATAACATAAAATAAAAGGTGCTTAAATGAGCGACTATTTTGTGCACGAGAGCGCATACGTGGACCAGCCGGCAGAGATCGGCAGCGGGACCAAGATATGGCATTTCAGCCATGTGTCGAAGGGGGCCAGGATCGGGCAGAACTGCTCGCTGGGCCAGAACGTCTACGTGGGCAGCCGGGTGGAGATCGGCCATAACTGCAAGATCCAGAACAACGTCTCGATCTACGACCTGGTGACCCTGGAGGACAACGTCTTCTGCGGGCCCTCCATGGTCTTCACCAATGACATGAACCCCCGGGCGGCCTTTCCCAAGGGCGGCAAATGGATCCCCACCCTGGTCAAGACCGGGGCCAGCCTGGGGGCCAACTGCACCATCGTCTGCGGCTACACCATAGGAAAGCATGCCTTTGTGGCGGCCGGCTCGGTGGCCCGTTTCGATGTTCCCGATTACGCCATCGTGGCCGGGGTGCCGGCCAAAATAATCGGCTGGATGTGCGAATGCGGGGGGCGGCTGGATTTCAAAAAATCGGACGAATGCACCTGCAGCGCCTGCCAGAGGCATTATAAAAAGCAGAACGAAACTCTAGTGGAAAAGATATAATGACCGATCTGGATAAAATTGACCAACCGCTGCTGGCCAGGCTGGACCCCTCCGGCATGGGAAAAATCATCGCAGATTTTCCCGGTCAATGCCGCCAGGCCGTAGAGATCGCCCGGAAAGCGGATGTCAAACTGCCCCGGGCCGGCTACCGCAATATCGTGATCTGCGGAATGGGCGGCTCGGCCATAGCCGGGGATGTCCTGGCTTCCTGCCTGGCCGAGACGCTGGCATTGGCGATCTTTGTCCAGCGAAACTACGGCCTGCCGGGGTGGGTGGGGACGGACGATCTGGTGGTAGCCAGCAGTTATTCCGGGGAGACCGAAGAGACCCTGTCTGATTTCGAGGAGGCCCTGAAGAGAAGATCCGCCGTGGCGGCCGTAACCTCCGGGGGAACATTAAAGGCAAGGTGCCTGTCTGGGGGTATCCCGTTCATAACCATTCCCGGCGGATTGCCTCCCCGGGGCGCCCTGGGCTACTCTTTTTTCAGCCTGCTGGGATTGCTCATATCCAACGGCCTGGTATCCGATCAGTCGGGAGCCCTGGATGAGACGATGGATATCCTGAAAAAGTTATCCGGTGATTATTCGGCCGACAAACCAGGCCGGGAGAATAAGGCCAAACAGATCGCCGGGGATATTTACGGCTGCCTGCCGGTGATTTACGCCTCCTCCGACCTGATGGCTCCGGTGGCCCGGCGCTGGGCCAACCAGCTGAACGAGAACGCCAAGATACTTTCCTATTGGGCGGCCATGCCGGAGCTGTGCCATAACGAGATCGTGGGGTGGGAGAAGCTGCCGGAGGTCGGGTCGAAGGCCAAGATATTGCTCCTGCAGGATTCCGGCGATCATCCCAGGAACCGCTTGCGTTTTGATGTGCTACAGGATATAATTACCACTGAGTCGGCCGGGATCATAAAAATTCAAAGCCAGGGCAGATCACCGCTGGCCCGGATGTTCTCCCTGTTGTATCTGGCTGATTTCATCAGCTATTATCTGGCGCTTTTAAATGAGGTGGATCCCATGCCGGTCAAGAGGATCGACCGTTTGAAATCGGTGCTCAAGGAAAGAAGATGAAGGTGATAATTCCGGTGGCCGGGGCCGGGACCCGCTTGCGGCCTCACACCCATACCATCCCCAAGGTCCTGATCTCGGTGGCTGGCAAGCCGATGATCGGCCATATCCTGGATCAATTGGTCGGCCTGCCGATAGACCAGATCGTGATGGTGGTGGGCCAGATGGGCGACCGGATCAAAGAATATGTGGACGGCCATTATAAATTCAAGGTAGAGTACATCGTTCAGCCGGAGGCCAAGGGCCTGGCCGACGCCATATACCTCTCCCGGGAGGCGGTTAAGAAGGACGACGCCCTGATAATCCTGGGCGATACCGTTTTCAGTACTGATTTTAAGAAGCTGTTATCCAAGAAGAACAGCCAGATAGGGGTCAAGGAGGTCAGCGATCCCCGGCGTTTCGGCGTGGTGGAGCACCAGCACGGCAAGATCACCAAACTGGTGGAGAAACCGGAGCATCCCAAAAGCAATCTGGCCATCGTCGGCATCTATCTGATCAAAGACATGCCGAAGCTTTACAGCGCCATCAGCACCCTGATGGAAAGGAACATCAGGACCAAGGGCGAATATCAGCTGACCGATGCCCTGCAACTGCTGCTCGACCGGGGCCAGACCATGGAGACCTTCGCCGTCGACGGTTGGTACGATTGCGGCAAGCCGGAGACCCTGCTGGACACCAACCGGCAGCTGCTTGACCTGCATCCCCAAAAATCCCTTAAAATCAAGGGGGTGGTCATCAACGACCCGGTGTCCATAGACCCCTCCGCCCGGATCGAAAAATCGGTGATCGGGCCCTATGTGTCGGTGGCCGCTGGGAGCCGTATAAAGAACGCCCTTATCAGCGACACCATCATCGGCCGGAACGTATGCCTGGACTCGATCATGCTGCAAAAATCCATCATAGGGGACAACGCCGTGGTCAGGGGCAAACAACGGAAACTGAGCGTGGGGGACGGCTCCGAAGTGGATCTATCATAAAAAAATATAAACCATAAAATTCAAGGAGCGTAAAATGACGGAGAGACACCTTTTGACTTCCGAGTCGGTGACCGAAGGGCATCCCGACAAGATGTGCGACCAGGTATCGGATGCGATACTGGATGCCATCCTGGATCAGGATATAAACGGCCGGGTGGCCTGCGAGACCCTGGTGACCACCGGGATGGTGCTGGTGGCGGGCGAGATATCGACCAATTGTTACATCGACATTCCCCGGCTGGTGCGGGAGACCATCAAGGATATCGGCTATACCGACGCCAAGAGCGGGTTCGATTACGAGACCTGCGCGGTGATCACCTCCATCCAGGAGCAGTCCTGCGACATCGCCATGGGGGTGGATACCGGCGGGGCCGGCGACCAGGGGATGATGTTCGGCTATGCCTGCAACGAGACCCCGGAGCTGATGCCGATGCCCATCAGCCTGGCCCACAAGCTGTGCAAGAGGCTGTCCGAGGTCCGCAAAAAGGGCGCCATGGACTACCTGCGCCCCGACGGCAAGTCCCAAGTGACCATCGAATACGTCAACGGCGTGCCCAAGAGGGTGGACACCATCGTGGTCTCCACCCAGCATGACGCCAATGTTTCCGAGGACAAGGTCAAGCGGGACATCATCAAGCATGTCATCAACCGGGTGGTGGACAGCAAGATGATGGACGACCGGACCAAGATCATGGTCAATCCCACCGGCCGGTTCGTGATCGGCGGGCCCCAGGGCGACACCGGGCTGACCGGGCGAAAGATCATCGTCGACACCTACGGCGGCATCGGACGCCACGGCGGCGGCTGCTTCTCCGGCAAGGACCCCACCAAGGTGGACCGCAGCGCGGCCTATGCCGCCAGGTACATCGCCAAGAACATTGTGGCCGCCGGCCTGGCCGCCCGCTGTGAGATCCAGCTGGCCTACGCCATCGGGGTGGCCGAGCCGGTGTCCATCATGGTGGAGACCTATGGCACCGGCAAGGTGGAGGATGCCAAACTGACCAAGCTGATCAGGCAGTACTTCGACCTGACCCCCCACGGGATCATCAACATGCTCAAACTGCGCCAGCCCATCTACCGCAAGACCGCCGCCTACGGCCATTTCGGGCGGGAGGATGAGGGCTTCCCCTGGGAGAAGACCGACCTGTCCGACAAACTTAAATCCGCAGCCAAGAAATAATTAGGAGAGATATATGAATTACGATATCAAGGACATCAAACTGGCCACCAAGGGCAAGAACCGGATAGAGTGGGCCGACAAATACATGCCGGTGCTGCAGACCATCCGGACCCGGTTTGAAAAGGACAAGCCGCTCAAGGGATACAAGATCTCGGCCTGCCTGCATGTCACCGCCGAGACCGCCAACCTGATGCGCACCCTCAAGGCCGGCGGGGCCGAGCTCCGGCTGTGCGCCTCCAATCCGCTGTCCACCCAGGATGACGTGGCCGCTTCGCTGGTCAAGGATTACGGCATCCAGACCTTCTCGGTCAAGGGCGAGGACAACAAGCTCTATTACAAGCACATCAACCAGGCCCTGGACCAGCGACCCCATATCACCATGGACGACGGGGCCGACCTGGTCTCCACCCTGCATACCACCCGTAAGGATCTTATCAAGAACATCATCGGCAGCACCGAGGAGACCACCACCGGCGTCATCCGCCTGCGCAGCATGCAGAAGGCCGGGACCCTGGCCTTTCCGGTGATCGCGGTCAACGATTCCCAGACCAAATACATGTTCGACAACCGCTACGGCACCGGGCAGAGCACCCTGGACGGCATCATCCGGGCTACCAATATCCTGCTGGCCGGCTCCACCGTGGTGGTGGCCGGCTACGGCTGGTGCGGCCGGGGGCTGGCCATGAGGGCCAGGGGGATGGGCTCCAACGTCATCATCACCGAGATAGATTCGGTCAAGGGGCTGGAGGCCGTGATGGACGGCTTCCGGGTGATGCCCATGTCCCAGGCCGCCAAGATCGGCGATGTCTTCGTGACCGTCACCGGCAATATCAACGTGGTCCGTCCGGAGCATTTCAAGGATATGAAGGACGGAGCCATCATCTGCAATTCCGGCCACTTCAACGTCGAGCTGGACATCGACGGCCTTAAAAAGATATCCCGGTCGGTCAGGACCACCCGGGAATTCGTGGAGGAGTACAGCCTCAAGAACGGCCGCAAGGTCATCATCCTGGGAGAGGGCCGGCTGATAAACCTGGCGGCGGCCGAGGGGCACCCGGCCAGCGTGATGGACATGAGCTTTGCCAATCAGGCCCTGGCTGCCGAGATGCTTATCAAGAAGGGCAAGGGCATGGATAAAAAGGTCTACGCCCTGCCGGTGGAGCTGGATAATAAGATCGCCCAGATCAAGCTGCAGGCCATGGGCACCAAGCTGGATGCCCTGACAGCCGAGCAGAAAAAATACTTGGCCTCCTGGGAGATGGGAACCTAAAATAACCAGTCATCAGAAATAATGCCTGACAGGCCGGAGCCTGTCAGGCATTACCTAAAAATTAGCGGAGCATATTTAACGACCGATCAACGTCAGCGGTAGCCACCGGAAGACCCTTTCAGTCCGGACCCCCAGGGCAATGTCTGTCCGGGGGCGGTGGTTATTGCCGGGCCGGATCGGTCTTTTTATTTGGGAGCCCGGTAGAGCAGGACGGCTCCGATGGCTCCGAATATGATGTTGGGCAGCCAGGCCGCCAGGATGGGCGAAAGTGTGGCGCTGTGCCCCAGGGCCCGGCCGGTCTGCAGCAATCCCCAAAAAACAAAACAGGTCAGCAACGATATGGCAAAGCCCGAGGCCGTGCTGCCTTTGCGGGAGTTGGAAAGCAGGGGAAGGCCGAACAGCAGGATGATAAAATTGGCGAAGGGGAATGACAGCTTGAGGTACAGGTCCACCACCGATTGCTGGACCGGGTTGCCGGATCTTTTAAGGCGGTCGATAAACTGGCGTAATTCGAGGAAACCCATCTCGTCGGGCAGCAGCTCGCGCTTGGAGAAGGAGGCCGGGGCCTCCTCATAGCCGGTGAGTTTCAACTGCTGCAGGCTGTCGGAGATCTCCGTGCCGTCGGGACGGAAATTCCGGATGATGACCTTTTGCAGCAGCCAGGCGTTTCCGGTCCAGACGCCTTTGGCCGCGTCTATCCGCTGCAAGATCCTGTTCTGCCGGTCGACCTGGAAAATGGAGACCGAATCCATCACCGCTTTTTCCACCTGGTATCTTTTGATGAAGAACTGGCGGCCCTGGCTGCCGTCGTACAGCAGGTTGAACCTGGTCTGGGGTTCCTGGGAGAGCTGCTTCTTTATCCGGACCCTCTCCAGGTTGCCTTTTTTCTGGTTGGTGACCGGCACGATGGTCTCGCCCACCGCCATCACCGCCAGGCTTATCAGCAGCCCCAATATGAACAGGGGGGCGAATATCCGGTAGAGGCTCAGCCCGGCGGCCTTCATGGCCACGATCTCGTGGTGGCGCGCCATCTGGCTGATGGTGGCCATGCTGGCCAGCAACATGGCCACCGGCAGGGTCAGGATCATGATATACGGTATCTGATAGATGTAGAACAGGGCCACCAGATGATAGGGCGCCCGGTGGTCGATGAACATATCCAGCTTTTCGAAGATATCCACCAGCACGAAGATCAGCACAAAGGCGGTCTGCGAAAAGATCAGCGATTTCAGGAATTCCCGGGTGAGGTATCTATCCAGTATTTTTATCGGCATATCGGTTCTTTTTGAATCTGAATTCATAATTCTTCCAGAACAGCAGGACCAGGCCGCAGCCTCCCAGCACCATGTTGGCGGCCCACATGGCCAGCACCGGGGAAAGGATCTGCCGGTCGGCCAGCTCCTCGCCGCCGATCAGGGCGATGTAATACAGGACGAAGAATCCCAGCGACAGCCCGAAGCTGACCCCTAGGTTTCCCTTGCGGGTGATGATGCCCAGGGGGGCCCCGATCAGGATGAACACCAGGCAGGCCGCCGGTATGGCCATCTTCTTCTGGATCTCCACCTGGTAGCGCCGGATCTCCGACACCCGGTTGTGGACCTCGGAGGACAGCTGGCTGAAACGGGGGGGCGGAAGATCGGAGCTGTCGGCCAGCTGGGCCTCCAGGGGCCTCAATTCCTTCCGGATATCGGCGATCACCTGATGCATCATGCCCGAGGACATCTCCCGGTCGCTGCGGTAGGTCCGCACCTGATGCTGGATCTGGGGGTCCATCGGCAGATACAGGATATGCTTTTTGAAACTGATGCGGTGGTAACGGGTCTGGTCCTCGGGGTCCAGCTGGTGGATCTCCCCGTCCATCAGCTCCAGCCTCAGCGAGGCGGCCTGGGGGGTCACCATCAGCCGCCCCCGGGATGCCAGGATGGTCCGGGGCTGGGAATTCCCCTTCTGCTCGTAGATGGTGATGTTGCCCAGATCCGAGGTTTTAGGGTCGATCCGCCGGATCAGGATATTATAATCGGGGAAGTCGGTGATGAAGATGTTCTCCTTGAGCTGCAGGGTGGGCTTGGTCTCGGAGATGTCCATCAGCAGGTTCTTGACCATGTGGTTGGTCTCGGGCATCAGGCGGTCGTTGAAAAAATACAGCCCGGCGGTCAGGATGATCCCGGCCAGGAAGGGGGCGATGACAAGCCTGATAAAGGGGGTCCCGCTGGACCTGATGGCCGTCAGCTCGTTGTCCTGGGCCAAGCGTCCGTAATTCATGATCACCGCCACCAGCACCGCCATGGGGATGGTCATGGTCAGCATGTAGGGGAGGCTCAGGAAGAACACCTTGCTGACCACCAGGATCGGCACCTTTTTCTGGATGATCATATTTATCAGCTCGAACAGCCGGTCCATCAGCAGAACGAAGGTCAGCACGGTCAGGGCCAGAAAAAACGGAAGGGCATGGCCCCTTATCAGATACCGGTCGATTATCTTCATAGACATATAATGTTATACGGTATTGGCGTAAAAAGCAAGAATTTTTATTGAAGTTGAAACATAAGCTGTGATAAACTAGCCATATGCTCCATAGAAAATCCAAAACATATCCGCTATCTTTAGCTGCCGTAATGGGGGCCCTGGCGTTGGCCGTGGCCGGGAAGGCCGGGGCCCAGGAATTCGGACCCCTGGAGGATATCACGGCGGATTATAATGCCGAAAGCTTCCGCAAAAGCGCCCAGACCAACAGCTATAGCATAGACTGCCGGCTGGGGCTGATGATGGAGCAGGAGCTTGTTTCCCAGCAGCCCTTTGCCATCCGGTATTACAGCTTGCCCGCCTTCTGGGAAAAACTGCGAACGGCCGGAACCGACAGCGTCTGGTCAAAGAATAATTATGCCTTTCTGTCAAAACCGCCCCAGGAGAGGACCGGGGAGGGGCTGATCCCCGATATCCAGATACCCATCCCGGGGCTGGGCAGGGCCTTCGGCTCCGGGGCCCAGATAAAGGTCAGCGGCAACCAGAAGATAACCGCCGGATACGACCGGACCACTTATAACCAGATCGGCCGGGACCTGGACGCCAATGCCACCACCGATGACAACAAGATAAACATCAAGCAGGAGCAGCGGGTGAACCTGGAGGGGGTGATCGGGGACCGGGTCCATGTTCTGATCGATTACGACAGCGAGGCCGAAATTGACAAGCGCAGCAAGGTCCGCCTGCGGTACGAGGGCAAGGAGGACGAGGTGCTGCAGAGCCTGGAGGCCGGCGACACCGAATTTTCCCTGAGCGGCTCCTCGCTGGTGGGCGGGCTGACCACGGTCCACAAGGGCCTGTTCGGGCTGAAGGGGGTGGCCCGGCTGGGGGGGTTCGAATTGACGGCCATCGCCAGCAAGGACGAGGGACAGAGCCAGACCAACACCTTCTCCGGCTCGAACGTAACGATCCCCGTATCTCATCTGGACAATGAATTCATGCAGTATACGGTATATGAGATCATTCCCGGCGGGTTGGCGGGTGATACCATCGAGGCGGTGAAGGTTTATATCAAGAATGATTATGTCACCACCAATGCCACCACCCATTATCTTAAAGATCGGAGCTGGCGGGATTTCAGGGGGATTGCCCGGGATACCATTTACGGCCCGGTTAAAATGGACATCAAGACCGAGATCACCGATTTCATCCTGGACGATGCCGTCAGCGGGCGGATAATCCTGACCAACAGCATCTATGACCAATCGGTGCTGGGGGTGGCCTACAAGACCAAAAACGGCGGCTATTATCCCAGCAAGCACGATTTCGACAATTCGGACACCCTGATGCTGGTGAAGCCGGCCAACTGCCAGCCCCCGGATTCCATAAACGGCTACTGCTGGAATTATGAAAAGAGAAATTATTATTCGCTGAACGGACGGGGCATCGATTTCTCCACCCTGAGCATGAAACTGCAATACCGCAAAGAGAACGAATGGGTGGACAATGATTCGGCCAGCCAGAAGACATTTCTGGAGCTGCTGGGCCTGGAGAACGCCGGGGCCCTGTACGATAATTATATCAACCAGGAGGAGGGCTATTTCTTCTTCCCCCAGGACCAGCCGTTCCTGTCCCCGGCCCTGCCGGACAGCTGTCCCGATATCTACCGGGTGAAGAATCTGACCAATTATTCCGCCAAATACCGCTTTGTGATCACCTACAAGTCCACCGTGGCCATGTATTCCCTGAATGCCCCGGGGCGCCTGCTGGAGGGCACGGTCAGCGTCACCCTGAACGGATCACCGGTCTCCTCCAGCGAATACACGGTGGACTACGAAATGGGCACCGTCACCTTCAACGACCGGATCAAGACCATCCTCCAGGGCAGCAGTGCCGACCTTAAGATAGATTACCAGTACCTGCCGTCGTTCGCTTTGGGGTCCAAGACCCTGGCCGGCCTGAGGGGCATCTATAAATTCGGGGATAACGGGCAGCTGGGCGGCACCTGGCTGTACCGCAGCGAGCAGACCCCGGACGAAAAGCCCCGGCTGGGCGAGGAGCCCCGCCGGATAATCGTGGCCGGGCTGGACGGAAGCTACCAGGCCGCCCCCGATTTTCTCACCAACTGGACCAATGCCCTGCCCCTGGTGGAGACCGAGGCCCCGTCAAACTTCAAGCTGACCGGAGAGATCGCCGGCAACTTCCCCAACCCCAACACCAAGGGCCAGGTGTACATTGACGATATGGACGGCAGCAAGGTGTCCGACGAGTTCAACCTGAGCCGTTCGGCCTGGGTGCGCTCCAGCGTCCCCCCGGGCAGGACCGATACCATGCTGGCCAAAACATATTACTGGTACAACCCCACCACCCAGGTCACCATGAAGGAGATCAACCCCGCCATCACCGATGAGACCCAGAGGAACGAAACCATCAGGACCTTGTTCCTGAAGTATGAAGCCGGACATCAGGACACCCTGAGCTCCTGGGCCGGGGTCACCCAGTTGTTGAGCAAGACCGGGCTGGACCTGAGCCAGAGCAAACTGCTGAACCTCTGGATAAGGGGCTTGAACAGCAAGGGAGTGGTCCATATAGATATCGGCCGGAACATCAGCGAGGATCAGGTTTGGTGGACCAGGAAGGGCTTGCATCCCCAGAACAATAAAGTGGACTGCGAGCCTTTGAACCTCAACCGGGAGCCGGTCTATACCGATGCCCACGACATCGGCCTGGACCGGGCAAGGGGGAATGACAGCACTTATTCGGCCTCATCGGGCGACGACGGGGCCGATGATTATGTGGTTGACATAACCAAACCGGATTACAGCAAAATAAACGGGACCGAGCGCAACGGGTATTACGATACCGAGGATCTCAAGATGAACGGCCTGGATTCCATGGATATACCCCAACTGGGCGATAATTATTACAGCTTCCGCTTCGACCTTTCCCAGAGCCAGGCCAACCAGTATGGCTGGCACCAGCTGTCAGCCCTGCTGGACACCGCCCAGCCGGTGGGCCCCCAGCTGGGTTGGAATTCCATCCAGTATGCCCGGATCTGGGTGGACAGCTGCCCGGCCAGCACCGCCTTCGAGATAGCCATGATAGAGGTCAGCGGCAACCGCTGGCAGGAGGAGGGGGTGTTCTCTGACGACACCCTCGACGCCGTCGACCCCTCCGAAAAATTCACCATCGAGGTGAAGAACAACCGGGATGACTCTCTTTATAGCAGCCCTCCCAATACCGAACAGAAGGACGACCAGGGAAGGGTGGAGTTCGAGCAGAGCCTGGTTTTCAACATCGACAGCCTGGGCTCCGGGCATTATGTCAAAGCCGGGAAAATACTGCGGGACAGGGAGAACAATTACACCGGATATAAGACCCTGAAGATCTGGGTCCACAGCAACGCCAGCACCCAGGTCAGGAAATCGTTCGCTTTGCGGCTGATCGGCAACGATCCCAACAGCTACTATCAATACCGGCAGGCCCTGTCCTCCGGCTGGCAGGAAATGACCATGGACATTCTATCCTTCAGCGACCTGAAAAAACTGCCGTTCCCGGCCGATACCGCCGACAAGATCAGGACCAGCGGCAGCTATTCCCTGAAGGGCAATCCCAGCCTGATCAGCCTGACCCGCATCGAACTGTGCGTTTTCAACGACGATACCGCCAGGATCTTCAGCGACGAGGTGTGGTTCGACGAACTGCGGCTGGACGATGTCCGCCGGGACCGGGGCACCGCCATAGTCTCCAGCGCCTCGATCAACTTTGCCGACCTGTTATCGCTCAACGCCGCATACAAAAAGACCGGAAGCCACTGGTACGGGATCAACACCAACGGCACCGGGAGCGGATCCCAGGATATCAGCTACAGCCTGAACGGCAGCTTCAACGCCCATAAACTGTATCTGGAACGGCTGGGGCTGGCCCTTCCCATCGGCTTCCGATACGATGAATCCCAGCAGTATGGCGAATACGGGGCCGACGATATCAGGCTTACCGAGGAGGAGAGCCGGGCCCAGAGGGCCTTCTCCCGGAATGCCGGGTTTGACGTTTCCTTCTCCAAGAGCATGACCCGCTGGTGGCTGACCAATCTTACCATCGACCGGATCTCGCCCCGGTTCAATTGGAGCCGCAGCGTCTCCGACAGCCGGACCACGGCGGACAGCACCACCTCCACCGGTCTGAGCCTGGGATATGGCTGGAGCCCGGGAGAGAAAAAATCCTTCAAGACCTGGCCGGGATGGCAATTCTATTATCTGCCCAGCTCCTTCGGTCTGGGATGGTCCCGCAGCCAAACGCAGCACTGGTATTGGGACAAGCTCACCGGTGTCAGGAACACCAACGGCAGCGGGGACACCCGAAACGGGCAGGGACAGCTCTCCTGGCAGCTGATGAACTCATTGAGCTACTCCTTCAACACCACCCGGAACCTGAAGGACCGGTTCTTTCAGGGGGAATGGGCCGGAAAGCTCGGCCTGGGGTCCGAGACCTCCCGTTCCCAGAGGGTGAACTACAGCACCACCCTGGGCTGGCTGAAGGTCATCAAGCCCAGCCTGGCCTTCTCCACCCAATACAGCGAGGGCCACAGCCTGGCCCCCCGGCCCAGCATGGT
Organism: Candidatus Edwardsbacteria bacterium; assembly: GCA_031082425.1. Taxonomy (NCBI): domain Bacteria; phylum Candidatus Edwardsiibacteriota; species Candidatus Edwardsiibacteriota bacterium. Next base: position 25,403 of record JAVHLB010000010.1, on the reverse strand, counting down.
GGACACCTTTCACCTGCTGAACGTCAGCAATTCCAACAGCCTGTCCCTGAACAGCAGCCTGGAGGTGGGCAAATGGCTGGCCAAGGTGACCGGCTGGCGCAACAAGGCCCAGGACGATTCGGCCGAGGTGGGAAGCCCCCGCTGGCTGGTAAAAAAGATCGATTATCTGTTCAACAAGCTGGGGGGGGTCCAGGCCTCCTTCAGCCGCGATAACTCCAGCCAGGCATCGAACCTGCTGATGAGGCGCCCCGATCTGTTGTACCAGTTCGGCCTTAAGCAGCAGGTGGCGGATATCCCCCGGTATTTCCAGACCGGCGCCGACCGCAATACCATCCGCAACTCATATTCCCTGGGCACCAGCCTGGAGCTGATGAGGCTGTCGCTGAACCTTTCCTTCCGCCGCAGCGACGACACCATCATTGTGGGCGATGCCCAGAACTCCAGCCGCAGCGTCACCTGGCCTGAGCTGAGGGCCACCCTGGCCGGCCTGGAGAGATGGGGCCTGTGGAAAAAGGCCCTGAACAGCGCCAGCCTGACCTCCTCTTACAGCCGGACCATCGACAAGACCTGGGAGAACCAGAAGGCCCTGGTCAGGATCTCCACCAAGAACAATTTCAGCCCGATACTTTCCATGTCCGGGAGATGGAAGAAGAACATCAGCACCAGCCTGGCCTTTGATTACAGCAGCCAGAAGAACGACGACATCATCGGGCAGGGGCGGGACACCTACAACCAGACCTTTAAGACCAGCAGTTCCGTTTCCTATTCCTTCAGCGCCCCCAAGGGTTTCAAGCTCAACCTGTGGAAGCTGGGAAAAAAACGGATAAAATTCAACAGCGAGCTCGGCCTGCAATCACAATTCAGCTACTCCATCATCGGCGCCAGGAATGCCATTCCGGAAGGGGAGTTGGCCGCCCTGAAACAGCTGCTGGCCGAGACCAGCTATGAAAAGATAACCGAACTGGGATACACCTCGCTGGTCCACGAATTTGCCATGTCGCCCAGCGCCAGCTATAATTTCACCCGGAGCATCACCGGGTCGGCCTCGGTCGATTACAGCTTCACCAGCGACAAGATAGCCAAGAACAACAACCGCAACCGGACGGCCTTCAATGCCTCGGTGGAGATCAAGTTTTAACGCTTGATTGGTGGAAAATATGTTCGGGTTGACGCCGGATGAAAAAAAGGTGATAATCTTTTTTATGGCGGCCCTGGCCCTGGGCAATGCCGTGCTGCTCTACAAGAAAAGCCATCCCGGCGCCGCCCCGGAGCTTAAATACGGCGGGCCGGACCTGCCCCGGGCCATCGAACAGCCGGGATCATTTCCGGCCGCCCCGGAAGCTGCGGCAAAAAATCGATGGCCGGTCAAAAAGCTCCCGGCCGGAAAGATAGACCTCAACCGGGCCGGGCCGCGGGACCTGGAGAAGCTTCCGGCCATCGGTCCGGCCATGGCCAAAAGAATAATTGACTTCAGGAAGGAATCCGGCGATTTCCAAAAAATCGAGGACCTGATGAAGGTCAAGGGCATCGGCCATAAAAAATTCAACCGGCTCAGGGAGCATGTGTTTGTAGACCATTAAGGGCCATCAAGTTAAAAGACAAATTGCTTGACATTTGCAACTTGCATATGCTATATTGTTTCAAATTGAGGGAGATGCTATGGGATTGAAATTAGGCGACATGCTGGTGCAGTCCGGCCTGATCAGCAAAGATCAGCTGGACAAGGCCCTGGCCGAGCAAAAAAGCTCCGGAGCCAAGCTGGGCTCCAGCCTTATCAAGCTGGGATTTATGACCGAAGATTCCATCACCCAGTTCCTGGGCAAGCAGCTCAACCTTCCCACGGTCAATCTTTCCACCGCCGAACTGGATCCCCAGGTGCTGAAACTTATCCCCCCGGAAATAGCCCAGAAATTCCAGGTGATGCCTATCAAGCGGACCGGGCGGACCCTGTTCCTGGCCATGTCCAACGCCGCCGACGTGTTCACCATGGAGAATATCGCCTTCCTCACCGGGATGGAGGTCAAGCCGGTGGTTTGCGCCGAGACCTCGCTGGAGAAGGCTTTGGACAAGTATTACGGCAGCACCACCCGGGCCGAGGCCCTGAAGTCGGTGGAGCAGGAGATCGCCGCCGAGGACATGGAGCTGGTGGAGAAGGACATGGATGAGGTGGCCAGCCAGGCCGAGATCGAATCCACCCCGGTGGTGAAACTGGTCAACAGCATCGTCATCGACGCCATCAAGCGCGGGGCGTCGGACATCCACATAGAGCCCTACGAAAAGATCCTGAGGGTGCGCTACCGGATAGACGGGGTCCTCCAGGAGACCATGTCGCCGCCCCGCCGGATCTCGGCGGCCCTGGCCTCGCGCATCAAGGTGCTTTCCAAATTGAACCTCACCGAACGGCGCCTGCCGCAGGATGGAAGGTTCTCCATCAAACTTATCGACCGGACCGTGGATCTGCGGGTGTCCACCATGCCCATCAAATACGGCGAGAAGATCGTCATCCGGGTGCTGGAGCAGACCAGCCTGGGCGGCGACCTGACCCAGCTGGGCATCGAGGGCAAGGCCCTGGATGATATTCTGAAAGCCCTGACCCGGCCCACCGGCATGATACTGGTCACCGGTCCCACCGGTTCGGGCAAGACCCGCACCCTCTATTCCGGCATCTCCCGCCTGAACAAACCCGGGGTCAACATCGTCACCGCCGAGGATCCGGTGGAATACGACATTGTGGGGATCAACCAGGTCAACGTCCGCCCGGAGATCGGCTATACCTTTGCCAAGGCCCTGAAGGCCTTTTTGCGGCAGGACCCCAACATCGTGCTGGTGGGGGAGATCCGGGACCGGGAGACCGGCGAGATCGCCATGACCGCGGCCATGACCGGACATCTGGTGCTGTCCACCCTGCATACCAATGACGCCCCCAGCTCGCTGAACCGCCTGCTGGATATGGAGATCCCGCCCTTCCTGATAGCCGCCACGGTGAACCTGATCGAGGCCCAGCGCCTGGTCAGGCGCGTCTGCTCAAAATGCAAGGAGCCGGAGAAGATATCTTCGGAGGAGATGGTCAAGATGGGGATCGATCCCGCCAGCTTCCAGGGGGTGGAGCTGTTCAAGGGCAAGGGCTGCCTGGAGTGCAACAACACCGGATACAAGGGCCGGGTGGGGGTGTTTGAGGTGATGACCATCGGCCCCGAGATAAGAAGGCTGATAGTCTCCCGGGCCTCCACCGATGAGATCAGGGAGATGGCGGTCAAATTGGGGATGAAGACCCTGCGGGAGGATGCCCTGGACAAGGTCAGAAAGGGCATCACCACCTTGGAGGCGGCCATCGTGGAGACGGCCTCGGATTGAAATATCAACAGCTAAACTTTAAATAAGACATGACATGGCGTTAAAAGTCGGAGACATGCTCCTCAAGGCCGGGATGATCAGTGCGGAGCAGCTGGATCAGGCCCTCAAGGAACAGCAGACCTCGGGCCAGAGGCTGGGCTCCCTGCTGGTGAAAATGGGATTTGTCACCGAGGACGAGGTGGTGGCCTTCCTGAGCAAGCAGTTCAACGTCCCCTCGGTCAACCTGAACGATTACAAGATTGACGAGCCCATCCTCAAACTGATACCGCCCCATATAGCCCAGAAGTACGGACTGATCCCCCTGTCGCGCCTGGGGCGGAGCGTGACCGTGGCCATGGTCAACCCCAACGATGTCCTGGCCATGGAGGACATAAAATTCTCCACCGGTTTCGAGGTCCGCCCGGTGATAGCCTCCGAGGCCGCCATCTGGTCGGCCATCGACAAGCAATACGGCTCGGCCGGGATGCTGGAGGACGTGATGAAGGCCATGGATGAGGCCGAGGCCGACGTGGATGCCGGGGATCTGGAGGTCCTGGAGGAACAGCAGGAGTCGGGTGGAGATTCGGCCTCGGAGATGGCCGCGGCCATCGAGAGCAGTCCGGCGGCCAAGCTGGTCAACGGCCTGATAGCCGAGGCGGTCAAGCGCAATGCCACCGACATCCACATCGAGCCCTATGAGAAGGAGATCCGGGTCCGGATGTCGGTCTACGGCGTGCTGCACGAGGTGATGTCTCCCCCCTTAAGGATGAAGAGCTCCATCGCGGCCCGGATAAAGATCATCGCCAAATTGAAGATCGAGGAAAAGCGCTTTCCCCAGGACGGCCGCCTGCGGATGATCATCCAGGGCAAGCCGATAGACATCCGGGTGTCCATCATCCCCACCGCCTTCGGGGAGAAGGTGGCCCTGCGCATCCTGGACCGCAGCGCGGTGTCCTTCGACCTGCCCACCCTGGGGTTCGAGCCGGAGCCGCTGAAATATCTGTTGAAGGCCATCCAGACGCCCTTCGGGATCGTGCTGGTCACCGGGCCCACCGGCTCCGGCAAGACCACCACCATGTACGCCTGCCTGGAATCCATCAACCACCCGGACACCAATATCATGACCGCCGAGGAGCCGGTGGAGTACAGCCTGATGGGGGTCAATCAGGTGGCGGTGCACGAGGAGGGCGGCACCACCTTCACCGCCGCCCTGAAGGCTTTTTTAAGACAGGACCCCAACATCATCATGGTGGGGGAGATCCGCGACCGGCAGACGGCCGAGATCGCCATCCGGTCATCGCTCACCGGGCATCTGGTGCTGTCCACCGTCCACACCAACAGCGCCTCGCTGACCATCACCCGGCTGGTGGACATGGGGGTGGAGCCGTTCATGATCGCCTCTTCGCTGCTGCTGGTGGAATCCCAGCGGCTGGTCCGCAAGATCTGCTCCTACTGCAAGGAGCAGTACCAGCCGGAGGAAAAGATGCTGCGCGAATTTTTGGGCGACAAGGCGGATATAGCTAAATTCACCGCCTTCCGGGGCAAGGGCTGTTCGGAGTGCCGCAATACCGGATACAAGGGCCGGATCGGCCTGGCCGAGATCCTGCCGATCAGCCCGGCCATCAGGGACCTGATCCTGGAACGGGCCCCCACCTTCAAGATAGAGGCCCAGGCCGTGAAGGACGGGATGTCCACCCTGCGGATGGACGGCATCCACAAGGTCCGCAGCGGGATAACCACCATCGAAGAGGTCATCAAGGAGACCGTGGCCGCCGCCGATTAATTGAGATAATCAAACACATCACAGATCGATTGTTGATATATGGCGCAAAACATAGCCGACATGCTTTTGAAGATGGGGCTCCTGACCAAGGCCCAGTACGACCAGGCCTCCCTGGAGCAGAAGAACAGCAACGAGCCGCTGGCCGCCACCATGGTCCGGATGGGGATGGTCACCGAGAACGTGGCCATGCAGTTCATGTCCCGGCAGTTCACGGTGCCGGCCATGGACCTGAGCAATTTCCAGGTGGAGCCGGCGGTCATCAAGCTGATCCGGCCGGACATCGCCAACAAATTCATGGTGATCCCGATAAAACGCCTGGGCCGGGCCCTGACCCTGGCCATGATCGACCCCTCCGACATCTTCGCTTTGGAGGATATCAAATTCCTCACCGGGCTGGATGTCAAGCCGGTGGTGGCCAGCTATTCGGCCGTCAAGAAACTGCTGGAACAGCACTATCCGCTGGGCAAGGACGTCCAGGTGATCGCCTCCGGCGGCCAGCTGAGCCAGGTCAAGGACGAGGCCATCGAGAGCCTGCCGGATGAGGAGTCGGCCCTGGAGGGGCTGGGGGGCGACATCGAGATGGAGATGGTGGACGACCTGGAGCAGGACGAGGACCTGGCCGATGCCCAGCAGGCCGGCTCCTCCACTCCGGTGGTCAAGATGGTGAATTACATCATGACCGAGGCGGTCCGTCGCGGGGCCTCGGACATCCATGTGGAGCCCTATGAGAAGGTGTTCCGGATAAGACTGCGGCAGGACGGCGTGCTGCAGACCCTGATGGAGCCCCCCATGCGGATGAAGGCCCCGCTGGTCTCCCGCATCAAGATCATGTCCAAGCTGGATGTCACCGAGCGCCGCAAGCCCCAGGACGGCCGGATCGCCATCAAGGTGCTCAACAAGAAGATAGACCTCCGGGTCTCCACTCTGCCGGTACTGTTCGGGGAGAAGGTGGTGATGCGTATCCTGGACGCCGGATCGCTGACCCTGGACCTGGCCAACTTCGGTTTTACCGAGCTGGCCCTGAAGAATTTCATGAAGGCCATCCATGCCCCCTACGGCATAGTCCTGATCACCGGCCCCACCGGATCGGGAAAGACCACCACCCTGTATTCCGCCCTGTCCCAGCTGAACACCCCGGACCGGCACATCCTGACGGTGGAGGATCCCATCGAATACAACCTGAAAGGGGTCAACCAGGTCCAGGCCGAGCTGGGCATAGGCTTTACCTTTGAGGTGGCTCTCCGGGCCATGCTGCGGCAGGCCCCCAACATCATCATGCTGGGCGAGATCCGCGACGGCCCCACCGCCGCCATTGCGGTCAAGGCCGCCCTGACCGGACACCTGGTGCTGTCCACCCTGCATACCAACGACGCCCCGTCGTCGGTCAGCCGTCTGATCGACATGGGGATCGAGCCGTTCCTGGTGGCCTCGTCCACCGTGCTGATCCAGGCCCAGCGGCTGGTGCGTCGGATCTGCAAGGCTTGCAAGGAGCCGTTTCAGGTCAATCCCCAGTCCCTGATCGACATGGGGTTCAAGGCTGAGGAGGTGGCCGGGGTCACCTATTACAAGGGCCGGGGCTGCCCCATCTGCAACAACACCGGCTACAAGGGCCGGGTGGGGCTCTACGAGGTGATGCCCATCTCTCCCGACATCAGGGACCTGATACTGAACCGGGAGGCGGTGACCACCATCAGGGCCAAGGCGGTGGAGCAGGGCATGCTGACCCTGCGGATGGACGCCTGGGGCAAGGTCAAACAGGGCCTGACCACGGTGGAGGAGATGTTCCGCGAGACCGCCGAGGGATAGCTCAAATATAAAAACGTAAAAACCAAAACCTGAAAGGTTGATCCCGAATATTCCCCTGTTCCCGCGGTAAAATGAATATAAAATAAGGATGGGCAAAAGCATGTTGACTCTTACCCAACTCCTGGAGGAGATGATCCAGAAGAAGGGGAGCGATCTGCACCTGACGGTGGGCGTACCGCCGGTGATTCGGGTGGACGGCGAACTGATGCAGACCTCCCACGAGTCCCTCACTCCGCAAATGACAGAGCAGCTGGCCTACAGCATCCTGAAGGACACCCAGAAGAAACGCTTTGAGACCGAGCGGGAGCTGGACCTGTCCATCGGCATCCAGGGGCTGTCCCGTTTCCGGGGCAACATCTTCCTACAGCGGGGCTGCGTGGCCATGGCCATGCGGGTGATCCCCTGGGAGATCCGCTCCTTCCAGGCCCTGGGCCTGCCGCCCATCGCCGCCGCCCTGGCCGACAAACCCAAGGGGCTGGTGCTGGTCACCGGGCCCACCGGCTCGGGCAAATCCACCACCCTGGCCACCATGATCGACAAGATCAACAGCGAGCGTCGGGGGCACATCATCACCGTCGAGGATCCCATCGAGTACATCCATCATCATAAAAAATGCATCATCAACCAGCGGGAACTGGAATCGGACACCAAGAGCTTCAAGAACGCCCTGAAATACGCCCTGCGCCAGGACCCCGACGTGGTGCTGGTGGGCGAGATGCGGGACCTGGAGACCATAGAATCGGCCCTGCACATCTCCGAGACCGGCCACCTGACACTGGCCACCCTGCACACCAACTCGGCGGCCGAATCCATCCACCGCATAGTCGACGTTTTCCCCCCCTACCAGCAGCCCCAGGTGCGGGCCCAGCTGGCCTTCGTGCTGGAGGGGGTGATCACCCAGCAGCTGATCCCCATGACCCGGGGCGGTCGGGCCCTGTGCCTGGAGGTGATGGTCTGCACCCCGGCCATCAAGGCCCTGATCCGGGACGACAAGGTCCACCAGATATATTCCTCGATGCAGGCCGGGCAGAAATACGGCATGCAGACCATGAACCAGTCGCTGATGAACCTGTTCCTGGAGAAGAAGATCACCCTGGACACCGCCTTCGATTATACCTCCAACGTCGAGGAGCTGGACCAGATGATCAAGAAGCGCCAGGCGGTGGTGTAATCAAATTGACAATATATTTCCTTAGCGAAAAATAAATATTTACAAGGAGCGATAACGATGCCACTATATCTCTGGAAGGGGCGCGATTCCAAAGCCGGTTTGGTCTCCGGAGAGCTGACGGCCGAAAGCGAAGGCGCGGTCATCGAGGCGCTGCGCAAGAAAAATATAATCGTGTCCTCGGTGCGGATCAAGCCCAAGGAGCTCAAGCTCAGTTTCATGCAGCCCAAGGTCAGCAACAAGGACCTGTCGATCTTCACCCGGCAGTTCGCCACCATGATCAACGCCGGCCTGCCTTTGGTGTCCTGCCTGGAGATCCAGGCCCAGCAGCAGGAGAACCCCACCTTCAAGAAGGTGCTGGAGACCATCAAGACCGATGTGGAGGGCGGCTCCACCCTGGCCGAGGCCCTGAACCGGCAGAAGAACGTGTTCAGCGAGCTGTATATCAACATGGCGGCGGCCGGCGAGGCCGGCGGTATCCTGGACAACATCCTGATGCGCCTGGCCATCTACCTGGAGAAGGCCGAGGCCCTGGTGTCCAAGGTCAAAAGGGCCATGATCATGCCGGTGATCCTGACCTCGGTGGCGGTGGGGGCCGCGGCGGTGCTGCTGATCTTCGTGATCCCCATCTTCGAGAAGATGTTCGCCGGGATGGGGGCCAAGCTGCCGGCCCCCACCCTGTTCGTGGTGGGCCTTTCCAAGTTCCTGCAGAAGTTCATCATCCCCATCATCATCGTGGTGACCGCCATAATCATCTCCCTGCAGCGCTGGTACAAGACCGACAAGGGCCAGCTGTATCTGGACACCCTGATGCTTAAGATCCCCATCCTGGGCAACCTGCAGCAGAAATCGGCCGTGGCCCGGTTCGCCCGGACCCTGGGGACCCTGCTGTCCAGCGGCGTGGCCATCCTGGACGCCCTGGAGATCACCGCCAAGACCGCCGGCAACCGGGTGGTGCAGGACGCCATCATGTCGGCCCGCAAATCCATCGGCGGCGGCGAGACCATCTCGGCCCCCTTGAAGACCATGAAGATCTTTCCGCCCATGGTGGTGCAGATGATCGCGGTGGGCGAGGCCACCGGCGGCCTGGACGAGATGCTCAACAAGATCGCCGACTTCTACGACGAGGAGGTGGACGGGGCGGTGGAGGGGCTGACCGCCGCCATGGAGCCCATCATCATGGTGGTGCTGGGCCTGGGCATCGGCGGCATGGTGATCGCCATGTACCTGCCCATCTTCAGCATGACCTCGGCCCTGATGGGCGGCAAGTGATCGGCCAATTGTTGGCAAGCTGATGGGAGTAAACCTCCTGAAGGATAACCCGGTCCTGCTGTGGGGCCGGGTGACGATCGCGGCCCTGATGACGGGAAGCGCTTTGGTGCTGAAGGCACTGGGGGCGCTTCCCCTTTCTTTTTCGGCCATCATCCTGCTGTCGGTCATGTACCTGCTGCTGACCATTCTGGCCAGGTATCTGAATTACAAATGGCCCGGCTGGCGGTGGGATTATGCCCAAATGGTGCTGGACATCGGCTGGATCGCCATCTTCATCCACAGGACCGGCGGGGCCGAGAACCCCTTCACCCTGTTGTTCTTCCTGGCCATCATCGCCGCCGCCAACGCCCGGTTCGCCCGGGGGGCCATCATCACCGCCACCCTGTCCAGCCTGACCCTGGCCTTTTTGATCTATCTGGATTACCGCAGCCTGAGGACCGGCCTGCTGCTGGGCCGGGACCAGGAATTTGTGACCGCCTTCACCACCGAATTTGTTTTCCGGGGATACCTCTATGCCATCTGCTTCTACCTGGTGGCGGCCTTCTCCGGCTACCTGGCCGAAAGGCTGAGGCTGAAGGGCCGGCAGCTGGAGGATACTACCCGGGCCCTGGAGGAGTTCAAGCTATCCACCGGCGACATCCTGGAGAAGATGGGCAGCGGCCTGCTGACCATCAATGAAAAAGGGCAGATCGTATACTGCAACCTTTCCGGCCTGCAGATACTGGGGCTGGAAAAAAAGGACATCATCGGCCGCCATGTCTCCCAGATAGCCGTTGAGGGGTTGGAGCCCCTGGGGGGCGTGCTGAACCCGGAGAATAGCCTGCCGGGGAACCGCTCCCAGCGGATGGAGATAAAGATATCGCGGGGCCGGGAGGATGGCATCCCGGTGGGGGTCAGCACCACCTCGGTCTACGGCAGCCAGGGGAGGCTGGAGGGCGTCATCGCCATCTTTCAGGACCTTAGCGCGGTCAAATCCCTGGAGAACCGGATGATCGAGATGGAACAGCTGGAGACCTCCAAGGAGCTGACCAAATCCCTGCTGAAACTGCTGCATCCCTATCTCTCCGAGATAAACGCCACCATCTCCGAACTGATGAGGGAAAACGAGGTGGACCCGGTCATCATCTCCAAGATCTCCCGGGTGAAGGAGAAGACCGAGTACATCCGCAAGACCATCGACGATTTCATCCGGTTTGCCCATATCGAGATCCCCGGGGCCCATAAGGCCGAACAGGCCGGCCGGGAATACGACAGCCGGATAATAGGCCGGTCCCCCAACTTCGTCGAGATCATGAACATGGTCCAGCAGGTGGCCCCCACCGACAGCACGGTGCTGATCAGCGGGGAGTCCGGCACCGGCAAGGAGCTGCTGGCCCGGGAGCTGCATCGCCTGAGCGGCCGGGGGCAGGGGCCTTTCGTCAGCATCAACTGCGCCGCTTTGCCGGAGACCCTGCTGGAATCGGAGCTGTTCGGCCACGTCAAGGGATCGTTCACCGGGGCCATGCGCGACAAGGACGGCCTGTTCCGGGTGGCCTCCGGCGGCACCTTTTTCCTGGACGAGGTGTCCGAGACCTCGCCGGCCATCCAGGTGAAGCTGCTGCGGGTGCTGCAGGAGCGGGAGATCGTTCCGGTGGGCGGCACCCGTCCCATCAAGGTGGACGTCCGGGTGATCTCGGCCACCAACAGCGACCTGGCCAAGGCGGTGGAGAATAATAGGTTCAGGATGGACCTGTTCTACCGGCTCAACGTCATCCAGATAACCATCCCCCCCTTAAGGGACCGCAAGGACGACGTGCTGCTGCTGGCCGAGGAGATCATTGACAATTACTGCCGGAAGCAGAACCTTCCGGTAAAACTGCTGTCGGCCGCCACCAGGGATGCTTTGATGCAGTACGGCTGGCCGGGCAACGTCCGGGAGCTGGAGAATGTCCTGGAGCGGGCCATCATCCTGGAGACCGGCCCGGTGATCGAGCGGTCCAGCCTTCCCGATGAGCTGCTGCGGCCCGGCCCTGAGGTGAAAAAGAAAGCCCCGGAGGAGGGAGGCAGTCTTAAGGACAAGGAAAAGCGGACCATACTTCGGGTATTGGAGGAATGCGGCAACAACAAATCCCTGGCGGCCAAAAAGCTGGGGATCCATTATGCCACCCTGTACCGCAAGCTGAAAAGTTATAACATTACGGATGAATAAAAGCAGGGCAGTCAGTATGGCGATAATAGTCATTGCGAGGTTGGCTGTATTTGATGCTTATGAAGCAATCTAAATAAAATGGATCGCTTCGTTTGTTTATCATGCTTGAATGCCTCGCGATGAGTGTGCGCCAAAATTCAACGAACGCGATCAAAGCCAACTTTGGCTTGGCTCCCGATTTTAGGCATGATAATTGCTTGTATTATATGACAATTCAATCAAAGGATAAGTATGGCTGAAAATAGAAGGCGGAAAATACTGGCTCACAAGGATATGCAGATCAGGATCGTAGCCCAGATCTTGGCCATGGTGGCCAGCGGGATATTGCTGGTGGGCGGGGCGGTCTATCTGATAATCTGGAACGGGATCACCGGCCCGGCTTATGCTTCCGGCCAAACATCGCTGATCAATATATTCGACCAGGTTCATAAAACGCTGTTCATCGTCATTCCGGTTCTTATTTTAATAATGGGCTGGATATCCATAGTTATCTCCCATCGTATAGCGGGACCTTTGGTAAGGTTGAATAACGGCATGAAGTCTTTGGAGAAGGGCGACTGGCCTAAGCACCCCATGAAATTCCGCAAGAACGACGAGGGACACCATCTGGCCGAGCAGTTCAATGTAATGACCGAGAGCATCAGGAAGATGGTGGCCGGGGAGCAGGAGGCCGCCCGATCGGTGCTCTCGGAGCTGGAGGTATACACCCGCAAACTAAAGGAGGAGCAGAAGGTGGACCGGGAGATCATCGAAAAGCTGAACCGGATCCAGGAGAAGGCCGCTAAAACATCCCAGAAGGGTTTCACCCTGATAGAGCTGATGATCGTGGTGGTCATAATCGGAGTGCTGGCCGCCATTTCAATTCCTAATTACCTTAGCATGAGGGACAGGGCGATAGAGGCTTCATTAAAAAGCAACATGCATACCCTGCAGTTGGTGGTGGAGGATTTCAATACCAGGACCGGTGGCTTTTATCCGGCTGATCTGACCGTAAGAATATCGGACATAACCGGAAACGACGTTCACAAATCAATAACCGAGGGTGCCACCAAGCCGCCCTTTCCACCCAACACTTTGATCTGTCCCTATATGAGCTATGCCAATCCCTTTAACCGGAATGACCATGCCGTGATATATCTTCCCAATGACGCGCCTGTCGGACCGTCAGGGGTGGTATATTTTACCGGGTACGATGCCGCAAATAATATTATACCAGAAGGTTCGGCCCTTGTTGCCGTAACATATAAAATAAGGGGGTTCGGAAAAGACCGGATATTGAATTTTAATTTATCTCCCGGAAACGCAATCTAGTATTGCATAATGCAATATAAATTATAATGCAATAGTGTTATTGCTTAAAATTTTAATAAGATAATACTTAATGGTCTGTCGGATAATTAGTTATATGAATCTATCAATTGGCATTTAACTTGCATTTATTTAATTGGTGCAGAGATAATTAATTAACAATCCCATTAATTTAAAAAAGGAGAACAAAATGTCCCGCAAAGGTTTTACCCTCATCGAGCTGATGATCGTGGTGGTCATCATCGGCATCCTGGCGGCCATCGCCATCCCCAACTTTATGTCCATGCAGGACCGGGCCAAGGAATCGGCTGTCAAGTCCAACATGCATACCGTTCAGCTGACCGCTGAGGATTTTGCCACCAGGAAAGACGGCATTTATCCCACCGATGGCACCACCACCTGCCCGGGCGCGGCCGGGGATATTGACTTCGATGCTATGATTGCGGCAGTGTCCTTAAAGAACCCCTTTGGCGGAGTGGCCACGGTTCTTGACGGCGTGCCGGTGAACCCTGGTGAGACCGGATATGAGGGCGCCACTGATGGGTATACCATCACCGCTTATGGCAAGAGCAACGCTTCCTTGTTGTCCCTGACCTTAAGACCAGGCACCGCCATCTAAAAATGCCATTGTAAAAATTGTAGGTAGGTTGTATTATTGACAACCTACCTATTTTAATTGCAAAAAAAGATGATCCATTTTTTAAATAAAATAAAAGATATTTTAAAAGGCGACAAGGGATTTTACCTCATTTTAGCCGGACTGGCCATAATACTTTTTTTACCGGCCATCGGGTTCAAGTACAGCTATTTTGACGATTATTATCTGATAGTTGTCAATCAAAAATACCTGGCTGACCCCGGCAACATATTTGACCTCTTCGGCTCGGACGTTTTCCGGGCTGATACCGTGGCCTACCGGCCGCTGCTGGTTGCCTCGTTCATGCTGGATGCCAAAATCGCCGGGATCTCCCCTTGGATCTATCACCTGACGAATCTTGTGATCCATTATATCTGTGCCGGCCTGCTGTTTTCACTGCTTAGGAAATTTGAGGTTGCCCCTATCCTGTCGTTTTTTCTCTCGGCCTTTTTCCTGGTGCATCCGTTGATGGTTCAAGCCGTGGCCTGGATCCCCGGCCGCAACGACACCTTGCTGGGATTGTGGATGCTGTGCTTTGTCATTTCCCTGGTCAACTACAGCCAGACCAGGGCTTGGTATTGGGTTGCAGGGAGCATGCTTTTCCTGGCCGTGGCGCTTTTTACCAAAGAATCCGCCGTCGGATTTCCGGTTGCCGGGCTCATTATTTTATTGGCCGCTAAAGGGAAGGGGAGCAGAGCCGCCCATAGCGTTTATATTGTCCTGGGCTGGCTGACCATAACCCTACTTTGGCTGTTCATCAGGAATTCGGTGATTACGGCCAATCCCGGTTCGGGCCAAATGGTGTTCAACAGCGCCTGGGAAAATATCCAGGGAATGCCGGGCTATGCCGGAAAGGTACTGTTTCCGTTCAACCTTTCGGTCCTGCCCATCCCTAAGCCCGCTATGTTATGGTACGGTCTGAGCGCCTTGGCCGTCCTGCTGTTTTTTGTCCGTTTTTGGGGTGTTAAAAACCGGCTTGTATTTTATTCTGGTTTATCGATAGCAGTGATATTTATTATGCCTCACTTGCTAAGAGGCACCGATTTTGCTTTCTATCACGAACACCGGATTTATGTTTCATTTATCGGCGCAATAATAATGCTCTCTCAAATGAACTGGCCGCAAAGGATCAAATTGGACAAGCCACTTTATTTTGCATTGTCATGGATCTTTATTGCTTTTTATGCTGTTATAACGATTGTGCGGCTTCCCGTTTATTATGATCAAGACAGTCTGTTGCTGAATTTAGTTGATAATGAACCGCAGGTTGCGTTATCATATACCCAATGGGGGTATATTTTTATTGAACAAGGGGAGTACGAAAGGGCCGGGTTGTATTATAAAAGGGCATTGCAATTGGACCCTGAGAACAAGGACATTTATCACGGTTTAGGCATAGTGTACGAGTCGCTGGGCCAATGGCAGAAGGCCGAGGATAGTTTTAAAAAAAGCTTGGAACTGGCGCCCCGCTCCTCATCTCTGAGATATAACCTGGCCTATCTTTACCACCAGAGGGGCGATACCGCCGGGGCGGAACGGCAGTACCAGCTGGCCATACTGAGCCGTCCCGAGAATATCGAGGCCCAGCTGAACCTGGGCATGCTGTACCACCAACAGGGTAAACTGGAGAAGGCCCGGCGGCAGTATCTAAGGACTTTGGATATCGATGGAAGGATCCCCGAGGCGCTGTTCAACCTGGGTATTTTATACAGGCAAAAGGGCTGGGAAGACAGTTCCCGGCTGTACCTGGGGCGGGCCTTAAAATTAAAGCCTGACCTGATAAAGCTTCTTGGTAAAAAATGAAAACACCGCCCAAGATCCTGCTGATCATCCCGGCCTTCAACGAGGCCGGGAATGTTGGCCGTGTGATCGAAGACCTGCGATCCTCCGGCCTGGAGGCCGATATCCTGGTGGTCAATGACGCCTCCTCCGACGATACCTCGGCCGTCGCCCGGGCCCATGGGGTCCGGGTGATAGACCTGCCGGTCAACCTGGGCATCGGGGGGGCGGTGCAGACTGGCTTCATCTATGCCCAAAGGAACGGCTACCATATCGCCGTCCAGTTCGACGGGGACGGCCAGCATCTGGCCGGTGAGATCCCGGCCCTGATCGCCCCGCTTCTGGCAGGGCAGGCCGAGGTGGTGATAGGGTCCAGATTTTTAACCAAGCCTTATGAGTACCAAGCAACATTTTTAAGACGCCTGGGCATGAGGATGATCCAACTGGTAAACTCCCTGCTGATCGGACAGCGGATCACCGACAACACCTCGGGCTTCCGGGCCTACAACCGCCGGGCCCTGGAATTTCTGGCCGGGGGGTACCCCGATGATTTTCCCGAGCCCGAGGCGGTGGTGCTGCTGGGCCGGAACGGCTTTGTAATGACCGAGGTGCCGGTGAAGATGGAACAGCGCCAGAAAGGCGTCTCCTCGCTGTCCGGCCTCATCGGACCCTATTACATGATAAAAGTGCTGCTGACCCTGGCCATGAATGCCATCCGGCCCAAAATAAGGAGGGAGTGATGTTCGCTTCGTTCGATCCGCACCGCATCCAGTTTTTAGCCATAGCCGGCAGCGTCGGACTGCTGCTGTTCATCCTGGAGCTGATCCGCCGGAAAAGGATCCGGGAGAACCATTCCCTGCTGTGGCTGTTCATCGGGACGGTCTTCCTGTTCTTCTCGATATGGCGCCGGGGCCTGGAGGTGCTGGCCAACCTGATGGGCATCGCCTACCCGCCCACCGCCTTCCTGCTGATACTGGTGATGGCCCTGTTCGTCATCCTGATCCAGTTCTCCATCATCACCTCGGATCTGGCCGAGAAGAACAAAAAAATGGCCCAGGAGATCGGCCTGCTCAAGGAAAAATTGAGGGAAATGCTGGAAGGCAAGTAGATGCTGATATCCATAGTCACCCCCAGCTACAATCTGGCCCGCTTTCTGCCCCTGACCATCGACTCGGTTCTTTCCCAGGCCGGTGATTTCGAGCTGGAATATCTGGTCATCGACGGCGGCTCCACCGACGGCACCCTGGAGATATTAAGAAAATATGAGGGCGATCTCAACTCGGGGCGGATCAAACCAGCCTGCGCCGGCCTGGCCTTCCGCTGGCTTTCGGAGAAGGACCGTGGCCAGTCCGACGCCATCAACCAGGGCCTGAGGATAGCCGGGGGGGAGGTGGCCGCCTACCTGAACGCGGATGATCTGCTGGCCCCGGGATGCCTGCAGGCGGTCAGCGATTTCTTCGAAAAACATCCGGATCAAAAGTTTCTGACCGGATACTGCCGGGTGATCAATGAACAGGGGCGGGAGATAAGGAAGGCCGTCACCCGTTATAAAAAGATCCTGCTGAGATTCCCGTCTTTCAATAATCTTTTAAAGGAGAACTTCATCTCCCAGCCGGCCACCTTCTGGCGCCGGGATGTTCACCGCGAAGTGGGATATTTTGATGAAAAACTCCATTATGTCATGGATTACGACCTGTGGTGCCGGCTGGCTTCCAAATACCGGATAAACGTGATCAGAGAACATCTGGCCGATTTCCGCTGGTACCGGCAGTCCAAGAGCGGCGGCGGTTTTGGCGCCCAATTTGACGAGGAATATCGGATCGCGCTGAGATATCTTGATAAAAGACCAATGCTTAGATTAATACACCGGTTTAACACGATCAAGACCACGGCTGTCTACCGGCTGTGGTCTCTGATCGGCGGCGGTTGAACCATGGCCCGGACCATTATATATCTGCATCCCCATTTCACCGCTTACGGCGGAGCCGGCCGGTTCGTGCTGGAATCGGGCCGCCGGCTGGCCCAGCGGGGCTACCGGGTCAGGGTCATCTCCATCAGGGCCGATCAGGCACTGGTGGGGGATTACCGCCAAGAAATTGATTTCATTGATATCGGCGGACCGCTGTCCTCCAGCCTGTGGTTCTGGATCCTATTCCCCTGGTCTTGCATCAAGATATCCCGGGTCCTCAATAAATTCGATGATTTTATTTTATTCTCCCAGGTCTTTCCGGCCAACTGGTGGGGAGGCTTTTACAAGCTGTTTCACAAGAAGATCCGCCTGGTGTGGATGTGCCAGGAGCCCTCGGCCTTCATCCACTCCCGGGAATGGATCGCCTCCATCAAAGATCCGCTGATGCGGCTGGGGGCCAGGCTGTTCAATCCCCTGCTCAAGGCCATTGATGGAAGATTTGCCGCCCTGCCAGACCGGGTGATCGCCAATTCGGAATACACCCGGAGATACGCCCAGGAGGTCTACGGCTATGCCGATGATATGATCAAGACGGTGTACATCGGGGTGGAGGCGCCCGGGGCGGTGGAAGTGAAGATCTTTGATGGCGGGGCGTTCACCATGATCACAGTCGGCCGGCTGACCAAATTCAAGAACATCGGGACGGTCATCAGGGCTTTGAAGATAATGTTGGATCAGGGACATCAGGTGAGACTGAACATTGTGGGCGACGGGGAAGAGAGAGGGGCTCTGGAACGGCTGGCCGGTCAACTCGGTCTGGAAACGCTGGTCAGTTTTTCGGGCAGTGTCAGCCGCCCCCAACTGGATCGGCTTTATGACGGATCGCATCTGTACGTCAGCGCCGCCCTCAACGAGCCTTTCGGCCTGGCCCCGCTGGAGGCCATGGCGCACGGACTGCCGGTGGTGGCGGTCAACTCCGGCGGCCCGGCCGAGACGGTCATTGACCAGAGCAGCGGATTTCTGATCCCCGGCAATGATGCCGGATCCTTGGCCTCAGCCGTGGTCAAACTTATTCAAGATCCCAGCCTCTATAAGCAGGCGATGAGCCGATCCGGAAAAAGGGCAGAATATTTTAATTGGACCAGCACTATGGACGGTTTGGTAGATGTATTTTCAGGTTATGACGGCTAACGGATCATGAAAAGAATATTAATGGCCTGTAGCCAATACTGGGGCAGCCCCCTCCGGGTCGGCAGCCATCAGATAGCCCGGATACTGGCCCAAGACGGATGGCAGGTGGCCTATGTCTCCTTTCCTATATCGCCGGCCCACCTTTTCGGGCCCCGGGACCAAACCAGGCTCAAGGACCGGTTTGCGGTTTATCGGGCAGGGGGGATCCATGCAGAAGGCGGCAATCTTTGGGCCTATGTCCCCGGCTCCGTTGCCGTCCCGGCCAACAAGCCGCTGCTTAAAAGCGGGTGGGTGCATAAGAACTGGCATCGCCTTGCCTTTCCGCCGATCCTGGACCGGATCCGGCAGAATGGCTTTGGCAGCGTGGATGTCATGTATTTCGATTCGGTTTATTTCAATTTCCTGCTTGACGGGATCGGGGCCCGCCAGGTAGTGTACCGCGCCGCCGACGACCCCAAGCTCAGGGATACCTACTGCCCGGCCGTGGGCCGCGAACAGGAAGCCCTGGTAAAGGCCGCCGATGTGGTTTTGTACCCCTCCCTGGGGGTTAAAAAAGGGATCGATCCCGGTGACCCGGAAAAGTTCAGATACTTTTCCAATGGCGTGGTCTTTGATGATTATGCCGCCCAGGCGGAACTGCCCCCCGAATATGCCCAGATCCCAAGACCGAGAGCGGTTTTCGCCGGGGCCATAGTGGAATGGCTTGATTTCCAGGCGCTCAACCAGGCGGCCGAAGCACTGCCCGGAGTATCCTTCGTTTACATCGGCCCCCTGCTGCCGCCGGCAAAAAAAATCGCCAGGCACCAAAACGTGTTTTTGCTTGGCGAAAAAGGCTATCACCAGCTGCCGGGGTATCTGCAGCACGCCGATGTGGGGCTGATGCCTTTCGACATGAATAAATACCCCGAGCTGGTGGGCGGGTTGAATCCGGCCAAACTCTACCAGTATTTTGCCTGCGGCAAACCGGTGGTGGCCAGCGATTGGCGGGAAATCAGAGAAATGGGTCTCCCGCTATTCCTTTCAAGAGACCCGGGCCACTTTGCCAACAGCATAAAAGCGGCCATCGCCAACCCCGGCGATCCCGAGAAATATATCCGCATTGCCCGGGCCAATGATTGGGGGTTGAAGGTAAGGGAATTGTTCCAGGGGCTGGGCCAGGTCCTTCAAGTTTAGTGACCGACCAGAGAGCCTATCAGATCCAGGAGGACCGCTTTGTTGTTCTCCGCACAAAATAGCCTGGCAGCTTTGTCGGAGTTGTGCTTGTATTCATCGATTTGGGCAGCGGAGAGCGTATTTAATAGTCCTGCCAGGTCGGCCGGGGCAAAGCTGGGGGATACCAATCCCAGCCCGTGCCGGGACACGATCCCCGCCATTTCTGGGGAAGGGCCTACGGCGATAGCCAGCCGGGCCTGGATGAATTCAAAAAATTTGTTGGGAAGTACGTGCTTCAGGTTAAAGGTGGTCGGTTTGAAATATGCCAGCCCGATATCAAACCGGGAAATAAAAGCGGGTATATTTTCCATCTCGACCGGCTCATGATAGACCACGTTGCTCAGCTGCCGGGTCATATTTTTCAGATGCCGGATGTACTTTTTATCGCTGTTGTGCGAGAACACCAGGTTCAATTCAAACCGGCCGTCAAGATGCTTGAGTATCTCGATGTTGTCCTCGATTTTGCGCGTCGGAATGGCCAGGCCGTGATGGACCAGCCTGATCCTTGACGGGTCGGTCGGGCGGGGTGTGATCGCGGCATGATCCGAAGCATTGGTGATGACCGTGGCCGGCATTTTGAAAATGCGCTCATATTCCCCGGCGATTCCATGGGACACGGTGGTGAAGGCATCGGTGCCAGGCAGAAAACGCCGGCACAGGTGGAGAAAGTACGGTTTAAAAGTAAGCTCCCAGATCAGGGTATTTTCCCTAGATCCCGGGTAATATTCATGGGCATCGAACAGTATTTTGGCCCCGCCGGCAGCAGCAACCGCCAAGGGCAGGCTGTTGATCTCATTGGCGATCAGCAGATCATATCGCCGGTTCTCCAGGAGCTTCAAACCGGTCTTGATGAAGCTTTGCCGCCAATAATGCTTTTCGTATTGCCGTCCGGCCAGCAGGAGAAAGGGGACCACTTTCTGCCTGGCGGTATGGTGTTTAAAAGGGCAATGCAGGTAGGTTATGCCCGCTATCCCGGGATCGCCGGACCCCAAAACGGTTATTTCATAACTATTCTTGAGAAATGATATCTGGCGTCTAACCCTCGGATCCCGGGCAATGTCGGTAAAGCAGATGATCAATATTTTTTTGGGCATATACTCTCACTTGATGTTCAAGCAAAATTACCAAAAATAACCCCAAAAGTCAAACATATAATATGTACGAAAAGAATTACTACGAAATACCGGAGTTTTGGGACCAGGATAGATATCTCAACAGCTCCTTCGACAGATTGCGTTTCGAAAAAGCGATGGAGCTGATGCCTGAAGGCATTGGTACGGTTGTTGACCTGGGCTGCGGCAACGGCTCATTCCTGCAGCTCCTGTCGGATAAAAAAATAACGGGGATCGGCCTGGAAAGGTCAAAGGCCGCCGCATCGCAAACAAAAGAACTTGCCGGGAGCTATACCATACTGGGAGATTTAGCCCAGCTACCATTTCGAAGCAGGTCCGTCCCCCTGGTTTCTTGTCTTGAAGTGTTGGAACATTTGCCGGCGGGAATATACAATACTTCATTGAATGAGATCTCCCGGGTGGCGGAACAATTCATCCTGATATCGGTGCCTTTTAAGGAGAAAAGAATCTTTCTGAAATGCCCTAATTGTGGCTGCCGTTTTAACCCCACTTATCATTTAAATGTTTTCGATGAAAATACCTTGGCAAAGCTTTTCCCCAATTTCACATTGGCGAAATACGCCGTTATAAGATCGGATGAAGTTTATTTTGCCAATTATTATGGCCTGGTCCGGGCCTATATGTGGCTGTTCAACAGGAAGGAATATAAGATGCCGGCCAGGCTGGGGAGCAGCTATTGCCCGGCTTGCGGTTTCAGGGGGAAGCCCGGGGTTATTGACAACCCCACGGCCGAAAAGCCTTCAACTGTTCCGGCAAAAATCAAGAAGTCATTATACGGGTTGCTGAAGCGTCTGCCGTTAAAAAAGTATACAGCTGTGATAGCCCTCTATCAAAAAAACTGACCGGTGCCGTTTGAATGCCATGCACAAAATAGATCCGCCCATAAAATACAATTTTGCCGGCCAGGTCATGACACTGGCCAGCGGGACCTTTATGGCCCAATTGGCGGGTTTTATTCTTATTCCGGTTTTTTCCAGGATATTCCTGCCGGAGCATTTCGGGGCGGCGGCGGTTTTTGATTCTCTGGCAAGCCTGCTGGGCGTGGTGATTTGCTTGCGATACGAATTGTCAATAATGCTTCCTCCGGACGAGAATGATGCGATTAGCATCATGGCGCTTTGCCTGCTGACGGCCCTGACATTGGCCCTGGTGATTACGATTGGTGTGGCGTTGAATCATCAAACAAACCTTATTCCGGTCAGGGCGGTTTTGGTAAAACCTTATTTGTGGCTGCTGCCGCTGGTCCTTTTATTAAAGGGGCTTTACCAAACCGTTTATTACTGGCTTTCTCGAAATCAAAAATATTTTTTAATGTCCGTTGCTGCCGTGACGGGTTCCGTCGTATCGGGGCTGATAATCCTGGGATTTGTCTGGGGCGGCCTTATCAATACCGGGGCCCTGATCGTCGGGTCCGTGGGCGGCTATTTGGCAATGAGCGCTCTGCTGACGGGCTATTTTATAAAGGTTGATTTTAAAAAAGCGGTTAATAATTTCAAGTGGGCGGACATACGCCGAAATGCCCTGCGATATAAAAAATTCCCGTTGGTGGATGCCTGGAGCAGCTTGCTGAACACTCTTAACTATCAGTTGCCGATCCTTTTAATTTCAACATTCTTCGCCCAGTCGATAGTCGGGCAATATTCGGTGGTATACCGGCTGATGCAGCTGCCCATGGGTTTGATAGTGGCATCGATTGCCCAAGTGTTTTATCAAAGGATATCCGAGCAGGTAAGGAACAATGCCGACTATGCCGATGAAATTACAAAAGTAGTGAAAGTGCTTTTTATGGTCGGTGTTTTCCCCTGCATCATAGCCTTGTTATTCGGGCAGGAACTGATGACGGTATTTTTGGGCGCCAAATGGCTAGAGGCCGGAAAATATTTGCAGATCCTGGGGATTTATGCTTTCATTAAGTTTTGCACATCGCCGGTAAGCTCGGTATTATTGGCGTTGGAAAAGCAGGGAATATTGTTGATCTTCAATGTCATTTCAATAATTGCAACAGCAGTTTGCCTTTTTATAGGCGGTTATATGATAAAGAATATCTATTTGGCTCTGTTGTTGTTTTCATTGACCGGTGTTGTTTTATATTCAGGTCTACTGACATATATATACATAATATCTCCGAAGGTAACGGTCAAGGATTTTCTGGGGATAATCAATAAAATCGTCTACGCCCTTCCGTTCACTTTGATTTTGGTAATGATGAAATATTTCATTAAATTTAAGGATATATACATTACTGTGAGCGCTGTGATTTCATTGGCGATATATTATTTAGTGCTTATTAGAAAAAAAGAAATTATCCTTCCAGTCGGGAATTCCGTCAAATGAAAAAACATTCATATTTTATTGGCATTCCTGCGGTAATTTTTATTGCAGTACTGGCCATTTATTTTAATAGTTACCAATTCCCCTTCCATTTGGACGATTCTCATGCCTTAGTGGAGAACCATGGCATCCGGTCGCTTTCGATCTATTCCCACTCGCTTCTAAGGGCCGTTCCCCGTTCGCTGGTGAATCTTTCCTTCGCCCTGAACTATCGTTTCGGCGGCCTGGAGACTGCCGGTTATCATGTTGTCAATGTGGCCATCCATGCCCTCAACGGCCTTTTGGTCTGCTGGCTGGCATTGCTGCTGCTGTCCAACCCGCTGGTCAGTTCCGG
Source organism: Candidatus Edwardsbacteria bacterium (assembly GCA_031082425.1). Taxonomy (NCBI): domain Bacteria; phylum Candidatus Edwardsiibacteriota; species Candidatus Edwardsiibacteriota bacterium. The sequence goes on along the minus strand of JAVHLB010000010.1, from coordinate 2,019 downwards.
AGACAAGGACGGCAGGGCGAAGTACTGGCTGGCCCTGGGGGCGGGGTTGTTGTTTGTCAGCCATCCGGTGCAGACCCAGGCGGTAAGCTATATCGTCCAGAGATTGACCTCGATGGCAACGATGTTCTATTTGCTGGCGGTATGCTTGTACATCAAGGGGAGGTATATCCATACCTCGGGAGAGGGGAGAAGACCTCTCTGGTATTATGCCGGCACGGTGTTATCCGGCCTGGCGGCATTTTTAAGCAAGGAGATCAGCTTCACCCTGCCGTTGATGCTGTTGATGGTGGAGTTCTTTTTCATCCGGCGGGATGACCGGATCAATAAAAGACTGATCATCTTCGGGCTTTCCGGTCTGGTGCTGGCAATCGCCATTGGACTGATATTCAGACTGGCCCCCACCCGGGAGACCGCTGACATCGGCCGGTGGCAGTATCTTATCACCCAGTTCCGGGTCATTGTGACCTATATCCGCCTGCTGGCGGTTCCGGTGAACCAGAACCTGGATTACGACTTTGCCCTGAGCCGAAGTTTATGGGAGACCAAGACCCTGCTGAGCGGGGTATTGCTTTTAGGCCTGCTGTCTTTGGGGGTCTGGCTATACCGCAGGTTCCGGCTGATATCCTTCGGGATCTGGTGGTTCTTTCTGGCCCTGAGCGTGGAGTCGGGCATCATCCCCATCCGGGATGTGATCTTCGAGCACCGGATGTACCTGCCCCTGGCGGGTTATTGTCTGGTGCTGGCCGGGATCTTCCATTACCTAAAAGACAGGATCAAGCCGCGGATCGCGGTCATCATCTGGGCGGCCCTGATCATCGGCCTGGGGGCCTCGGCCTATGCCCGCAACCAGGTCTGGCGGGACGACCTGCTGTTA
>JAVHLB010000010.1:0-1136 GCA_031082425.1 Candidatus Edwardsbacteria bacterium | reverse complement strand
GCCTGGGGGCCTCGGCCTATGCCCGCAACCAGGTCTGGCGGGACGACCTGCTGTTATGGCACGACACCGTCACCAAATCCCCCGGCAAGGCCCGGCCGCACGATGCCCGGGGGAAGGCCCTGATGGAGAGGGGCAATTACCCTTTGGCCGAGAAAGATTTCATCAGGGCCCTGAGGATCGATTCCAGCTTCGCCAATTCCTGGTATAATCTGGGACATCTCCGGGAGATGAAAGGCCAGAGCCGGGAAGCCTGGGATTGCTATACCCTGGCCATAAAATACAAACCGGATTATGCCAAGGCCTACAATAACAGGGGGGCCATATCCCTGTCTCTGGGAAAATACGATCTGGCCGAAAAGGACTTTTTATTTTCCATCATGGCAAATAAATATGTCAGTTTGCCATATTATAATCTGGCGAAGACCTATTACTTCCAAAAAAGATATTCCGATGCCCTGATTCAAATAAACAGGTCCCTGGCACTGGATGCCGCTTACCCCATGTCGTATTTCATAAAGGCCTTGATCGAAAAAGAAACCGGGCAGTTCCCGGCGGGGGTGAAGGACCTTCAAAACGCCCGGCAGATGGAGCCCGGCAATATGATGTATCTTTACGCCCTGGGAAAAATCAAATGTCTGGCCGGGGATACCCTGGAGGGACGGAAAGATATGGACGCCGGCCTGAAACAGGGTTTCAACCCGGGCTCCAGCCCCTGGTTCAAAAAATGACTGTGGCCAGATATAAAATACTGGGCCTATTGACGCTGGCCGCCGCGGTTCTCCTGATATATGGCAGCACCCTGCGGGCACCGTTCCATTTCGACGACGGGCACCTGATCGTCGAAAATAAGGCCATCCGGGATCTGCCGTTGCAATGGCAGCTGCTTCCGCAACTTAAGACCCGTTCTCTGGTGAATCTTTCCTTTGCCCTCAACTATCGTTTTGGCGGCCTGGAGACGTTTGGTTATCATGCGGTGAATGTGGCCATCCATGCCATCAACGGTTTTTTGGTCTATTGGCTGGCGCTTTTACTGTTGTCCAATCCGTTGGTCAGTTCCGGAGATCAGGACGGCAGGGCGAAATACTGGCTGGCCCTGGGGGCGGGGTTGTTGTTTGTCAGCCATCCGGTGCAGACCC
>JAVHLB010000009.1:94389-105506 GCA_031082425.1 Candidatus Edwardsbacteria bacterium | reverse complement strand
CTTCGATGATGGGCGAGGCGAAGCTATTGTTGGTATCCAGCTGGATCACGTAAGACACCTCCGAGGCCTTGGCCGCAGGCGATGCCTTCTTGGCCACCTCTCCCCAGCTGCAGACTATGCTGCTGTCATCCGTCCAGTAGTTATCGGTGGGGGTTGACAGGGCCGGGATGTCCGGGTTGTGGGTATCTATTGATAAATATCTGACAATAGATATACTTATATTACTGGCCGTGTCTCTAGCTATAACCCGCCAGTAGTAATTGCTATCGGCCATAGCCAGGGTGATACTGGTATCCGTCAAAGTGGTCTCGGCCAGCCCGGCACTGAAGCCCATATCATAGGCATATTGCAGGGTATACTCTTTCAGCCCGCTGACGCTGTCCGTACAAATATTCCAGGCAAAGCCGGTATTGCTCTGGTTGGTTACCGCGCTGTCGGCCGGGATCAACAAAGAAACTACTGCCGGGGCAGTTGTATCATAACCAAAGATGAAGAAGCCCGAGATTCCCGGCGGATTGCCGGCCTCGTCGTAGGCCCCAATCAGCCACCGGTAACGGCCTTCTGAGATCAATAAAGTGTCCGCTGTCAGGCTGGTGGTGTCGACCATAACCGGATTTATTGTATCGGACAGCGAATAGGCCTTCAGCACATAATACACCGCCGAGGCCTTGCCCTTCTTGGCCACCGCGCTCCAGCTGCAGGAGGCGGTATCAGATGACAGCCAGGCATTGTCGGCCGGAGTGAGAAGCGCTGGAATGGCCGGGCCGGTGGCGTCGATCTCAAACTGCCAGATTGCCGAATACTCACCCACATTGCCGCAGGCGTCCACCGCCCTTACCCGCCAGAAGTTCAGGGTGTCGACCGGGGAAAAGACCAGGCTGCCAGTGGTATCGCTTATTACCGTGTCCCGTAAAATCAAACTAAACCCGCTGTCGGCGGCACACTGGACCTGGTAGCGCCCCACTCCGTAGTTGTCGGAGGCCCGGGTCCAGCCCAGGGAGACCGAGCTGTCCGCCAGCAGCAGATTGTCGGCGGGCCAGAGCAGCGTCACCTGGGTGGGCGGAATGCTGTCCAGGTAGTAGACCGGATAGGTCAGCAGGTTCCCGGCCAGGGGCGTCCCCAGCCCCAGGTTGTTGGCGGTGGAGGCCTGGGACTCCAGGGGTACGATTTTCAGGTAGTTCTCGCCCCACAAGAGGGAATCCGTCCCCCAGTCATAGGTCCAGCCGATGGAATCGGACGAGGTGCTGTCGAAGGGGCCGGCCGCCCAGTTCCAGACGTTCTGCCCGGCCATCCAGCCGTTGATAACTCCCATCATATCAGTTCTGTTTGGCGACCAGCGATTTACTCCCCGGCCAGTCAAGACAGGTTGGTTTTGATAGCTCACATTGCCAGGCAGGGAATCGACCACCGCCCTGATGCCGGAATCAAAGGCCGGGGCCGCGTCGATCAACGTCACGGTTGCGTTGACAAAGCCGCCCGCGTAGGCCTTGCCGGTGACCGGGTTGACGATCACGGACCCCATCATTTCATCAGCGGCCACAGTCGTGGTGCTGTTGGTGGCCCCATCTATCACCGTGACGTTATTGCTGCCGACATTGGCCACGTAGATCTTGTTGGTCAAAGGGTCCACCGCCACGGCCTGGGGTTGGGTTCCAACAGCCACCGTGGTGGTGCTGTTGTCAGTTCCGTCGATCACCGTAACGTTACTGCTGCTGAAATTGGCCACGTAGATCTTGTTGGTCAAAGGGTTCACCGCCACAGCAATGGGCCCGTATCCAGTTGCTACGCCGGTGGTGCTGTCGGTGGCGCCGTCTATGATCGTTACGCTATCGCTGGCGGTCGTTGCCACATATATCTTGTTAGTGACGGGGTTCACCGCCACAGCCGTGGGGTCATATCCCGTCAGAACCGTTACGGTTCTGTTGGTGCTCCCGTCTATCACCGTAACGTCTTGGCTGAAGGTATTGGCCACGTAGATCTTGTTGGTCACCGGGTTGACCGCCAGGGCCTGGGGCTTAGTTCCCACCGTCACCGTGGTGGTGCTGTTATCGGTCCCGTCTATCACCGTCACATTATTGCTGCCGTTATTGGCCACGTAGATCCTGTTAGTCACCGGATTAACGGCCGCGGCCCAGGGCCCGGTTCCCGCCGGCACCATGGCCATGCTGTTATCGGCCCCGTTTATCACCGTCACGTTGTCGCTGTTATGGTTGGCCACGTAGATCCGGTTGGTGACCGGGTTAACGTCCACGCCATGGGGCTCGATCCCCGCCGTCGTCAGGTTGACGGCGGCGTTGGTGGCCCCGTCGATCACCGTCACCGTCACGGAGCTGCTGCCTTTGTTGGCCACGTAGATCTTGTTGGTGACCGGGTTCGCTGCCATATCGTAGGCAATGTTCCAGGTGGCCAGGGTGACGGTGCTGTTGGTGGAGCCGTCGATCACCGTCACCTTGTTGCTGTCGCTGTTGGCTACGTAGATCTTGTTGGTCACCGGATTGACCGCCACCGCCCGGGTATCGTGCACCGCGGTCAGGGTTCTGGTGGAATTGTCGGCCCCGTTTATCACTGTCACCGTGCTGTTGCCGTTGACCACATAGGCCTTGCCCGTCACTGGGTTCACCGCCACCCCATAGGGGTAACTGCCGGCGGCCACCGTGACAGTGGAATTGTTGCTGCCGTCGATCACCACCACGCTGGAGATTCCCAGGCAGGACACGTAGATCTTGTTGGCCACCGGGTCAACCGCCACCCCGTAGGGGAAGCTGCCGGGGATGGCTAAAGTGATGGTGGTATTATCGACCCCGTCGATCACCGTCACGCTGGCGGCGAGGTAATTAACAGCATATATCTTGTTGGTGACAGGATTTACCGCCAAAGACCGGACCTCGGTTCCCACCACCACCGTGGCGGTGTCATTGGTGGCACCGTCGATCACCGTCACCGTGCCGTCACCGTAATTGGCCACATATATTTTGTTGGTCACCGGATTAATAGCCACGGCCATGGGCTTGGCCCGGGCCCCCACCGTAATAGTGGCGCCGGTGGCCCCGTCGATCACGGTCACGCTGCCCAGGGTGCCGTCAAACTTTCCATAGTTGGCCACATATATCTTGTTGGTGGCGGCATTTACCGCCACCGCCACCGGGGCCATCCCCGCCGTGATTCCGGTGGTGGAATTTGTAATACCGTCGATCACCGTCACCCCGCTCCCGCTGGTCACGTAGACCTTGTTGGTGGCCAGGTTCACCGCCATGCCCCTGGGTTGGGTCCCCACCGGCACAGTGACGGTGGAGTTGTCGGACCCGTCGATCACCGTCACGTCGTTGCTGTTACGGTTGGCCACGTAGATCTTGTTGGTCAGCAGGTTCACCGCCAAGGCCTGGGGATAATTGCCAGCTGACACATTGGCGGTGACCCAGTCGGCCCGGGCAGGGCTGGCCAGGGCCAGCAGCACACATAAACCTGCTAGAGGGTATAGGAAACGGTTCATTTATGGTCTCCGATATTCATCATTTGTCTTGTCGTTAAAAATTTGGCCGTCCAGCAAATATTACTGAACGGCTTTCAGGCCAAATTATTCAGCGCACTTACCGGGTGGGATACTGCCGGAGATCGTGCTATTTAAGTTATCTTGAGTTTATCACAGAAATAGAGCCTGGTCAAGACCGGCTGTCTGGTTTTAAAAACTGCCGCAAAAGCCCTACAAATTCTCCAACAGTTCATCCAGGTCCCGGCAGATGAACAGCGGCATCTTGGGCAGCGACCGGATAAAGACCTTGCCGTATTCGGTGGCGGTTATCCGGCTGTCGCCCACCACCACCGCCCCCAGGTCGGTCCGGCTGCGGATCAGCCGCCCGAACCCCTGTCGGAAGCGGATCACCGCCTCGGGCAGCAGGTACTGGTTGAAGGAGCTCCCTCCGGCCTGCTCGATGGCCTGGCAGCGGGCGCTGACCAGCGGGTCGCTGGGCACCGAGAACGGCAGGCGGGCGATGATCAGCAGCTCGCAGGCCTGTCCCGGCAGGTCCACCCCCTCCCAGAAACTGTTGGTGCCGAAAATTATGGTGTCCTTCTCGTTCAGGGACCGCTCCACCAGCTGGGCCGGGTTGCCGTCCAGCCACTGGGCCAGGACCTTCAGGTTGCCGCTCTCCTGCACCTGCTGGTAGCTTCTCTTCAATTGATCGAAGGCGGTGAACAGCACCAGGGTCCCCACCTTGGTGGACTCCAGCACCTCCTGGACCATGTCGTTGAAGGCCTTGTCGTAGTCCGGCAGCTTGGGCGACGGCAGATAGGTGGGCACGAAGATGGCCGCCTGTTTGTTGAAATCAAAGGGCGACGCCAGGGCGGAGCAGATCACCCGGTCCTGGTCCACCAGCGACAGGCCGATGCGGTTCTTGAAAAAATCGAATTTGCCGTCCACCGCCAAAGTGGCCGAGGTGAACACCGCCGTCTTGACCCGGGGGAACATGATCTTGGCCAGCACCTGGCCCACCTCCAGCGGTCCGGCCACCAGTTTGATCCCGTGGTTGTGGTCGCCCGGCTCCATCCAGAAGATGTAGCCCTTGTCGTCGGCCGTGGCCAGCCTGCCCAGGGTGTTGTTGATATTCCTGGCCTCCAGGCTGCGCCCGGATATCTCCTGGCGCAGGGTATCCAGTTCGTCGGAATCGGCCGCCTCCACATCGGACAGCCACTGGTTCAACAGGCTAAGGGAATCGGTCAGGCGGTCCAAAAGCCCCATCAGCTCCTGGGATTGCTCCAGCACCGACTGCTGAAAGCCGTCGCCCTCCAGGTAGCGCCTTTTCTCCTGCCGACCCTTGGCATCGCCCAGCTCCCACTTTCGTTTGAAGAACCGGTCGGTGGCCTTGCCGGCCTCCAGTATCAGTTGGACTATGTCCAGCGATGATTTCTCGATGGATCCGGCCACCTCCCTGTTAAGGCCGGATCTTTTCAGCCAGTGGTTCAGGGTCGGCAGCAGTCCGGATTCCACCGGGCTCCGGTTGAATATCCCGGACAGGAATCTGGCCACCGTCCAGCGGTCCAGGCTGTAGCCCAGAAAGTCGGTGGCCGTCTTTTCTATGTTGTGGGCCTCGTCGATGATCACCCGCTGGTAGTCCGGCAGCACCCCGCTGGGCATCACCAGGTCGGTGAAAAGCAGGGAATGGTTCACTATCACCAGATCGGCCTCCTCGGCCCTTTTCCTGGCCTGCGCCATGAAGCATTTCTTGACGAATTTGCAGCGGTGGTTATGGCAGGCGGTGTGGTCGGAGCAGATCTTGCCCCATAGACCCGGCGCCCGGCCGGGGGAGAATCCCCGGTGCTCGGCGACATCGCCGCCGGCCGTGGTGCCGGCCCACCGGCACAGGATCAGGGCCTCCTCCCTCTCGTCCGGGGTCAGGAAAAGCTCGGGATGCAGCATCACCTCCTGCCAGCGCCGCCAGCACAGATAATTGTTCCGCCCTTTGAGCACGGTGGCGTTGAAATATCCGGCCGCCGCGCGCAGGATCGGCACGTCCTTGCCGTAGAGCTGCTCCTGAAGGGTCTTGGTCTGGGTGGAGATCACCACCCTCTCGTTGTTCAGCCGGGCCCAGATGGCCGCCGGGGCCAGGTAGGCCAGGCTCTTGCCGGTGCCGGTGCCGGCCTCCACGCACAGGAACTCGTCGTTGACAAAGGCCTCCATCACCGAGCGGGCCATGTCCATCTGCTCCTGGCGGGATTCATAGCCCGCCCCCAAAACCCCGGCCAGTCTTTTATCCGGGCCGAAGATCTCCTCCAGGGCATCGGCCCTGGGTGCCGCTGCGCCGGCCGGGATTTTCTCCCGGTCTGTTTTTTGATCGGCCGCGATGCCGGTCTGCCTGTTCTCGGATATCGCCCGGCTCAGCAGCAGGCGGTGGAACGGCAGGGCCAGGTGCGACATCGCCTGAAGCATCGGCAGGTCCAGGTCCAGCAGCTGATCATATAGCTTGAGGAACAGCAGGGCAGTGGAATGGGCGTCATCATCGGCCCGGTGGGCCTGCCCGGGATCGATCCCGTAGGCCAAGCAGAGGTTTTTGAGGCTGTGGCTCTTGTTATCGGGAAGCAGGGCCCGGGCCAGGCTTAGGGTGTCCCAGCAGGGATTGGCGATCTCCAGGGCGGCCTTAAGGAATTTCAGGTCGAACTGGGCATTGTGGAACACCAGCGGCAACTCCCCCACGAACTGCTGGAGGTCGGCGGCGCAACCCTCCAGGGGCGGGGCGTCGTCTATCTCGGCCTGGGTGATGCCGGTCAATCCCTGGATGAAAGGCGGCACCTTCCGCTCGGAGCGGACCAGGGTCTGGAACCGGGCGGTGACCGTCCCGTTCTCCACTTTGACCGCACCCAGCTCGATGATCTGGTCCCGATCCCAGTTGAGCCCGGTGGTCTCGATGTCCACCGCAACAAAGGCGAGGGGCTCTTCCCTCGCCTGCTGGTTGATTATTTCCTCTTTCTTTTTTCTGGGCATTATTCAAGATACCTGCTCACAAATTATCAAGACATATCGAAACAAAATTGCCAAATTTTCTCTGATGAAGCATTGGTGCCTTTGTGTCTTGGTGGTTAGTTTGAACTTACAAACCTCTGCCTCTCTGCGGTTAAACCCCTACTTCTTGTCATCCAGCACTTCGTTCATCTTCTTCATGGCGCAGAACTCCCCGCACATGGTGCAGACCCCGGATTCCTTCCGGGGGGCCGATTCGAACACCTGCCGGGCATAGGGCGGATTGATTGAGAGCTCTATCTGTTTCTTCCAGTCCAGCTTCTTCCGGGCCTGGGACATGGCCCGGTCCCAATCCGCCGCCCCGGGCGCCTTTTTGGCCAGGTCGGCGGCGTGGGCCGCTATCCGCAGGACGATCACCCCTTCCCGGACGTCCTCCAGGGTGGGCAGGCGCAGATGCTCCGACGGGGTGACATAGCACAGGAAATCCGCCCCGAAGTAGGCCGCCCAGGCCCCGCCGATGGCCGCGGTGATGTGGTCGTAGCCCGGGGCGATATCGGTGACCAGCGGACCCAGCACGTAGAACGGGGCCCCCTTGCAGATCTCCTTCTGGATCCTGATGTTGGTCTCGATCTGGTCCATCGAAACATGGCCCGGCCCCTCCACCATGGCCTGGACCCCTGCCTTCCGGGCCCGGTCCACCAATTCGCCCAGGATCAGCAGTTCCTCCAACTGGGCCCGGTCGGTGGCGTCGGCCGTACAGCCGGGCCGGAAGCCGTCCCCCAGGCTGAGGGTGACGTTATGTTCTTGGCAGATGCCCAGCAGGCGGTCGAACTGGCTGTATAATGGATTCTCGGCCTTATTGAAATTCATCCATTCGATCATGAAGGCTCCGCCCCGGCTGACCACCCCGGCCACCCGGCCCTCCTCCTGGTAGCGGGCCACCGACTGCAGGGTGACCCCGCAGTGCACGGTGATGAAATCCACCCCCTCCCTGGCCTGCTTCTCGATGACCGCAAAGATCTCGTCGGGCGTCATCTCCACCAGGGATTTCTTCTTGGCGGCGGCCTCGATGGCCGCCTGGTAGACGGGCACCGTGCCCAGCGGAACCGGGCATTGATTGATTATCTCCCGCCGGATGGCGTCGATGTCCCCGCCGGTGGACAGGTCCATGATGGCGTCGGCCCCGGCCCCTATGGCCGCCTTCAGCTTCTCCAACTCGCCGGCCAGGTCGGAAAGGTCCTGGGAGGTCCCGATGTTGGCGTTGACCTTTATCCGCATCCCGGCCCCCACCGCGCAGGGTTTTAGCAGTCGGTGGTTCTTGTTCATGGGAACCACTATGGTCCCCTGCTCCACGCCGTTCTTTATATGCTCAAAAGGAACCTTTTCCTCTTCGGCAATGCGTTTTAAGATGGATTCGTTCAAATTTATCACCCGGCACTCCCTCTATTTAAATACTGAATAAGAATGATACGACATTGCGGCCTAAAAGTCAAGAAACACAAGGACAGGTAGCTTTATCGTAAAAAGACGGCGAACCTTGCCGATTCGCCGTCTGCGGAAATCTGCTCTGATTACTTCAGCACTACCATTTTCCGGGTTTGGGTCTTGTCGCCGGTATTTAAATGATAGATGTACACCCCGGCGCTGACCTGCTTGTTATTGTTGTCCTTCCTATCCCAGTTGATGGTATAACTCCCTGTCTGTTGTTCCCCGTTTACTAGGGTCTCAACCAGCTGCCCGGCTATGTTGTAGACGCTCAGTTTGACCGAACCGGCTTTCGGCAGCTGATATCTTATGGTAGTTTTATTATTGAACGGGTTGGGCGCATTTTGGAATAATCTAATCTCTGTGATCCGATTTCCGGTTTCCAGTTTCCCGGAAACGCCAGATGGCTCCCCGAACTCCGCCATTACCTTCTGGGCCGCCAGCTTGGCCTGTTCTTTATCCATAAAATACAGCGGGAAGCCAAAGAACACCATCTTGCCGGAGTCCCTGACCGCGCAGGCTTTGCCTTCATATGAACTCCCGTCGTTCTTCATGTCAATCACGTAGATGGTATCCCCTGTTGCCGTTGGAGTGAGGGCCTCAATATATCGAAGGGTCTTGCCCCAGATGGTGGAAGGATATTTTAAAGTATCAACATTGATATCCGGATACCCCTGTAACCCGACTGCTGTATTAAATGAATCGGCTGTCCCGGACAATTCGGCATGAGTTATTTTGAAATAATCATAAAGGAACGATCCTGTAATAAAATCTGCTGGGTAAACAATGCTATTCTTGATATCTCCTGCCGGTCTCCAACCGGCAAACCACAATTTGCCGCCATACTCCAAGTAGGTTTGTATGTCCGATATACAGCTTGAAGCCATAAATTGACTGTAATCATCCGCAAACCATACAACGGTCGAATATGGAACATAATCGGCTAATATTGTTTTATTTCCCGGCGTATCATATTCATAATTAGTATGCTTAAAGTCATTTAAAATATATTGGTAGAAACTGTCCTGCTGTGCGTCCCGTGGGAAGCTCCCCGATGTCCAATTTTGGGTTTCGTCAACCATCAAAATTCCTTGGTCTAATGTAATGGGGCGACTATAGGCAGTTGCGCTGTATGGGCTATGGTTGCTGTCCCGGTCAATTGACTGTACCCTATAGTAATACCGAAAAGCACCAGAAAGCGGGGTATCGGTATAGAAAGTATCCGTGATCGTCCCCACGGGCAATTGCCCATAAGCCATTGTATCATCCAACGTCCGGTAAAGTTTGTACCCGACAAAATCCAACTCGGTGCTCTTCTGCCATTCCACCCGAATGCCCGCCATCTGTGGCGTGGCCAGCACCAAAGGCGGCGCTAACGGTGCCAGCCGCGGCGTGCCTGTGACTTCGGCCGGGAACAGGCTTTGATAACTGCCATTATCTGCACGAATGATGATATAATAGGTAGTGTCGGCCATTAATCCACCGATGGTATCAGTCGTGGTTGTCCTGCCGGCAACCCACAGGGAATCGCTGTAATTCCCGCTGGTGGTACCCCAAAATATCCAGAATCCTTCGACGCAACTGTCGGCACTACTGGTCCAATTAGCCGCTAATTGTGAAGCGTTACCGACATCGCAAACCGTAAGATCGGGATCATCCGGGCATAATGCCAGATATGCTGTCGCAGCTACAGCTACTTTGGCGACATTAGTGTATAATTCCGGTGAGAGATGTTTCAATAAATCTTCATATTGGTGATAATAGGGATAACCGCCGGAAACCGAGGGAATAGGATTTTCAATGCATCCCAGTGCCGGGAACCCCCTATTGCTAAATGAATAATCATCAGATACATTCCCGACATCCGCATTCGTTACAAGAGAGCTGGCGTATATTTGTGCGGTTTGCTGACATAACTGAGTGAGCCAATATGTGCCAGCGAAGTTTACATCCTGGACAGCATCGTTCATGTAGCCAACCATATCGAAATTGAGCAGGGCCTTGATATCCATGTCAACACTATCAGCCCGCTCTGCAAAGTGAAGGCTCCCTATACATCCGGATTCTTCGGCGCCCCAGCCAATACATGAAATGGTTACTGGCCAACTATGATCTTTCATGACCCGGGCCACCTCCACCGCAATGGCTGTCCCGGAAGCATCGTCATTCGCACCCGGGGCACAGCTATCGGGATTGCCGACAGAAGTCGCATCAAAATGGCCCGATATCATGATAAAATTGAATAATCCGTTGGTGCCCGGCAAATTTGCAATTACATTACGTTCATGGGTGGAATCCTGAAGATAAAAACTATCCAACTGTGTGCTAAATCCGTATAATGTATATTTATCCTTCAGCCACTGCGAAGCGACAGCACTACTGTCTGTCCGTATAAAACGCGTCCCTAGATCCTGTAATCGTTGAATAGTCGCGGAGATCGAATCAGCATTCACCTGATCCACCAGGTTTTTTATGAAAGGATCATACGGCATATTCTTCAACGGAACATACTTGGTGGTAACACTCTTCCAGAACCGGTCTCCCAAGGGTTTGGTGTTAAAAGGTCGAATTTGATGCTTATACTTTATGTCTTTCATCGTATCTTTTGTCACAGCTCTTATTATTGCCGTCTTATCATTCTGCCAGATAGGAGTCCCCGGCAGTTCAGGGATTCTTTCAACATCAGATACAGTTACATATTTAGCCAGATCGGATTGCTGATCAATAATATTTATTTGGTAGCCTTTATGCTTTATCAATGATATTTGGCTTTCATCTGCCTGGGCAATGGCGGTATTGCCGATAAGCTCATAAGTAGGTATATTCAGCTGATACCAGGCATTCTTGCTCTCAATCGTCGGTAGCTCCACCGATACCAATACCGGTGCGGCAACAGCATATACGGATACTGCTACGCCAATTGCCCCAAATAAGAACTTCCGCATGGCATTCTCCTAAATAGCTTTATCTGATCAACAACATCCTGTTGGTTATATTGATGGAACCATTTTGTAAATGGTAAAAGTATATTCCATTGGATAATTGCCGGTTGTCGCCATCTCTCCCATCCCAACTTACCGCATAGCTTCCGGCCGGCTGGTCCCCGCTCACCAGTGTTTTCACCAACTGCCCGGTTACGTTATAAATCTTGAGGCTGACGCGCCCGGCTTTCGGCAGTTGA
>JAVHLB010000009.1:0-94379 GCA_031082425.1 Candidatus Edwardsbacteria bacterium | reverse complement strand
CTGCCCGGTTACGTTATAAATCTTGAGGCTGACGCGCCCGGCTTTCGGCAGTTGATACCTGATAGTGGTTTGTTTGCTGAACGGATTTGGAGCGTTCTGGTACAGTCTGAGCACTGGTTTCTGGTTGCTGTCCCCTGGCCGCTCCGTGGTCACCCCATACGGTTCCCCGAACTCCGCCATTACCTTCTGCACTGCTGCTTTCACCTGCTCTTTATCCATGAAGTATAAGGGAAACCCGAAGAACACCGTCTTCCCCGAATCTCTCACCGCACAGGCTTTGCCTTCAAACGGACTGCCGTCGTTCTTCATATCAATCGAGTAGATCGTATCACCTGCCCCCGTCGGAGTAAGGGCTTCGATACTCCGTATTGTCATGCCCCAGATGGTGGATGGGTACTTCAAAGTATCCACATTGATGTCCGGATATCCTTTCAGGCCCACGGCTGTCTGGAAAGAATCGACTGTGCTGGACAACTCGGCATGAGACATCTTAAAGTTATCAAAGAATATGTCACCAGAGGTAAAGTCGGCCGGGTAGAGGGCATTATTCCTGATATTACCGGTCGGTTTCCAGCCGGCAAACCATAATTTACCTCCATTATCAAGATAAGTCTTAATGTCAGCCATGGCCCCTGGGGCCAAAAGAGTAGTATAGTCATCTGCAAACCAAGCTACTGTCGAATACTGTGCGAAATCTGCCAATATCGGTTTTTGATCGGTCGAACTATATTCATATTGTTCATATTTATAATCTGATAATATGTAGTTATAAAAACTGTCTTGCTGGGCATCACTGGGTAAACTTCCTGTTGTCCAATTGTTGGTTTCATCCACTAAAAGAACTCCTTGGTTTAATGAATATATAAATGGCACGCCAATAACTTCTTGGGCTAATAGGCTAAAATGATAGTGCTCATCAACAGCCCGCACAGTAATATAATATTTTTGACAAGATTGCAATCCTTCAATGATGACATTAGTTGCAAAACGTCCTGATATATATGTGCTGTCAGTATATACACCGCTCTGCATCCCCCACCATACCCGGTATCCCACAACATCGTATTCATCATTGGCCGACCAAATTACTGCAAGACTAGTAGAATCCGATGTTTGATCGACAGTCACGTCAGAAACAGTCGAGGGGAAAACGGCCAATGCAGCTATCGTCGCCAGCGCTGTCTTTGTTACGCAATCGTATTGTTGAGGTGTTAAGTAAATTAAGAGATCTTGGATCGTATGATAGTAGGGATATGAATTCAACGGTTCAGTATATGTAAGAGCTGGATAACCAAAATCCTCGAAAGGACCGGTTGACCATCCTGATTCGGGAATAATATTCAAAGTCAACTCCGGCATATACAATTGACCGATTTCGGAACAAAGCAGTCCGAGCCACTCATTGTCGCCATAGAGTATGTTAGCGTTTGGAGTCAATCCGTCTTGATAGCCTATCATATCCATGTCTATGATAGCTTCCAACTCTTCCTTTGCACTGTCTACCTCTTGTGCATAATGTTTTGGCCCACGCATGTCGTTTTCTTCAGAATCGAAACCGATAAACCTAACAGTAATATCCGTTTGATAATCTTTCAGCATCCTGGCGATTTCCATCATACTGGCGGTGCCCGAGCCATTATCATCGGCCCCGGGACATTCAGATAATGACAATGATCCGCTGATGGTTGGCCCGCTATCATAATGTCCACTAATAAATATCATTTTTAATGCATCTAATGATCCTGGCTTATTTGCGATTACGTTACGACCATAGCCTATCAAGAATATCGTATCTGTCAGTTGAATGGTATCATTGACATAGAAACTGTCGAGTATGGCAAGATAGCCCCATAACTCAAGTTTCTGTTTTATCCACTCGGCTGCGGCATAGTTACTGTCACTTAACAGGTATCTTGTTTGAAAATCCTGCAACCTTTGTATATACGAAGCTATCGAATCGGCATTCACCTGGTCCACCAGGCTTTGAATGAAAGGATCATAGGGAATGTTCTTCAACGGAACATACTTGGTGGTAACACTCTTCCAGAACCGGTCTCCCAAGGGTTTGGTGTTAAAAGGTCGGATTTGATGTTTATATTTTCGGTCTCTTAAAGCGTCCTTTGGTAACGTCTTTATTATCGCCGTCTTGTCATTCTTCCATATAGAATTCCCTGCCAGTTCAGGCATTCTGCCAATATTTGATACAATTACATATTTGGCCAAATCGGGTTGCTGATCAATAATGTTTATCTGATAGCCTCTTTGCTTTATTAATGATATTTGACCTTCATCCACCTCTGCTATGGCCGTATTGTCTATAAGTTCATATGTAGGTATATTCAGCTGATGCCACACCTTATTGCTCCCTGCGGTCGGCAGTTCCACCGATATCAATACCGGAGAGCAAATGCCTTCTGCGGTTATAATCGCCAGGACAGATATTACCGCCAGAATATACAGCTTTTTCATGGCCCGCCCTCCTACAATTATAGGATTATAATCTGACCAAACTATATATCCAATATTATCCTTTGTCAACAGTATTTTTTACATAAAAAAAGGCCGCCCATATGGGCAGCCTGTAGGCTTACAATTACAGTTTTACTGAAGTATTACCATTCTCCGGGTTTTATTCATGCCCCCGGCCGACAGCCGGCAGAAATAGACCCCGGCCGAGACCTTTTTCCCTGACTGGTCGCTGCCATCCCAGGTGAAGATCCGCACCGCACCAGCCGGCACGGTACCCTGGGGCAGGCTCTTTACCCGGCGTCCAGTGATATCGTAGATATCCAAGCAAGCCGGGCCGGCCGCTGCCAGTTGGTAACGAATGGTCACGACAGCCCCGCTGGGATTGGGAAACGGCTGTTCCAGCCGGGTGATGAAGACATTGACCCCCGGTCTTCCGGCCACCCCGCTGTCGGTGGACAGGCTGAAATTGATGGTGCTGTCGTTCTCGAACTTCAGGCTGTCGTAGATGACGGTGGTGTATCCCGCGGCCGAAGCTTTAAGGCTGTAATAATCATCCTGGTTCCAGCGTATCAGATAATTTCCGAAGCTGTCGGTGGTATCGCTTCTCAGGCCGACGATCTCCACCAGCGCCCCGGGGATGGGGGTCCCGCTGTCACTGTCGCTGACAATGCCGGTGACCAGTATCGGCGCCAATTGCATGTCCAGATTGGTAAGGCTGTCGATCCTCACCCGGATATCGGAGGCCCACTTTTCATGGTAGCCCACTGCCGAGAAGATCAGGTCGTACTGGTCGGTCATCAGCATCCGGTGGTAATCGCCGATGGTGTCGGTGTAGACCGGCTTGTCTATCCCGAAGGGGACCACCGAGGCCCAGTTGATGGGCAGCCCGGTCAGGGAGTCGGTGACAATGCCCTGTACGCCCCAGCCGGCCTGCCGGATGAAATACAGCATCCCTTCACGGTTATCGGCCCAATACGAGGGCAGGGTTGCGGCCGCAGGCCATTTGTTTGTGGAGATCTCCATGGTTATATCCAGACAGGAAGTGGCGTGGTATGACCAGTCCTGCAGGGTGCCGTGGACTGGATACCAGGTATAGCCGTAGATGGCCCCGCTGTCATAGGGCGTGGAGGGGCTGGGTGTGCTGAACATCGGCGGATTCAGTACCGCATAGTTGATGGAGACCCGCCGGGCCAGGTCCAGGTCGGGCGGCTCCAGGGACATTGCCGAAGAATCCATATAATCCCAGGGATAATTGGCGATCAGCGCCCCGCCGTGGTAGGTGGCCGACAACACCGCCCGCTTCCCGCTCCAGAAATCAATGAATCTCTGGTTCTCCTGCTCCACCACCCAGTCCCCGTCGTCCCCAATGGAGCCGTCGGGCACCGGGAAATCCCGGTTGAGATCCTCACCGTTGGCGTTGACCCTTAGGTTGGTGGTGTTGCCATCGGGATTGAACATCGGCAGGAACCATATCTCCCGGCTGTCCACCAGGTCCGTTATGGCCGGCACGATGCCGTAACCGGCGGTCAGGGAATCTATCAAGGCGATGGATATCTCGGTCCCCACCGGCTCATTGCCGTGGATGGTGGCGGTGAACCTGACCTCGGCCTCGTTCTCGGCGGAATCGGGATGGTCGGTTATCAGAAAGGCCCACAGGTCGCGATTCTGGACCGATTTGCCGATGGATATCTTTTTGGTGATGGCCGGATAGTCGGCATGGACCGAGTCCAGCTTGGCAGTCAGCCAGGGATGGTCATGATAGGCCGTGATAATCTTGGGATCGACCTTTTCCTCCTCCCGGGGCTCCACCTTCCAGCCCAAAGAGATCAGCTCAAATATCTTTTCCTGGGTGATCCGGGCCTCGATATAGCCGTCCTTAAGTTCTTCGATGCCCACCCCCAGAGCATTGAATTTGTATACATCATCATGGGTGGTGATGTATATCTTCACCGGGATCAACCCGGCCTTTCCGACCTCCTGGGCATGAGACGGAGATCCCGCAAACCCTATGCTTAAAAGGGCAAGGAGAATAACTAGTTTCTTCATTTTTCAACCATCAGATAATGATTTATCCCGCGATCCGGTAAAACAAAAGCAACATCAGGCAGGCTCGGCCCGATGTTGCATATATATTATGGACCGGCCTGCCTATTTTTTCTTGGCGACAGTTTCCTTCTTGGGGGCGGCTTCTTTCTTGGCGACCGTTTCCTTCTTGGGGGCGGCTTCCGGCTTGACGACCGTTTCCTTCTTGGCGGCAACTTCCGGTTTGGTGGCGGCTTCTTTCTTGACGGCCGTTTCCTTTTTGACCTCGGCGCCTTCCTTGCGGTAACGCTTGTTGAAACGTTCCACCCGGCCGGCGGTGTCCATCAGCTTCTGCTTGCCGGTGAAATAGGGATGACAGTTGGAGCAGATCTCCACCCGGATATCCTTCAGGGTCGACTTGGTGGGGATCACGTTGCCGCAGGCGCAGGTGATGGTGGTTGTCTCGTACTTGGGATGGATGCCTTTTTTCATTTTGACCTCGTTGATTTATTGATTATTTTTATTATTCTCGGTTCCTGGATTTCTTGTCGTTGTTCTCCCGGCCCTCGAAGGCATTCATGGCGGTGATGAAATCCTTGTTGGACTTGGTGCCCTTGAGACGCGATAGCAGGAACTCCATGGCCTCCGCCGGGTTCATGTCGCTCAGCAGCTTCCGCAGGATCCACGACCGGTTGAGGGCCTCGGGCCCCAGCAGCAACTCCTCCTTGCGGGTGCCGGAACGGTTGATGTCGATGGCCGGGAATATCCGGCGGTCGGCCAGCTTGCGGTCCAGCACCAGCTCCATGTTTCCGGTGCCCTTGAACTCCTCGAAGATCACCTCGTCCATCCGGCTGCCGGTCTCCACCAGGGCGGTGGCCATGATGGTCAGGCTGCCGCCCTCCTCGATGTTGCGGGCGGTGCCGAAGAACCGCTTGGGCCGCTGCAGGGCGTTGGAGTCCACCCCGCCGGACAGGGTCTTGCCGGAATGCGGTATCACCGCATTGTTGGCCCGGGCCAGCCGGGTGATGGAATCCAGCAGGATCACCACGTCCTTCTTCCGCTCCACCAGCCGCTTGGCCCTCTCCAGCACCATGTCGGCCACCTGGACATGCCTCTCGGGTGGTTCGTCGAAGGTGGAGCTGAAGACCTGGGCCTTGACGTGCCGCTGCATGTCGGTGACCTCCTCCGGCCGCTCGTCGATCAGCAGGATGAACAGCACGACCTCGGGATGGTTGGCGGTGATGCTGTTGGCGATATCCTGCAGCAGCACCGTCTTCCCAGCCCGGGGCGGCGAGACCAGCAGACCCCGCTGGCCCTTGCCGATGGGCGCCAGCAGGTCCATCACCCGCATCGAGAAGTCGGAGGCCCCCCGTTCCAGCACTATCCTCTCCTGGGGATACAGCGCGGTCAGGTTGTCAAAAAAGATCCGGTCCCGGGCCGTCTCCGGGTTCTCCTGGTCGATGGCCTCGACCTTTAAAAGAGCAAAGTTCTTCTCGCCCTCCTTGGGCGGCCTGATCTGCCCGGTCACCAGGTCGCCGGTGCGCAGAAGAAAGCGCTTGACCTGGGTGGGCCCCACGTAGATATCGTCCGGGCCCGGCATGTAGCTGTAATCGGGCGAACGCAGGAAACCGAATCCGTCCGGCAGCACCTCCAGCACCCCGCCGCCGAACACCAGGCCGTTGCGGACAGCCTGGGCCTGCAGGATCTTATAGATGATCTCCTGCTTCTTCAATCCGCTGGCCCCCTGGATGTCCAGCTCCTTGGCTATGTTGCACAGTTCGGAGACCGTCTTGGATTTAAGCTCGACAATATCCAAATATATATCCGGTTGTGTTTACTGGGAGGTGCTGTCCTGCTGGGTGGAATCGGGAGGCATGGGTTTGCGTCCGGCGGTCCCCCGGATGCCGGCCACGGCGGTGGGGGTCTGGGTGGTCAGGGTCTGCTTGGTGCCCTGTATCTTCTGAATGCTTTTTATGACCTTGTTCCCCGCTTTGGCTTCCGAGGCAACAGTGGTCTTTTCCAACAGATTGGTCACTTCATCCGTCTGGGGTCCGGCCAGGTTCTGAGTCCCTCCCTGGGCATCGATCAGCTGCAGTTCGGCCTTTTCGGGGAGGCTCAGGCAGTCCCCCTTATACAGGGTGTCGCCGATGGCGGCCGGCACCCACTTGCCGCTCAGCAGCTTCTGGACGTCGCCCTTGATGAAACCGATTCTGGCTACCATGGCCGGTTTTGCCGGCTCCAGCACCTCCGCCACCTTGGGCTCCTCCTTCTTCCCGCAGCCGGAGATGACCAGCACGGCCAGAAGGGATAGAACTAACTTGTACATAACACTTTCCCCCAAACGCAATTTTGCCTAAGGATACTATATTTTCCGGCCGAAGTCAATAGAGATATCTACCTTACGCCCTTTGCCGCCCTTGAGCGTGCCCAGGGCCCCGCGGATTGTTTCCTTGACTATATCGGCCACGAAATCTTTCAAAGGAAGCCTTTTTCCGTCCACCTCTATGACCACCTGACGGTTTTTTCGGCCGGGAATGATGATATCACGCTCCAGCCACTTGATGATCTCGGTTATCTTTGAGGGCTGAAAATGCCGGACCTTGCCTGAAGAAATCTTTTTCTTGCCCACGGTGGCAATGACGCCCTTTAGATCGGCAACCGACAATTCATCCGAAAAAAGCACCTTGGGGTAATGTTCTTTTTTGTATCCTTCTATGATCAGCAGGTCCAGTTCCTTGCTCAAAGCTTGAACTATGGCCTTGGGACTATGGCCTTGGGCCTTCTCAAACCTCACCAGCATTTTGTCGTCGCAGATGGAAGATATCCCTGCTCCGGCCAGACGGAAACGGTCGGTGTCGGTCCCGCGCTTGTCGGCCTTGATGGCGCCGTGAGTGTGCTTGAGCACCCCGACCCGGTAGCCCTTGCGGCTGAGGATGCGGACGATCTGCTCGATCAGTGTGGTCTTGCCGGAGTTGGAATGTCCGACGAAGGAGATTATTGGCTGCATTTTTTTAAGTTTAAAAGGTTTGAAAGGTTTAAGAAGTTGAAACCGTTTACATCATCAGAATAGTTCTATCTGCACCTTGTCTCCCGGCTTTACCCCCTCGCACTCCTCCGGCAGGATCATCAGCCCGTCGGCCTGGACCATGGAGGTCAGTATACCCGACCCCTGCGGCCCGGTGAGGACCACGTGGTACGCCCCGTCCTGCCATTTTACTTTTGTGCGAAGGAACTCGGTCCTGCCGGCCTGTTTCCTTATTCCCTGGTCGCTGTAGGCTGTCACCTGTCCCCTAATAATATTTGTTGCCCCCTGCATTTTTAGCAACAGCGGCCGCACATACTGATCGCAGACCACCATCGAGGAAACCGGGTTACCCGGCAGGCCAACCACCGGCTTGCCGTTGATATGCCCGAAGGCCAGCGGCTTTCCCGGTTTTTGTTTTACCTGCCAGAAGTTCATCTTACCCAGTTCCGACAGCGCTTGTTTCATCAGGTCGTAGTCGCCCACTGAGACCCCGCCCGAAGTGATGACCACATCGCATTCCCGGGCCGACAGGTTCAGGGTCTCCTTGATCTTTTCCAGATCGTCAACGATGATGCCATAATCTTTTACCAGTGCCCCGGTTTCTTTCACCTGCCCGCCGATGCTGAAACGGTTGGCGTCGTATATTTGCCCCGGTTTCAGCGTCTGGCCCGGCGCGGCCACTTCGTTGCCGCTGGAGATTATCCCCACCACCGGTTGTTTGGAGACCAGGACTTCAGTCAAGCCCAAAGAAGCGATCAGCCCCACCTCCTGCGGCCGCAATCTGGTTCCTTTGGCTATCAGCAACTGCCCTGTCTTAACATCCTCGCCCCGCCTGCGGACATTGGCTCCGACAGAAATACTTTCAACAGCCCGAATTTCCAATTTCCCATTTCCTATTTTACGGGTATGCTCAACAGGAATGACGCTGTCAGCATTAGCAGGTATCTGCGCCCCGGTCATAATCCTTATGGCCTGCCCCGGCTTCAATGACTTGGTGGCCACCTTCCCGGCCGGGACGTCCTCGATCACCTGTAGTGCCACAGGACTTTGCTCCGAAGCCCCGGCCACATCGGCGGCAATTACGGCAAAGCCGTCCATGGCCGAGTTGTCCCTGGGCGGGATATCGAACGAGGCCGTGATGTCCTGGGCCAGCACCCGGCCCAAGAGGTCCTCCAGACGGCATTTTTCTGGGGGCAAGGGTTTTATGTCCTCCAGCATTTTACTGCGCGCTTCGTGAAAAGAGATCATGGTTTTTGCACTATCCTGTGTGGATTATTGCCATCAGTATGCCAGTTACGGGGATTATTGATGATGTATTCGCGTATTTTGTTCAAAGATATTTCATTACGTATAATATGTTCGTAATAATTGCGCTGCCAGACCTTTTGCCCCTGGGTGTTTCTTTGTTCATTGATTTTACGGGCCGAAAATGTTTTAAACGCCCGGATGATTTCCGTCAAACCATGCGATTTGACAATTATTCGACCTGTAGGGGATGGTTTTAAACCATCCCCTACATTTATTATGACATTCACGATCCCCGTTATAACAATGACCCCATGAACATGATTGGGCATAATAACGAACATATCTAATTCAAAACCCGTGTAATGATTCACCAGATCGTTCCAACATTGTTCAACTATCCGGCCATGTTTGCTCAATATCCTCTGACCGTCAATTATATCACCCAAAATACATTCCCGATCCTGGGTACATATTGTAACAAAATATGCGCCCTCACTGGAATAATCATATTCCGGCAAGCGAATGTTACGGTGGTGTAATTTAGACATCCCAAATCCCCAATAATCTAAACCCTAGAGTCCACTCCCAGATGCCTATTCCTCCTTCCATACCCTTACACTGCTGGCCTTGAACACCGCATACACCCTGCTTCCCTTCTGCAATCCCATCTCGTCCCACGAGGCCTTGGTAATGGCCGCATCCAGCGGGATGCCTACGTCCACCGTGACCTTGTACAACCCGCCCTCGGAAACGGCTTCGGTAACCACACCCTCCAGCACATTGCGGGCGCTGCTGACTAATTTCTGCGATGACAAAATTATCTCATTGGGATTAAGACTGGCCATGGCCGGGCCTTCCAGCCCGGTCGCCACCTCAAACTTTGCATCTCCTATCTGAAACAACTTCCCATTTCCTATTTTAACAATTTCCCCTTTGAACAAATTGTCCCGTCCCAAAAACTTCCCCCAAAAGGCCTGATCACCCTTGTGCAGAACGTCCTGGGCCGTGCCGGAGATGGAGATCACCCCGTCGTTGAGGAA
Organism: Candidatus Edwardsbacteria bacterium; assembly: GCA_031082425.1. Taxonomy (NCBI): domain Bacteria; phylum Candidatus Edwardsiibacteriota; species Candidatus Edwardsiibacteriota bacterium. The sequence continues at coordinate 84,575 of JAVHLB010000009.1, read as the reverse complement.
CCAGACCCAGTCCGCGATCCGCTCCACCTGCCACAGGTTGTGGGTGGCCAAAACAACTTTCTTGCCCCGGGAGGCCAGATCCAGAATGGTCTTTTCTATCAGCTTGGCGCTCAAGGGATCCAGGTTGGCGGTGGGCTCGTCCAGAAACACCACCTCCGGGTCCAGCGTCAGCACCCGGCCCAGGGCCACCCGCTGGATCTCCCCGGCCGACAGGGTCCTGGCCTCGCGTTTCCCGAAACCCCGCAATGACAGGGTCTCCAGCGCCTGGTCCGACCTTCTTCTCCGCTCCGGCGGGGACACTCCCCGCACCCGCAAGCCGTATTCCAGGTTGTAGCGCACCGTGCCGGACAGCATCACCGCCGGGTTGTGGATCAGCGCCATCTTTCTTCTGACACCCGGGGAGGTATTCAGGGTCGCATAACCCTCCGTGTCCCGCACCTTGTATTTCAGTTTGCCGGAATCGATCTTCTCCAGCAGGGCCAGCATTCGCATCAGGGTTGTCTTGCCGGAGCCGTTGGGCCCCACCAGGGCATAGATGCCTGAATTATCGATGGTCAGCGAAACGTCCTTGAGCACGGGCTTGCCGTCAAAACTTTTTGATAGGTTGTAGGCCACGATCTTCATCGCCCGGCCCTCCCCTGCACTGCCTGAAGGACGATGTTGATCCCGATGGCCACTATCAACAGCACCAGCCCCAGCGCTATCCCCAGCTCAAAGTTGCCCTTGATGGTCTCCAGGGCGATGGAAGTGGTCATCACCCGGGTCTCGCCCCTGATGTTGCCGCCCACCATCATGGTCATGCCGGTCTCGCCCAGCACCCGGGAGAAGCCGGTGATGAAGGCCGCGGCCAGGGCAAAGCGGACCTCGCGCATTATTCCCAAAGTAAGATGCCAGCGGCCGGCCCCCAGGGTGATCATGGTCTCCTTCACTCTATGTCCCAGACTTTGCAGGGCCGAGATGCTTAGGCCTGTCATCAGCGGGATGATCAGCAGGGTCTGGGCGATAATGATGGCCGAGGGCGTATACAGTAGATGCCAGAAACCCAGCGGCCCCGAGCGCGACAGAAGCAGATAGCAGACCAGCCCGATCACCACCGCCGGGATGGCGATGAAGCTGTTGACCGTTCCGATGACGATCCTTTTGCCCTTGAATTCGTTCTGGGTGATGGCCAGGGACAGCGGGACGGCCAAAATGACGGCGATCAGCGAAGAGGCTAAAGAGACCTGCAGGGATAACAGGACTATCTGCCAGATCTCGGGGTCGAATTTCTGCAGCAGACCCAGGGCCTGCTGCAGGCTTTGCATCAAATTGAACATGATATGATAATAGCAAAATCTTGATTGAAAGACAGTAGGAGCGCCGTTGAAATGCGCTCCTATGTTCTATTGACCAAACAAAACCCTGTTTAGAACTTCACCTGAAGCTGGGCCGAAAGGATGTTGTTCTTCACCGGACGAAGCGCCATATCTTCCTGTTTGATGTCGTAGTTGAGTGTGACCTTGGTGTTGGGATTCAGGTAATAATCCGCGCCCAGATTATAAATTATTACCCGGCTTTCCTTTTTATCCCACCAGGCGTTGGTGCCGTCGGTGACCAGATCCCACTGGCAGTTCTCCCGGTAAAAGTCCCCCCGAACATTGACCTTCAGCTTTGACAGCGGCACATAGCCGACCGTCAGATATCCGCCGCGCATCAGGTTCAGGTCTACGCTAGACTTATAAACCCAGATGGATCCAACCATCACCGAATCGAGCGCCATGACCTTGTCATCCTGCCCTATCATGAGCTCGCCCCGGGCGAACAGCTGGCCCCGCTCGTAATTGGCCTCCAGCCCGGCGTGGCGGTTGTAATAGCTCTTTCCGGCGGTGTTCTGGGTGCCGTATTCCACCGAGCCGCCCATGGTCATGCCGGCCAGGGGCGCATAGACGATCTTGGATAACACTGTCTTGGAAGCGTTGGCGTCCTTTTCGTTGTAGGGTGAGCCGTTGCCCAGGGAAAGGAAATAGTTCAGGTCGTTCCATACGCCGAAGCCCATCACCCCCACCTCCCGGTTGCTGGTGTTGAACTTCCCGGTGATCTGGGCGGCGCCGATGAAATCCATGCCGGTGGCCGCGGTCAGCTGTTCGAACCCGAAAGGCCTCTTGTACTGCCCCACCCGGAAGGAATAAAGCTTGGAGGGCTTCCATTCGGCGTAGGCATCCAACAACCAGGCGGCATAGACGGTGCTGGTGGAAACCTTGGTGGCCTTGTTTGACTGCAGACAGATCCTGTATGAGAGGTCCTGCCAGGCGTCTCCGCTGACGGTGATGGCCGCATCCTTGGCCTCGAAGCCCGAGGGGTAGGCGACCAGGGTGTCGTGGTACAAGGTGTCCATGTAGGTGATCTTAAGCCAGCCCGAAACCTTGAAGGTGGGGTATGCCTGCTTGGCGTCGGTCTTAACATCAAAGGCAAAGGCTGATCCGGCTAAGGCAAAGACCATGGCCAATAAAAATATTCTTTTCATTATCTCTCTCCTTTAGATATTTGGTTGAATGTCTATCCAATTAGCTTAGGAACACACACCAAAAGGTTTTCTATCCGCAGATTTCACAGATTTTCACAGATTTTTCATATTCAAGTAAATATTTATATATATAAATAAAATCGTTACCATCTGCGTTAATCTGTGGATAAAGGTTCCTTAGTAAGTTGGATAATCATTTTTGGTTATTTGTTTTTGGCATCGGGAATGTACAGGGGCTCTCCGAATTTATCCACGCCCGAGACCCGGATCATCTCCTGCACTTCGGGCGAGAGCATGAATTTCACGAACTTTACCGCCAGGTCGTAGTTGATGTGGGGATATTTGGCCGGAGACCCGGTGATGATCCGGATGTAATTAAGCATAAGCTGGTCGCGCTGGCAGACGATCTTAAGGTTCGGGTAATCCTTGCTGTAGGTCAGCCAGGTGGCCCGGTCGGCCAAGGTGTAGGCCCCGTCCTTGTTGGCCTTGGTTAAGACCTTGACCGTGCCCAGCCCGGTCTCGGAATACCACTCGCTGTCAATCGGGTCTATCCCGGCGGACTGCCACAGGGCCATCTCCTTCTGGTGGGTGCCGGACATGTCGGACCGGGAATAGAACCTGGTTTTGGAATCCCGTACCTTGGACAAAGCCGCTTTGACGTCGGGCATCGAGCTGTCGATCCCGGCCGGGTTGTCCAGCGGCCCCGCCAGCACAAAATCGTTGTACATCAGGTCCCAGGCCTCTGTGCCGAAACCGGCCAGCAGCACCGCGTCCTCGGCCTTGCGGTCGTGGACGATGGCCACATCGGCCGCCCCGGACTGCAGCAGGCCCAGGGCCTTGCCGGTGGGCAGGGAATACAACATGATCTTGCAGTCATTCTGCTGTTCAAACTTGGGCAGCAGGTCGGTGTAAAGCCCGGTATCGTAGGGGCTCATGGTGGAGGCCACGATCAGGGTCTGCCCGGCCAGCACCAAAGAGCTTAATGAAAGGATGATTATGCCAATTAATGCGATCTTTTTCATCTATTTCTTCTCCACCGCCGGGTAGAACAGGGGCTGGCCGTACTTGTCCACGCCATACTCGGCGATCAGCTTCTGGCCGCGCTCCGAGGTCAGGAAGTCCGAGAACTTTTTGGCCAGGGAATAATTGACGAACGGGTACTTGGCCGGGGCCACCAGCATGATGTGATAGGGGTTGAATAGTTCCTTGTCCCCCTCGTTCAGGATCGGCAGTTCATATTCCTTCTGGTGGGCCAAATAGGTGCCGCGGTCGGTCAGGCTGTAGGCCCGCTTTTCGTTGGCGATGCGCAGGATGGCCTCCATCCCGGCCCCGGCTTGCAGATACCAGGAGCCCTTTGGGACAATGCCGGCTGCTGCCCAAACCCTCTCCTCTTTTTTGTGGGTGCCGGACTGGTCGGCCCGGGAGACGAAAACAGACTGCGAAGCCTCTATCTTCTTCAGCGCTTCGGTGGCCGAGGCCAGACCCTTGATGCCGGCCGGATCCTCGACCGGTCCCACGATGACAAAATCATTGTACATCAGGTATTTCCGCTCCACAAAAAACCCTTCCTTGACCACCACTTCTTCGGCCGCCGGGTCGTGGACCATCACGATGTCGGCGTTGCCGTCCTTGCCGTAGCGGATGGCGGCGCCGGTGCCCACCGCAATGATCTGCACCTTGCATCGGTTCTCCTTTTCGAAGACGGTAACCAGGAAATCCAGCAGTCCCGAATCCATGGTGCTGGTGGTGGTGGCCAGGACCAGCTTGGGCTTGTCCTTGGCCAGGGCCGCCGGGGCCAGCAGGGAAAGCACCAGAAGCAGGGAAAGCGCCAGGGTGGTGAACCTCTTCATTGTTTCTCCTAAAAGTGTTTATGATGGGTTAATAGTTATTTAATGATAATCTATCTTGCTCTGATAAAGCAGCAAGAATAGCCTGGATTGAGTATGAATGCAATTTTATACGTTATTGTTATTTTCTTTTTGTACCGCCAAACAGAAAAGAACCAAAAGAAAAAGCACGTCGCTTAAAACTCTCCGGGCGTTGCGCTTCTCGTTGCTGGCGGGCTTGTCTGAACTCGGGCTTTTGCCAAGCCCTCAAACAGGCGCAGACAAGCTTTTAACCGCCATCAACTGCGATGCTCACTGATCGTTTTAACGCGACAACCGGGGTTGGCACCGGTTGAGCATTTAGTTTTTCATTTTTCCATGTATGGGTAGGGAAAATCTACCGGGGGCAGGTAGTTCTCCTTGATGGTCCGGGGCGAGATCCAGCGCAAAAGATTGTAGACCCCGCCGGCCTTGTCGTTGGTGCCGGAGGCCCGGGCGCCGCCGAACGGCTGCAATCCCACCATGGCCCCGGAACACTTGTCGTTGTAGTAGAAGTTCCCGGCGGCATAGCGCAGTGCCTGGCAGGCCGTGACGATGGCCGAGCGCTCCCGGGCGAAGATGGCCCCGGTCAGGGCGTAGGGCGAGGTGCTGTCGCAGATCTTCAGGGTCTCCTCGAACTGGTCATCTTCGTAGACATAGATGGTCAGCACCGGCCCGAAGATCTCCTCCTCCATGGTCACAAAATGCGGATCGGAAGTTTCTATCACGGTGGGCTGGATAAAATATCCCTTGCTCTTGTCGCCTTCCCCGCCGGCGATGATTTTGGCATTGGAACTAGATTTGGCCTTGGCCACATAGCCCATGATGGAGTCAAACGATCTTTCGTCTATCACCGCATTGACAAAACAGTTGAAATCCCTGACATCGCCCAGCTTGATGCGCTTCAGCATGCCCTGCATCCTGTCTTTGACCTCGGGCCACAATGATTTTGGAACATAGCCCCGGGAGCAGGCCGAGCATTTCTGCCCCTGGTATTCAAAAGCTCCCCGGACAAAAGCCGCGGCCACCTGGGTGGGATCGGAGGAATTGTGGACGAAGATAAAATCCTTGCCGCCGGTCTCCCCCACTAATTTGGGGTATGATTTGTAGGTTCCCAGGTTGTCCGAGACGCCTTTCCACAGGCTGTTGAAGGTGGTGTTGGACCCCGTGAAGTGGATCCCGGCCAGTTCCTTGGATTTCAGGGCCACTCCGCTGATGACCGCGCCCGAGCCGGGCAGGAAGTTGATCACCCCGTCGGGCAGGCCGGCCTCCTTAAAGACCTGCATCAGGTAATAGTTCGAGAGCAGCGAGGTGGTGGCCGGCTTCCAGATGGTGGTGTTGCCCATCAGCACCGGGGCCATGTTCAGGTTGGAGCCGATGGCGGTAAAATTGAACGGCGTGATGGTGAAGACGAACCCCTCCAGCGGCCGGAATTCCACCCGGTTCATCTGCTCCGGAGTGGAAAGCGGCTGTTCCCCGTAGATCTTGGAGATGAAATAGGCGTTGAACCGAAGAAAATCAATGGTCTCGCCCACCGAGTCTATCTCCGCCTGAAATACGTTCTTGCCCTGCCCCAGCATGGTGGAGGCGTTGATCAGATTGCGGTATTTGTCGGCGATCAGTTTGGCGGCCTTCAAGGTGATGGCGGTGCGCTCCACCCAGGACATGGTCATCCAGTTTTCCTTGGCCTGACAGGCCGCCTGGATGGCCAGCTTGACCTCCTCCGGCCCCACCTGATGGTATTTGGCCAGTACATGGCCGTGGTCGCAGGGCATCACCACGTCTTTGGTCTTTCCGGTGCGGACCTCTCGCCCGTTGATGATGGCCGGAATGTCCACGATTATGGAGGACTGCCGTTCCAGTTCCTTTTCCAGGGTGGCCCTTTCGGGCGAGCCTTTCAGGTAACCGTAAATTGGTTCATTGCCGGGCAGGGCCGTGTTGAATACCGCGTTGTTCATTGGTACCTCTTGCTGTTATTGTGATTTGATAATAAAAAAACCCATCCTTGAAAATTTTGGAAGGATAGGCGCAAAAGGACCACAATGCGGCCCGTTATAATTGACGGATCGCTTGCATTCTTGACCACCTCTCCTTTCCAAAATACGGGAGGCAAAGCCGTTTCCGGCCCTACCCTTGTCCGCCCTTTTCGGACGGAACCGTCCCGGGATCCGTGGCATCTCTGCGTTAGGAAAACGGGATCGGAGATTTAATTTATGTGATTATAACAAAAATCAGTTCCACTGTCAAATTTTACTGTTTCCGGTTCACCATGGCCGCGGCAGCTTGGTCGGTGGCAGTGATTATCATCTGCTCTATGTTGACATGCGGCGGCCGGGAGCAGGACCAGACCACCGCCTGGGCGATATCCCGAGCCGTCAGCGGTCTCACCCCCTGGTACACTTTTGCGGCCCGCTCGGAGTCCCCATGAAAACGCACCAGGGAGAATTCCGTCTCTGCCATGCCGGGATCGATGCTGGTTACCCGGATATTGGTGCCGAAGACATCCAGCCGCATGGCCTTGTTCAGAGCCTTCACCGCGAACTTGGTGGCGTTGTAGACGTTCCCTCCGGGGTAGACCTCGTGCCCGGCGATGGAGCCGATGTTGACGATATGCCCGGAGTTCCGCTTTACCATGCCCGGCATCACCGCCCGGGTGACATAGAGCAGGCCCTTGATGTTGGTGTCTATCATCTCTTCCCAGTTCTGGATGACCCCTTCCTGGATCTTCTCCAGCCCCCGGGACAGCCCGGCGTTGTTCAGCAGAATGTCGATGTTGGCCCATTCCGCCGGCAGTCCGTCCACAGCCTTTTGCACATCCTTCTGGTTTCGCACATCAAGGATTATCAGATAAACCTTGACCTGGTATTCCTTTTCCAGCTGGAACTTCAGCTCCTCCAGCCGTTCCTTGCGCCGGGCGGCCAGGATCAGTTTGGCGCCATGCTTGGCTAACTCCACCGCGGAGGCCTGCCCGATCCCGCTGGAGGCCCCGGTGATCAAAACTATCTTATTCTTTAAATCCTGCATTAGAACACCCTGTTTATATTATCTCTTTTATCAATCTCACTTCTTCCGGCTTGGCTTCAGAAATCTGAATACAATTCACTAATCTTCTAACCGCTTCTTGCCCCTTCTGCTCATCGTTGCAGTAAATTTTGACCATGGCCTCCCCGGCTTTGACCTGGTCGCCGATCCTGCGTTCGAAGATGAACCCGGCCGAGGGATCTATCACATCATCCATCTTCAGCCGGCCGCAGCCCAAAAAGACCCCGGCCAGTCCCACCTCCCGGCTGTCCATGGTGTGAATATATCCAGCTTTGTCCGCCTTGGCTTCGATGACATGCTTGGCCTGAGGCAGCACTTTCTTGTAATCATCGGCCACTTTGACCTCCCCGCCGTGGGCCGCCACCATCTCTTTGAATTTCTCCAGCCCCTGGCCGGAAGAGACTATCCGTTCAAGGATCATTTTGCCGGACTCCACGTCGTCGGCCCGTTCGCCCATCACCAGCATCTCGGCCCCCAGGGCATAGGTCAATTCCATCAGGTCTTCTGGGCCCTGGCTTTTAAGACAGTCCACGCATTCCCCGATCTCCAGGGCATTGCCCACCGCCCGGCCCAGCGGCTGGTTCATATCGGTGATCAGGGCCTTCATCTTGCGGCCCATTCCCTGCCCGATGGCCGTCATGGTTCTGGTGAGCTCCAAAGCATCTCGGTGCTGCTGCATGAAGGCCCCGCTGCCGGTCTTGACGTCCAGCACCAGCCCGTCGGCCCCCTCGGCCAGCTTCTTGGACATGATGGACGCGGCTATCAGCGGAATGCAGTCCACCGTGGCGGTGACGTCCCGCAGGGCGTAGAGTTTCTTGTCGGCCGGGGCCAGGTCCGGGGTCTGCCCCATCATGGCCAGCCCGATCCGGGCCAAAGTATGGCGGAACTCATCGTAAGAAAGGTTGGTGCGGAAACCGGGAATGGACTCCAGCTTGTCCAGCGTCCCGCCGGTGTGGCCCAGACCCCGGCCCGAGACCATCGGCACCGGCACCCCGGCCGCCGCCACCATCGGGGTCAGGATTATTGAGACCTTGTCGCCCACCCCGCCGGTGGAATGCTTGTCAATCTTGATTCCGGGGATGTCCGACAGGTCGAACACCCGTCCTGAGTTCATCATGGACATGGCCAACTCGGTGGTCTCCTGCGCCGTCATGCCTTTCAGGAAGATGGCCATCAGCAGGGCCGAGGTCTGGTAGTCCGGTATGGCCCCGGATGTGTAACTGGCGATGAACCATTTGATCTCGTCCGGCGTAAGCTCGCCACCGTTGCGCTTTTTATAGATGATCTCGTAAGGGGTCATAAAATCTCCGATCATATAATATGGTAAGCCAAATATTCCGGAATTCAAAACTTCAAAATAAAAGTCACCAGGAACGGCACCAATATGGTCAGCACCACCCCGCTGAAAACGGATATGATGGCATACTCCCTGCCGGTGGATCTGGTGATCACGGGAAGCGTGGTATCCATGGAGGTTGCCCCGCCCGAGGCTATGGGGGCCAGTTTCCCGAAATACTTCAGCAGCAGAGGGGTGCCCAGCAAAGTGATGATCTCTCGGGAGATATTGGAGATCAGGGCCACCACCCCCAGGGCCTGTCCGCTGATCTGTCCGATGAAGATGCTGGAAAGGCTGTAATATCCGAAGCCGGCGCCGACCGCCAATGATTCCCGCAGGTTGATGTCTTGGAGAAATGGAGATACCAAAGCCACGCCTCCCAGGGTGCCGGTGATAACGGTCAGCGGGACCAGGATTATCTTCAGCCTGGCGCTTTTTAGCACCGCCCAGGCTTTCTGGTCGGCGCCGATCGAGACTCCTACCAGGAACATCAGCAGGTACAGAGCGTATGAACTGAGATCGTTCTTCATCCAGGCTTCGGGAAGCAGGGGATGTATTCCGGCCAGGGTCCCCAGCACGAAAAAAGCGACGATGATCAGTGAGTTCTTCATTCTTTTGGAGCGAAGAACAGCTTGTAGGTAAAATAGGAAAGGCCCACGCTTCCCGCCACCGCCCCCGCAGTCAGCGCTATGGCCGTCAGCCCCAGGGTTGCCAGGTTCCTGATTATCGTCTCATTGGCGCCCACTGATATGCCCAGCAGAAAAAGCAACAGATATATGGCAATATTGATGGCGCTACCGATATATCTTATAACTCTAGTCTTACGGCGGATCAAATATCCCAGGATGATCCCGGCGGTCATTATGATCAGAACTGTGAACATATGGTTTTTCAATATCTTTTATTTACGGTTATAATTTATCCCATCTTCTGCCAAAATACAAGCAAAAAAAAAGCTCCGGGGTGCCCGGAGCTTTCTCTGGCTTATTCGTGCACCGCTTTAAAGGTGCCCTGGTTCCATCCCAGCAAAGTCGTCCAGGTGTTGGCATCCTCCTGTCCATCGATGGTACATTTCTGGATAAAGCCTTCAAAGACCTCGATCCGGCCCGCCCGGCCGTCAATTGACTTCAGATCGACAAAACCTGACCACACCCCGATGGAGAACATATCTATCAGGCTGAAGATGGAAATGATGGACAGATCCCCCTCGAATTTCTTGGCCTTCTTGGCGAACAGCTTGATGGCCTCGTTGGAATATTTCAGTCTGATGTTGACGGCCTTGAGCAGCTCCTCCTTGTTTACCGGCTTGGTAAGATATTTTTGGGCGCCTATGGAGTACCCATAGATCCGGTTATCATGGCCCGTCTTGGCCGTCAAAAAAATGAATGGGATCGCCCGAAGTTTGGGGTCTTCCTGCAAATGACGGCAAAACTCATAGCCATCCATATTGGGCATCATTATGTCCGAAACGACCAGGTCTGGCTTCTCGTTTTTAGCCCTTTCCAGCCCCTCCCGGCCATCGTTGGCTATAATGACATCATAGCCCTCTTTTTTCAATTCATAAGCCAATATTCTGGTTATGTTTGGCTCATCATCTACAATTAATAACTTATATGCTCTCATGGAGATAAATATAATATAAAAAAGCTTAAATGTCAATAATTTTTAATAACTTATGTTTTGATGAATAAAGATTTGTTTTCTTTCTGATAAAATAAAGAATATGTAACCTTTTGACAAAGTTAACGTATTTTAATTGAAAATTGATATTATTATAGACAAAGTAAAGTATGTTTATAAAATTATTAAATATATTAATATTTGTCTTGACATATTTAATGTTTTATGTTATAATACAGATAATTGATAAGGAACTAATTAAACAACCCTCATACAAAGGAGAAATAAAATGAACCGCATCAACGCAATCATGGTCTATGCCGTGATCCTAATCTGGACCGGAATTGTCTTGCTGCACGGCATTTCTGGCATCGGGTTCTCGACCCGCGCCACTGTTAAATATCAGAGAAGCAGGATCGTGGCAGCCAATCATGCCTCCCCGGTCCCGAACCATAATCCTCGGCTCGATTCATTGGTCCCGCTTTACTATTAATCGAAAACTCAAATAAGGACAAAGATAAAATGATCAAACAGTTGCCCAACGCCTGCCCGTCCTGCGGAGGAAACCTTTACGTATCGGAATTCAAATGCCCTGACTGCGATACCGCCGTCAGGGGCGAGTTCCACCTTTCCCCCCTGGGGAACCTGAGCGAGGATCATTTTAATTTCATCCGGACCTTCGTGCTGTCGCGGGGCAATATCAAGGAGGTGGAAAGCCGGATGGGCATATCCTACCCCACGGTCAGGAACAAGCTGGACGAGGTGATCCGGGCCCTCTCGGAACAGCAGGCCCATAAAATAACCCCTGCCGAGGTGCTTGATGCGCTGGAGGCCGGCAAAATAACCGCCTCCCAGGCGGCCGAAATGCTGAAAAACAACCAACAAGGAGAATAAGATGTCACAGGAAACCGTCAAAATACTTAAGATGCTGGAGGAGGGCAAGATCAGTTCAAAAGAGGCTGAATCACTTCTTTCGGCCATGGGCGGAAGCCGGCATCGCCATGCCTTCAGGGACCTCGGCATCGACCACAGCCAGTTAAAAGAGGAAATGGACACCCTGCGCGACAATATCCACCATATAAATCCCGGCAGGATCGTGGCCGAGGCCATGGCCGGGGTCAAGGAGGGTTTGAAAGGGTTGAAGGATATTCATATCGAAATGGATGACCTGCGCGGCTCGGAGAAGGCCCGGGAGGAAAAGGTGATCACCGTCCCGGCCCAGGGAGTCACCGTTCTGTCGGTCTCCCAGCCCCGCAGCGATTTCGAGATCACCGGGACCGACGGGGATCAGATCAGCATCCGGGCCGACATCCAGGTCTGGGCCGAGGAGCAGGATGAGGCCCGGGAAAAACTAAAATCACTGGATATCAGCACCGAAACCGAAGGGGGAATTTTGAAGATCAAGGTGGACGGCCCGCCCTGGACCAAAAAGCGCCGGGCCAAGGTGGATTTCGCCATCGCCCTGCCCCGGAACATCCTGGCCGAAATATCATCGGCCAGCGGAGATATTACCGTCATCGGCCTGCATAAGGGGACCAAACTGAACACTGCCGCAGGAGATATCTCCGCATCGGATTGCAAAGGTGAGCATATCATGTCATCGGCCTCCGGGGATATAGCGGTTGCCGGCTGCAGCCAGGCTTCCCTGAAGATAAACACCGCCAGCGGCGACATCGAGGTCAGCGACTGCTCCGGAGACCTGGCCTTCCAGACGGTCAGCGGAGATGTCAGCACATCGCTGTCTGGCAATGTCCATGGGCAGACGGTCAGCGGGGATATAGATATAAAGTCCGGTCAGCCGGGCGAGATCAAGATCAACAGCACCAGCGGAGACGTACAATTCAGCGGCCCCATGAATATAGGCAACAATTCGTCCATAGCCACGGTCTCCGGCGATGTGTCCCTCGAACTTAAAGCTGGCTCATCGATATCCGTCGAATGCGGGACCCTCAGCGGCGATATCGAATGCGAACAAGGGATGTCGGATCTTCGTAAAAACAGCCGCACATTATCGGGAAAGATCGGCGACGGCCAGGGGAGCCTGACCGTCAAGACGGTCAGCGGCGATATCGAGATAAACTAAAACTGAACAATGAAGGATTGAACAATGAGAAAGACCGCAAAAAAGATCTTCTGGGGACTTTTCTGGGTGGCGGCCGGAGTGGCCGTTCTTCTCTCCAACTACGGCAGCATAAATTGGCATTTCTCCCTGGCTAGGGACTGGCCGGCAGTGTTCATATTGATCGGCCTCTCCGACCTGATAGAATCGTTAACCTAAACCAATATAAACAAGGAGAAAGAAATGTTCTGTTTTTACGAGAACCGGCCCCGTAAGCTGTTATGGGGATTGTTCTGGCTGGCCCTGGGGGCCTTCCTGCTGCTCTCCAACTACGGGGTGATCGGCTACCAGTTCTCTTTCAGCCGGGACTGGCCCATACTGCTGATAGCCTGGGGCATCATGAAGATCATCGACACCCTGGCCTGGCGCAAAGGGAAAAAGGACCATATCACCGTCCTGCACAGCGAAGGCGACAGCCAATCCCGGGCCCAGATTTTAAAAGCCGTCGAAGACGGTAAGATGAACGCCGAGGAGGCCGCCCAGAGGCTCAAAAACCTGTAAACAATGTCAGGGCAATTCATGAATTGTCCCAACAAGGAGGATGGAACATGTCCGAAGAAAGATTACGGATACTCAAGATGGTAGAGGATAAGAAGATCACCGCCGAGGAGGCCGCCAAACTGCTGTCAGCCATGGACTCCCCTGCCTCCCAGGGCAAGGCCCACTGGCTCAAGGTCCGGGTGTTCGACAAGGATTCCGAAAAGCCCAAGGTCCGGGTGACCGTGCCGCTGAGCATCCTGAAGATAGCCGGCAAGCTGGGTGGAAAATTTTCGGTGATGATGCCGGAGGAGGCCAAGGCCCAGATGGAGGCCAAGGGCATCAAGCTGGACGCCGAAAGCCTGGAAAACATCGAGCAGTTGTTCGATGAGCTGGCGGTGAACGGCCGCTACCAATTGGTCAACGTGGAGGATGACCAGGACGGCCAGAGGGTCGAGGTGTACATAGACTGACCGCCCGGAAAAACAAAGCCCCGCTTTTGCCAGCGGGGCTTTGAGAATACCGTACCAGGAAATGATCTGCGGGGATCAGTCTTGATCATGAATATCCGCGTTCTATGGGGTTTACAGCAGGTCGCTGGCCAGCTCGGCCAGATGGCTCCGCTCCCCCTTGAGCAGGTTGACGTGGGCAAAGACCTGCTGTCCCTTCATCCGGTCCACCAGGTAGGTCAGCCCGTTGGACTGGCTGTCCAGGTAGGGAGAATCGATCTGATAGATGTCCCCGGTAAAGACTATCTTGGCTCCCTCCCCCGCCCGGGTGATGATGGTCTTGACCTCCAGCGGCGTCAGGTTCTGGGCCTCGTCCACGATGAAGAAGATGTTGGACAGGCTGCGGCCCCGGATGAAGGCCAGGGCCGAGATCACCAGCTTCTCGTTCTGGATCATATCGTTGATCTTGTTGTGTTCCTTGCTCTCCGGCGAGAAGCGGTGCTTGATCACCGCCAGGTTGTCCCACAGCGGCTCCATGTAGGGGTCGATCTTGGACTTGATGTCCCCCGGCAGGAAGCCGATGTCCCGGTTGGCCAATGGCACCACCGGCCGGGCCAGGTAGATCTGGTGGAACTGCCGCCGCTGCTCCAGGGCCGCCGCCAGAGCCAGCAGGGTCTTGCCGGTGCCAGCCTTCCCGGTGATGGCCACCAGCTGGATCTCCGGCTGCATCAGGGCGTCCAGGGTGATGGTCTGCTCGGCGTTGCGGGGCTCGATGCCGTAGGCCTGGCGCTTGACCACCCGTTCCATGGCCTTTTTCTCGGCATTGAAGCGGCACAGCACGCTGGAGCTGTTGTTCTTGAAGATGAAATACTGGTTGGGGGACGGCGGGGCCATTTTGGGCAGGATGTCCAGGGCCACGCTGTAGGGCTCCTCGTAGAACTTGTTGATGATGGACTTCTCCAGATCCTCCATCACCTGGGCCCCGGCATACAACTTGTCCACGTGCTGGATCTTGCCGGTCTCGTAATCCTCGGCCGGGATGCCCAGGGATTTGGCCTTCATCCGCAGGTTGATGTCCTTGCTGACAATTATCACCTGACGCCCCTTGAGGGTCTTGCAAAACTGGTCGGCCAGGGCCAGTATCCGGTGGTCGGCCTTGTTGGCGGCAAAAGCGTGATATATCAGTTCCGAGTGGGGGTCCTCCACCTCCACGTAAAGCCTTCCTTTCCCTTTTCCCAGCGAAACGCCCTTGGTGAATAACTGGTCCCCGGCCAGCTTGTCCAGCTCCCGGATGAACTCCCGGGCCTCGAAATTTATCAGGTCGCTGCCCTTCTTGAACTTATCCAGCTCTTCCAGCACCACGATGGGGATGACGATATCATGTTCCTCAAAATGATTGATACAGGTGTGATCGTACAGAATCACGTTGGTGTCCAGCACGAACAGCTTCTTCTTGACTGCTTTCATGATCGTCCTGTTCTTTGTGTTTAAGATTTGTGCTTTGAGGATAATATTAAAGCCGAGATCTTTTATGATCTCGGCTTTTTGTTTTTATCTGACCAATGCCATCCTTCTGGTTGCGGTCCGGTTGGGAGCTTGCAGCTGGTAGAAATACAGCCCGGCCGAGACCTGGCGCCCGGCTTGGTCCCTTCCGTCCCAGGCCACGCTGTAGCGCCCGGTCATCTGGTGCTCGTCCAGCAGGGTCCTGACCAGCTGCCCGGCCACGTTGTAGACCGTGATTTTTACCCGACCCTCGGCCGCCAGCTGGTAGCTGATGGTGGTCCGGCCGGAGAATGGGTTGGGCAGGTTCTGGCCCAGCACGGTGGCGGTGGGCACCGAGAAGGTCTTGCCCAGCACCTGTTTGGCGTATTCACCGCTGCCAACGATGATCCGGAACTCCCTGGTCTGCTCGCCGGATTCCGGTATAAAGCTGTAGACCTTTTCGCCGGCGATGTTCACCGAAACCTGCCGGGTCAGGTCGGCCAGGTGGCATTCGGTCCCGGCAGGGAATTCGGCCGGCAGGTTTACGGCCAGTTCGGTCGATCCGTTGCAGTCCACCACAAAATTCCAGACCTGCCCCTCGCCTATCTCGGGGCGGACGTCGGTGCAGAACTGGTCATCCGCCAAGCGGAAGTACCCGGAGGTCCCGGTCAAACCGGAGGGCGGCTCGGGGTAGTCGTATTGGTCGCGCTGGGCCGAGGCATCACTGCTGAGGCCGAAGTAATTATGATCCGATCCGCCCTGATTCTCCACCACCACCAAGGCCTGCCAGCCGTTGGGTGATTTTGCTGCAATCTTACCGTCCTTCTTTTTGGCCGAGGTGGGATATATCTCCAATATTCGGGGGGCCCCGTTGTCATTCCTGAAGCTAAAGCCCTGATAGGAGGCAAAACTCATATTGGCGGTGACCTCGGTCGGCAGCAGCCAGCGGCCTCCGTCATAATAATATGGACCGGCAACACCTGAGGGAATAGCCACATTCATCCAATTGATATCGAACATGAACGGCGTACCCAGGTCGTTCCAGCCGGTGTAGAGGTTCAGACTGCAGGGCTTGGACTGGCTGAAGTCGCCATAGCTGGAAATTGCCCCCGGGAAGGTGATATTGTTGGGTCCGACCCTGCGATTAAGCCAGTAGGCCCGTCCCAGCTCCGAGATCGAGCCGGCACTGATGGTGGATATCTCATGATAGGCGCCTCCCGCCCATTCGTACAGGCGCCATTTGGTGTTGTCATACGGCCCCAGAAGGTTGGATATCTGTCCGAATATGTTCGAGCCGATGGCATAGGCCGGGATGGAGATCATCTGCCACTTGTCATAGGTGAACGGGGTGGCGGGGCTCTGCCCATTAAGATACACCGAATGAATGTAATAGTCGCCCATATCCGGATAATAGCTTACATTGCCGAATGAGTCGGTGGCCACCACCTGGTACTGCACCCCCTCCATGCCGATCTCGTAGCCCTCAATAGTGGTCTGGTACTGGCTGGGTCCGACCTCAGTTAGGGTCCTGGAGAAATTGTAGCCATTGTACCCGGCGGTGGCCCAATACACGGTCACCGATTCCATATTATCATCGCTGGCGTAGACGGTGAACGGTGTATACTGGGATCCGGCATACAATGGGTCGGTGCTGCATTTGACGGAAGTGATGCTGGGCGGGGTGACATCATCTGTTGCAGTGGTAAAGTTCCAGGGATTGTCGTGACCATTGAGAGCAAAATCGTTGCCGGCCATGTCCTGGGCGGTGTTGATGGTTGCGGTTATGGTGCTGTTGGACGGGAACACCGCATGGCTGATTGTCACTATGTCGCCGGTGGCGTTCCAGTTGTAGTACCAGTTTCCGGGGTCCGGGCTGCAGCTGAAAATGAAAGCGCCGGGGTTCATTGGCTCCGAAAACCCCAGAATGATATCGTCATTGGGATCGATGCCGATGTTTCCGCTGAAGGGATAGGTGGACGCCAGCAAAGGCGCGGTCTGGTCGATGGTGAAGGTCTGGATGCTGTGGTAGCCGGAATGGTTGCCGGCCGAGTCAATGGCCTCCACCCGCCAGGTGTAAAGGTCCTGGCCCCAGGGAGAAAGGTCGGCGGTGGTGGTGGTGGCAATGATGGTGGAATCGTCGACGATGGTAGTGGTGAACGATCCATCGCTGTTGTCAATCTGCAAGCGGTAACATTTGGCGTCGGCCACCGCGGCCCAGGAGAAATTGATGCTGGTGAAGTTGAAGGACGCTCCGTCGGTCGGGATGGAGGGCACCGGCTTTTCCGGCGGGGTCAGGTCCAGGGTCAGCTTGCGCACCGGGGACCAAAGGGAGCTGTCGGGTACCGTCCAGTTGTAAGCCTTGACCCGCCAGTAAAAATCACCGGCGGGTGAAAGAGCAACACCGCCAAGGGAAGTGTCAGTGCCGGAATAGGAGGTATAGTCAGCGACATCGATCGTTATAAAAGTGGGATCTGATGTGACCTGTATCCTGTATCCATCTGCTGCGGGCACTTCTCCCCAATAAAAAACGGGGTTTTGATTATTGATCTGGGCATTGTTGATGGGCCGGATCAGCGGCGGTGAGTTGGGCGCCAACGGATGATACTGCCAGACGCTGTCGATTTGTGCATTTATCGCTCCGTCATAGCCATAACCCCCGAAGAAGTAGATGACGTTGTTCACCCCGTAGGCGCCCGCCCGGATGATGCCAAACGGCAGGGAATCGCCCGGGGTCCAGGTGTCAGTTTGGGGATTGTAGATGTCCACCCGGCGGGTGACGTTGCCGGAGAGGTCGATGGTGCCGCCCATCACGTAGATCTTGTTGTTCAGCACCGCCCCGGTGGCCATCCAGCGGCCGGGGCCGGGCATGGAGGTCTTGCCGTTCCAGAAGCCGCCCGCTCCGCTGGTGTCGTACTCGATCACCGAGTTCAGCAGGGCTCCGCTGTTGGTCCGGCCGCCGATCACATAGATGTGCTCCTCGCCGTCCGAACCCAGTGCCTTGGCCACCACCGCCTCGGTCCGGCTCTGGGGCATGGGGGTGGCCCCGGAAACAGTGTGGGCTCCCAGGTTGAGTTTCTCCACCGTGGAGTCGACCGAACCGCCGAAAACGGTTCCGCCCACCGCGTAAACGTTAGGCTCAATGTAAACCAAACCGTGGTTCATCCGAGGTGTCCACATGACCAGACCGGGAACGGGGTACCAGCCGGACATCCAGATCGGGTAATAGACGCTGTCGCCATAGGCTGAAAGATCCTGCAGATAACCGCCGCAGGGGTATATTGTATCGGCGCTCCCGTTGGGGATGGTCACAGCAGCCAGTCCGTAGACCTGGTGCGGGTACTGGGGAACACCCCAGGCGCTGCCGTGCCAGTTCTGGTTGCCGATCTCATAATAATAAACATCGTTTATGGCGCTGCCACCGCTGTTGCCGCCGATCACGGCTATCATGGTGCTGCCGGCGACCTGAAGCCCTGTGACCGCCATGTCATCTATCGGGCCCTGGGGCAGGTGCCCTTCCATCTGCCAGTGCCCGGCCAGCGCCGCCCCGGCCATCAGGTTCAATAGTGCCATCGAAACTAATATCTTTTTCATATTCTCTCTCCTTATGGCCTGGTTGGCGGGGCTGGAATGGTTGTGTCCGTGGTGGGTGGCGGGGTCTCCTCCGTTGGACTGGAGCCTCCGGCCAGGGCCGCGGCGGTGCCGGCCGCCACCGCGCCGATACCGCCCCAGAACCACCACTTCTTAAGCAGGGGTTTTTTCTGGTTGCCCGCATCGGACTTGAGGGCCTGTTCATTGACCTTCTTGTCCTGTTTCTTGGGGGCGGCGTCGCTCTGGACCGAGGCCGCCAGGGTATAGGCCACGTTCTTCATCACCGTGGTCAGCAGTTTGTCTATCTCCCCGGTGTAGTCCTCGGTGACGCTGCGCTCGATCCGCCCGGTGCGGACGTCTATCATCCGGATGTTGACGGTGTAAGTCTTGCCCACCTTGCCCAGACTGCCGGAGACCATCTTCTCCACCCCGATCAGCTGGCCCACCTCCATGGCGCAGGCATCGGTGTTGCAGGCTCCGGACTGCTGGAATCCCTGCTCTTTGAGGATGTCCTGCATCTTGCCCCGTTCCATGGCATCAAAGATGCCGGTTCGGAAAAGCTCGGTGCGCAGACGGTCGGACAGGGCCGAGACCTCGGTCTCGGGAACCCCCTTGGGCTCCAGGTCCAAAATAGCCACCGTGGTCTTGCGGGCGGTCTGGGCCCGGCACAGCTCGGCGGCCATCGGAGATAAAAGCAATAACAATGCCAGCAAAGTTGACATGATTTTCATCATAGATCCCCCATACGATTAAGGCATTAACTTGTGTATGACCAGTATGATACCCGAATAAATATTGATAGTCAAGCTGAAATTTAACAAAAAAGACAGGATAGTCGATAAAACTACCCTGCCTGAACTTTTCCGGCCCCCAGCACGACAGCGGAAGCATTTTTAGCCTGACCTTCCAGTTGCCCCAAAAGCCTCCCCAGCCATCCCCGGTGAGGTATCCGTAAAATAAAAAAATCCGGGGTTTTATTACCGGGATATTAATGGACCGAACCTATTATGCCGCCGGCTCCGGCGTCAACCGGAGGCCGGAATGGTATCGTTGCCAAAATGTTTTTTGATTGCCAGGATCTCATCCTGGACGGCAAAGAAAGCATCCGCTACATCCGGATCAAAATAGCCACCGCTGCCTTCCCTGATAATGGCCAATGATATCTCCACCGATAGCGGCTCTTTATAGGGGCGTTTGGAAGTAAGGGCGTCAAATACATCCGCCACCGCCACTATCCGGCTGGAGATGGGGATCTCGGTGCCCTTAAGACCGTTTGGATAACCGCTGCCATCCCACTTTTCATGATGGTGCAGCGCGATGGTCTCTCCCATCCTGATGAATTCGGCATCCGAGCCTTTAAGGATGTTGGCGCCTATGATCGTATGCTGCTTCATTATGCCCCATTCTTCCTGGTTGAGCTTGGAGGGTTTTGTCAGTATCCGGTCGGATATGCCTATTTTCCCGACATCATGCATGGGCGCTGCGTAAAGGATGGTTTCAATTTCGCTTTC
The DNA here is from genome assembly GCA_031082425.1 of Candidatus Edwardsbacteria bacterium. NCBI lineage: Bacteria > Candidatus Edwardsiibacteriota > Candidatus Edwardsiibacteriota bacterium. The sequence continues at coordinate 64,583 of JAVHLB010000009.1, read as the reverse complement.
ACTCAGTTTCAAACTTCGGGCGATGGCCGTGGAATAAAGACTGATTCGCTTGATGTGCGATCCCGTTTCCTGGTCCTTGTACTCCGCCGCTATGGACAGCCGGTAGATCGTCTCCAGCGAGGCCTCTTTTATCTTTTTCAGCGCCTGCTTTAGTTCCTCGGTCCTGCCGGCCACCTCGGATTCCAGTTCTTCCCGATAATTGCCCATCAAATCGTTATAGGCCTTGACCTTTAGCAGGGACCGGACCCGGGCTAAAAGCTCCATCTTGTCAAAAGGTTTCGAAACAAAATCGTCACAACCAGCTTCGATCCCCTTTACCCGGTCTTCCGTTTCCCGCAATGCTGTAACCAGAATTATCGGAAGCAGCCTGGTTTTGTCATGCTGCCTGACCCTGCGGGTTACTTCAAAACCATCCATGCCGGGCATCATCACGTCCAGCAGGATCAGATCGATTTGATGGCCGGAAAGTTTTTCCAGCGCCTCTTCCCCGCTGGCCGCCATGATAATTTCATAACCCTGCGGAACAAGATGCGCCTCAATCAGCTCAATGTTTTGGGGTTGGTCATCAACCACCAGGATCACCGGTTTGTTTTTCATCCCCATCTCTTTCGTATTTGCCGGTACAGGCACCCCAGCCGTGGTCAGCCGCAGCGGTTTTTGCCATTATGCCATTTCATTTTAGCCGGAGCATCCCATAGGTTATTTTTACGGTTCTCATTTTTCAACGCCGGCCAGCGGGAGCGTGAAACGGAAAACACTGCCCCCTCCGTTCCGGTCTTCCACCCATATTTTCCCGCCATGAAGCTCCACCGCAAGTTTGCAGAAGGTCAGACCAAGTCCGGTTGAACCCCGAATGCGTTTTTCCTTCGTTTCGACCGTCGCAAATTTATCGAATACCTTCTGTTTGTGTTCGTCGGGAATGCCGCTGCCGCTGTCCGAAACGGAAACCATCGCATATGGTGATTTTTCGTCCCTTCTGCTTTCAACCATAATGATGCCCAGTTTGGGCGTATAACGGATCGCGTTTGACAGCAGATTCTGGACGATGCGCTCAACCAGGTCCTTTTGAATCTTGACCATGATGCGTTTTTTGGGGTTTTCATGGAACAATTGAATGTCCTTTCCGTTGAGCATCGGGGTCATTACTTTTATGGCCCAGGAAAGCACTTCATTAATTTCGTGATCTTCAGCGTTGATCACCATTTCATTGTTTTCCATCTTTGCCATGTCCAGCAGGTTTGCTATCATGCCGGTCAGCATTGTGACGCTTTGGGTTGCCTTTTCCACATATTCTGAATCCTGCTTTTCAAGTTTGTTTGACATTGCCAATAAGCCCAAATAACCCATAATGCCGGCCAGGGGGCTTCGCAGATCATGGACGATGAATGAGGTCAGGCTGTCCTTCATCTCATCCAGCACCTTGATCTCCCGGTAGTTGTTTTCAACCTTATCGTAGAGGGTTTTGATTTTTATTAAATTACTGACCTTCAGCTTCAATTCGGTTGAATCGAACGGTTTTGATAAAAAATCGTCGGCTCCGCTTTCTATCCCCTTGAGGCGTGAATCTCTGCTGCCCAGGGCGGTAATCATGATCACCGGCAGATATTCCGCCCTTTTTTTCAATATCCTGCAGACCTCAAATCCGTTCATGCTGGGCATCATCACGTCCAGCAGGATCAGATCTATTTGGTTGTTGGAAATTATCTCTAACGCTTCCTGTCCGCTGGCCGCCTTGACGATCTCATAACCATGGGGGATAAGATATGCTTCCAGCAACTCAATGTTAAGGGGCTGATCATCAACCACCAGGATGCTCGGTTTATCTTTCATTTCATTCTCTTTTATTGGTTGGGCCTTTCGATATGCCGGATGACTCACATGATGAATTGCCGGACCTCCTGGGCAAAGGTGCGGGTGTTGATCGGTATGCTGATAAAACCGCTTTTGGTTATGCTTCTTATCTCTTCCATGCCGTCCTCTATTAAAGAGGCCGCCATGAAAACAATGGGAATGGCGTAGGTCTCTATGTCTTGCCGCAATAGCATGGCGGCTTCGGAGCCGAACATGTCCGGGGGCCGCATAGCCATGATTATGATGTCCGGCTTTTCTTTTTTAGCCAGGATGATCCCGTTTGAGGCATCATCGGCCGCAAACACCTCGAAACCGGCGAATTCCAAAAGGTCTTTTTCCAAGGCCACATTGCTTCTATTGTCGTCGATCATCAAGGCTTTCTTTCGCATATGCAGACAGACCTCCTTGACAAAGGTGCGGGTGTTTATGGGTTTGCTGATGAATCCGCTGTTGGGTATGTTCCTTATCTCATCCATGTCGTCGGCCAGTACAGAAGCGGTGACAAAAACAATGGGAACATTGCAGATCTCTTTGTTTCGGCGCAATATCCTGGCCGCTTCAGTACCGCGCATATCCGGAAGCCTCACATCCATGACTATGATATCCGGCTTTTCCCCCGCGGCGATGGCGATCCCGCTGGAAGCATTCTCGGCTACAAATACTTCAAAACCGGCGCTGGACAAAAGGTCGCTTTCCAGCAGGAGATTGTTTGGATTGTCATCAACCACCAATGCTTTTATCCTCATCTCACACCTCCATCCTGGATAAAATAGGCAGGGTGAACCGAACCGAAGTGCCTTGGCCCAATCCCGCCGATGTTACAAAAAACTTCCCCTTATGCAACTCAACCAGTTTTTTAGAAAGCGGCAAGCCCAGCCCGGTCCCCTCGGTAACCCGGGAATACGGGGTATCGACCCGGAAAAACCCTTCAAATATTTTTTCCATGTTTTCCTCAGCGATGCCGATCCCCGTATCCCATACTTCTATTTCAATATCGGAGCCGGCTTTCTTTGCCCGCAGGCCGAGTTTGCCACCCTCGGGGGTGAACTTGATCGCGTTTGAAAACAGGTTGTAAATTATCTCTTTTACCTTGAGCTCATCCCCCTCAATATTCGGCAGATCTTCGGCTATTTCCAGCAGCATTTGAAGTTTATTTTTATTGACCAGATCCGCCACCAGCAGCGAGATCTCGTGCAACAGACTTTTCATCGGCAAGTTGGATAAGGTCAGCTTCATTTTCCCGGATTCTACTTTTGACATGTCGAGTATCTGGTTTATCAGCTGGAGCAGGTGCTTTCCGCTGGTTAAAACATTGTTAACATAGGTCTTCTGCTTATCATTAAGCGATCCGAAAGTCTCGTCATACAATACCTCGGAGAAGCCGATGATGGAGTTGAGCGGGGTTCTGAGCTCGTGCGACATGTTGGCTAAAAATTCGGTTTTTATCCGGGCGACCCGTTTTAGCTCGGTGGCAAATTCATATAGCTCTTCATGGGCCTTTTCCAGGCCGGCTTCTATCTCCTTGCGTTGGGTAATGTCCTCGATGGCCAGCAGGATGATCTTTTCCTTGCCCAAGCCTCTTCGAATTTGCCGGGCATTCAAAAGCATTACCCGCCGGCCGATGGTGGAAAAAACGTGCTCCACCTCATAGTTGTCAAAAGCGGCCTTTTGGGGCAGGATGGTTTCCAGCAGTTCCCGCAGCTTGGGAATGTCCCACTGCTTGTTGCCCAGGTCATAGATCAGCTGCCCCACGGTCTCTTCGGGCATTACCTTGAAGAAGTCATAGAAGGAGCGGCTGACGGTGACCACCCTGAGGTCTTGATCCAAAGAGATCAGTGGTTCCCGCACCGTGTTGATGACGCTCTCGGCGAATTCGCTGGCTTCATCGGCGGTTTTCTTGATGACCGCCAGTTCTTCCCGGGTCTTTTCCAGGCCGGCTTCTATCTCCTTTCGTTCGGTGATATCCTCAATGGCCAAAAGAATGACCCGCTCATTTGTTTTGGACGTTCTTTTAATCTGCCGGGCATTCAAAAGCATTATCCGCTTGCCAATGGTAGTAAAATCGTGCTCCACCTCATAGTTGTCAAAGGTGGTCTTTTGGGGCAGGACATCTTCCAGCAGTTCCCGCAGCTTGGGGATGTCCCACTGCTTGTTGCCCAGATCATAGATAAGCTGGCCTATGGTCTCCTCCGGCTTTACCTTGAAAAAGTCATAAAAGGAGCGGCTGACGGCGACCACCCTGAGGTCTTGATCCAAAGAGATCAGGGGTTCGCGCACCGTGTTGATGACGCTCTCGGCGAATTCACTGACTTCATCGGCGGTCTTCTTGATGACCGCCAGTTCTTTCCGGGTCTTCTCCAGGCCGGCTTCTATCTCCTTACGTTTGGTGATGTCCTCGATGGCCAGCAGGATGATCCGTTCCTTGCCCAACACTCGATCAATCTGCCGGGCGTTCAAGAGCATGGTGCGCCGGCCGATGGTGGCAAAATCGTGTTCCACTTCATAGTTGTCAAAGGCGGTCTTTTGGGGCAGGACATCTTCCAGCAGTTCCCGCAGCTTGGGGATGTCCCACTGCTTGTTGCCCAGGTCATAGATAAGCTGGCCTATGGTCTCCTCCGGCTTTACCTTGAAGAAGTCATAGAAGGAGCGGCTGACGGTGACCACCCTTAGATCCTGGTCTAAAACGATCAACGGCTCCCGGACGGTGTTGATGATGCTCTCGGCGTACTCACTGACCAGCAGCATCTGCTTTATCTTCTTATGTTCGGTTATGTCATGCATAATGGCCGACACGCCACAAATTTTTCCCGCCTTGTCCTTGATGGGAGAAAGGGTCAAAGAGACATCGATCACCACCCCGTCTTTCCGGACACGTTTTGTCTCGTGATTTTCGATAGGTTCTCCGGCCCGCAGCTTTTTAAATTGGTCCAGCATTTCATTTTTGTAGCCGGAGGGAGCTAACAGGGAGATATTCTGACCCTGCATCTCCTTTTGGGTATAACCGTATATTTTTTCCGCCCCGCCATTCCAGCTGACGACATCCCCCTGCAAAGTTTCTCCAATGATGCCGTCAACCGATGTGTTGACAATGGCCGCTAAACTAAGATATGATTCTTCCAGACTCCTGCGCTTGGTGATATCTTCGATGGCCAGGAGAATTACTTTGAGCTTTTCCGGAGGATTGGGGATCCTCCGGGCGTTTAAAAGCATCACCCGCCGGCCAATACCAAGAAAATCGTGTTCCACCTCATAGTCATCAAAGGTTGCTTTTTGGGGAAGGATGGTCTCCAGCAATTCCCGCAGCCTGGGAATATCCCATTGCTTGTTGCCCAGGTCATAGATAAGCTGGCCCACGGTCTCTTCGTGATTAACCTTAAAGACGTCATAAAAGGACCGGCTGGCGGTGATCACCCTTAGATCCTGATCCAGGGTGATCAGGGGTTCCCGCACAGTATTGACGATGCTCTCGGCGTATTCCTGGGATTTTGTTGCAGATTTTTTTTCGAACATTTTCTGTCTCCTTGTATTGGCAATGCCTTGGCCGAGGCATGCGCAACGGCAGCTGCATTATTATTTACTTGGCTTGATGGCTTATGAACATTGTGGTCGAATATACTTTGTGATTCAGGCCCTATGCCGTGCGTTGCGGATCAGGACCAACTATTCGCCGTCGCCGGCCTTCGTCTGGCAGGAAGGAATATCGTCGTCTGGTTGATCTTTCTCGGCGAGAATCCATCGCAAAGCAGTCTCATAGTCCGTAAAAGCATTCACGGCATATCCCCGGTTGTGAGCACAGGTCTCAAAGAAACTGGCGTGATCAAAGTTGAGTCCCGGCATAACCAAAAGCGCCACTTTCCTGTGAAAGGCATCTCCGTGCTGGTAAAGCTCCGCCGCCAGTTGATACACATCCATTATTGACAAATTGTTTTGAGTGCCACGAAAATCAACCAGCAGCTCATAATCTGCCGGTGATTGCTCCGCCTTGGCTATATCTATCAGCAGTTGCCTGCTGGTGGCGATGTTTATGATGCCATCGGTGGTTATCTCAAGAAAATCCCTGGCCGTTATGACCTTGATTTTTGTCGCCATGGAATGCCTCCTTTCATGTTGGCCGCCTGGGCGGCGTTCAGAACCTGCCGAACCAATAAGGATCCACCAACCTGACCAGTATCCCCCAGACCGAACCCAGCACCGCGCCGCCGAGGACATCGCGCGGATAGTGGGCTCCCACATACACCCGGGTGAACCCGACCAGCCCGGAGACGGCGTACAGGGCTGCAGTTCCCCAAATTCCCGGGTGGAACCAGTGGCTGATCAACATCGCCAGAAAAAATGTCTGGGCGGTATGTCCGCTGGGAAAGGACCGGCCCCGTTCCCGCCAGCCGATGACCCTGGCCTTCACGTGGTCCATGAACGGGCGGGCCCGGTCCGTCAGCGCCTTGATGACCTCCACCAGCAGCCACAGGGTAAGCGTGCCCAGAATGATCTCCACCGTCAGGCGGCGGTACTTAATTACGAAGAATATAACAGCCAGGATAACTGCTGTCATCATATTGCCAGTCTGGGTCGCCAGCCACATGACCCGATCCAGCCACTTTGGATGGCAGCCCCTGAGGTTAAAAAGCAGGAATATTCTGGTATCCAGATTATGCCCGGAGGACCACAACAGGGATACGGAGATCAGCGAGAAAACAACCAGCATGGTGACCATCGCCCGGTTGGCGCGCAGCGCCGTGAACATTGCCGCCCGGGCCCCATTCGGCAGCCAGAGGAAGAACAGGATCAGGCCAGCCGCCAGACCTGTCAGCAGTATCACCCTCCGCCAGGCGGACCAAAGACGGGCAGCGTTCGACTCTGGCGGCAATAGCACCTCTTTGCGGTCACTGGCCATGGGACATCCCCTGGCGATCATCGGCTGCTTTTTCACGTTGTTCCCTGGCCAATCGCTGCCGGGACCGGCGGCGTCGCCACAATGCCTTGGGCCCCGCCATCACCACCAGACGCTGGGGATGCAGCATTATGGTAACTGAACCATCCCCCAGCAGAACGCCGTCCGCCATGACCGGCATGGCCGGTTTGGTCCTGATCGTTATCTTTTTTGCCCGGAAGCGCTGGATCCGGGTGTCGGGCGCGGCGTTGGACGGCTGCATCATTTGGCCGATCAAGTCGCGTTTGCTCAGATCGGAATAGACGAACACATCCAGATAGTGGTCGTCGAATATCACGTCCGGGGCGACCTGGTAATTTGCCCCCATATACGGCATGTTGGCGACGATCACTACGTGCGCCTGGGCAACAACATATTTTCGACTGCTGCCAACCTGCAATCGGATCTCCGACGGTTGCGCCTTTACCAGGGTCGAGATGAACCCGGCGATCTTGCCTAGTTCGCCGTGCTGGATGTCGTCGGAAGCCGAATATAAGGCCGAGGACAGGCCGATGGCGGCCGCTTCCAGAAATGGGCGGTCTTTTTGACGATGGCGCACCTGGCCCACGTCGACCTTGATCTGACGCCCTTTCCGTAGCAGCGCGGCGGCGGCGGCAATGTCATCGACCGGGATGCCGAGGCTGCGGGCCAGATTGTTGCGGGTGCCGGTCGGGATGATACCCAGAGTGGTCCGGCTGCCGACCAGTCCCAGCGCTATATTTTCAATCGTGCCGTCGCCGCCGGAAACGATCACCATTTTTACCCCGGCCCGGACAGCGCGGCGGGCCAACAACCGTAAATCCTGTTTCGGCTGTACCACAACCACTTCCGCCTGGATCTGCTGTTTCTGCAAAAGACACAGCAATTCCACCAGTTGCGCTGCGGATTGCTTTGGATTGCCGGAAGCCGGATTGAAAATCAGTTTGGCTTTCACCCTTTCCCCCTTTAGCTATGGCAGCCAGCGGCCGTCTTTATTGCGTAATGTTTCCCTTGGCAGAATGCCACCGGGTTTTCATCGGGTGATGCTGACGGTCAAACAACTTGTGCGCCAGTGGACTTGCGGCCGGGGCAGGCTACGGAGATTGCCTGGGCAGGCTCCAACATCCCCACCCGGAATGGCTCTGTTTGTTTTTCAAACGACCAAAGCGCGGCGGGCGGTAGAATATATCCACCCCCTCGCTCATTCCGGGTCTGGCATAGGCGGGATCTTCGGCGCAGTCCAAGTGTTCAACTGGTCCCGGTTTCTTTCCATTCAAAACGGTCAAGGTTTGTTCATAGGCGCTTCCGACCGTGTCCAGGTATTCCCGGACACGGTTCACATCGTAAACCGCAACCGTGACCGCTGTCTGGATGTCATCTGCCAGCTTGTCAAACGCCTGCCGGGCGAAGTTTTTGGCCAAAGCCGCCATGTCTCCGTCTTGCAATTCCCGGTCCAAATTTTCCAGCGGACGCAGGTCAAAATAGGAGCGGTGCAGATTTCCGGGAGAAGCGATGATGTAACGGGCATATGGTGCCAGCACGGCAACGGTGTACGGGGTGCCGTTGTAGCAAGTGGACAGGACGATCAGATCGAATTTAACTGAATCGCTCTTGATCTGCTTCAATCCCCCGGCAAAATCGTCTATGGTGAACACCCGGCCCGGGGAGGAGGCATCATATCCGGCCCCCCCGAATTCCGGTATCTGGTGGCCGAAGTATAGCAACAACCTTGCTTCCGGAGGAGATGCCCCCTGATGGTATCGGCTATATAGCTCTACTTCCGGCTGGAAGCGGGTCTTTCCCCGGTCCCGCCAATACGATTCCTTGGCCAGAAGCCGTCCCCCCCGGTAGTGGTAGCAGGTGCCGTCAGGGCGGGGGAAAAAGAGCCAGGCATGCCGCCTGGGTTTTTGATGAAAGATAAACACCTCCGCCCGCCTGTTCTGTTCCGCCACCCCTATTGCCCCGGCCAGGGCCGCCTTATCGGCCAGGTGGGCCTGGCCGCCGGCATCGTGATACAGGTAGTCCCCGTCGCCGTGGATAATGAAGATCATCGAGTATCTTATTGGCTGGGGGGTCTCATCTGACATCGTTATCTCCCGCCGGGCGGAGGGAATGGAACTGCACGAAACAAGGAACCATCCGAGCACCACGCAGCCGGCGCACTTGAACAGCATCTGGAATGGCCGCGTGGTGCTCGTAAAGGTCAGGTTGGATGAATTTTGCATGACTATCCTTGTGAATATCAGCTCGATGCCGGACCCACTAAAAGAGCAGGACCAAAATGAGAACGATCAAGAGCAGCGTGACCACGCTGATGGTTATCGTTTCGGGGGCTTGCTCCATATCCTGAACCACATAATCGGAGAAGTCGTCCAGTTGGGCATCCCCCACCCGATCATAGCCATTGGTGCCCGCCAGCTCGTTTTGTTTCTCCTGCAGGGTTGTTTTGAGCTGATTGATGCCGGCCCGGTCATCTTTTGAAACCAGGGGCAAGCTTTGGACCCGGTCCAACACCATGGTCATGTTTTGCAGTGAATTGTTCAGTATTTCGCGCTTTTGCACCGGATCGCCGGTTGCTTTCACGTTGCAGGCGGTGTTGTTAAAATACTTGAGAATGCCGTCATTTGCCGCTGCATAACCTGTTTGCCCCAGGACCAAAAGGGCGGCGATTGTTCCGAGTATGGTTCTTGTCTTCATGGCAGTTTCTCCTTGATTATTTAATGGTTTTAGCTCGGGGACGAGCTAGTTAAGGGTTCCGTTCTCTGCGGCGTTCTTTAATTTGTCATTGGCAAATATGGCGACTTCCACCCGCCGGTTCTGTTGACGGCCATATTCCGTATCATTCGACGCGATGGGATTAGACTCACCCATTCCTACCGTAGATATCCTGGAGCCGGGAACAGCCTGACCCATAAGATGGTTGGCAACCGCCTGAGCCCGGCGTTCGGACAATTTCAGGTTATATTCTTCACTTCCGGTGTTGTCGGTGTCTCCTTCAATGAGAATGTTGGTGTCCGAATATTTATTAAGGATCTTCGCCAAACTCTCGATGTTCGTTTTCGCCTGGGAGCGCAAATACGATTCATCCACATCGAAAAGAAGGCCCGAATCAAAGGTGATCTTGATCCCTTCCCCGACGCGCTCAATCGTTGCTCCCTGCATGTCCCGCTTCATCTCCTCGGCCCTTTTGTCCATCTCATTGCCGATCAAAGCACCGGCCGTGCCTCCGACTGCCGCTCCGATGATGGCCCCCAGGGCCGTATTTCCGTATTGGTTTCCGATAATCCCGCCGGCGACTCCTCCGACCCCGGCTCCTATACCCCCGCCTTTCAGCGCGTTGCTGAGTCCGCACCCCGACATCACTGCGAGGGAGGCACTGAGCGCCAGGGCCATGACAATGTTCGTTTTTATTTTCATACTAACTCTTTTAACTGTTGTTTATTGTTTGGTTTAAGTTATGCTTCTGTTTAAAGGGCTTGCCCCTTCTGGTTTGTCTCTGCTGAGTCTGGGTGGGACCAATGATTCCGGTGAAAAGCTATCCGGTTCCCGTAATGACCGCCATGATCTTGGTTTAATGATTGGTTTTCACATAATGTTCCCCCTGTGCAATTTATCGTGTCCTTGCTTTATTTCCCGTCTGCGCTCTCCGTTGCCGCCGAATTGCGCAGACGGCTGTATTGGAAAGTGAATTCTGCCCCCAGGATCATTATAAAGGCCGAGTAGTATATCCAGACCAGCAGGATAATAATTGAGGCGATGGAGCCGTAGATCAACTGGTAATTGGCGTATTTTTCCAGGTAAAGGATAAATAATGTTCTGGCAATCTCGAAGAGGATAGCGGCTAACAATGCTCCCGGCCATACATAGCGCCAATGCGTCTTGACATTTGGAATGAACTTATAGAGCAGCAAGAATACAGCCAATAACAGCAGGAACGCAGCCAGCCTGCTGCCCACCTCCACTAATACGATAAATGTTGGCGGCAGGTCAAATATTTCCCCCGATATTGAAATGAGCGTGCTGGCTCCCAGCGAGGAAAGAAACAGGATGCCCGTGCCTAATGCCATGCCCACTTCGTGGGCTTTCCCAATATAGAATCGACGGCCGCGTCGGTTGTCCCAGGCCCGGTTGATCGCCTGGGCTATTGCGCCGAACATCCCGCTGGCGCTCCAAAAAAGGAGAACGATGCTCAACACTCCCACCGGACCCCGTAACTTTACAACACTTACAATGTTCTGTTTCAAGAAGTCGGTGGCTCCGGGCAGATTTTTGCCGACAAATATCAACAATTCCTCTTGCAGATTCAGTGAAGGCAGGAAATAACCAAAAACAGCAATCAGCCCCAGCAGCAACGGAAAGGTGGATAAAATTGCATAATAAGCCACGCCGGCGGCTCTTTGGGTGGTATCATGATCGTCTAATCCCCTTGCGGTCAGGTATATCAAATGAAATGCAGGGATTTTCAGAAGACTGTCTTTTGTTTTCAGCAGCCTGACGTATAATTTTTTTATTTGATTTGCCATCCTGTGGTTCCATTTTCCTTCCGTCCATCACCCTAATTAGTGCCCGTGAAAGCCCCATGGTATATTTGCTGACCATACCGGGTTTTATGGATCCTAACTGATACTCCCTTCGAGCGTGCTGTCCCTCAAGTATTGGTATATCTTTATGACCGACATGGTCAGCGGCAGGATCATGATGATCCCCAGGATTCCGCCGAAATGTGCTCCCAGAACACATAGCACCAATATCAACGCCGGATGGATCTCCATTTGCCGGCCCTGGATCCTGGGCACCAGCAGGTTGTTCTCGAACAATTGGATCGTCAAATATCCCAAAGCCACCCAGAACAGCTTTTCCGGAGCCGTGGCCAGCGTCACCAGAATGCCCAGGCCGCCGCCCAGCCAGGGACCGATCTGGGGCACCATTTCGGTAAGCCCTGCAAAGACGGCCAGCGGCAGGGCATAATCTATTCTCAAAATGCTCAGCAACGCATAGGCACAAAGGCCCACCGCCAGCCCCAGCAACAACTGTCCGATGATATAGCGCCCCACCACCTTGTTGAGAATGACGATTATGTTTTTGGTGTGGATCCGCGCCCAACCCGGCAACCCCTCATAAAACTTGTTGCGCAGGCTGCTCCAGTCTTTAAGGATGAAGAACACGAATATGGGCAGACTGGCAAACCCCATGATCATCCCCAGTGAGGTCTGGAACACTTTAAGCCCCCGGGTCAGGAAATCCTTCAACAGATCAGGCAGCGCGGCTCCGGCTTTAACCATATAAACGTCAATGGTCTCCTGGATCAGCGGATCTGACAGCATGGGGATGGATTTAAGCCATTGTTTTATCGTATTCAATCCGTTGGGGATGGTCTGGGAAGCGTCCTGGGTCAGGGCCCCCAGGGCTTTCCCTCCGATGGTGATGATATAGAATATTACCAGACCGATGAAGGCCAGGGATAGGGTATATGCCACCGTTATGAGAGAAATTCTTTTAAATTGCTGCAACTTCGGTTTCCGGCCAGCGCCGGGGAGACGTTTCTCCACCCACCGGATGACCGGCAAGATCAGGTAGGCCACAAGGCCGCCTACCATAAATGGCAGCAGGACGCTTCGCAACCCCCAGATCAACAGGATAGCGAAGATCAGCCCCAGTATGAATACTATCAGCTGCCAGTGTTTTCTTATCTGAGTTTTAACAAAGTTCAATTGCCACCTCCTCCGGTTATCGGCCTATAATCCATCTCCGTCTTCATATCTGTTCTATCCCGGTGCCGGAACCCAGCATGACGGCCAATCCCCGGGTTTCTTCGTGGCTTTCCAGAAAGATCTTGACCAGGCTGGTCATGGGCACCGAGAGCAGCATGCCCACCGGTCCCAGGATCCATCCCCAGAATACCATCGAAAGGAAGACCACCAGAGTTGATAGGCTCAGGCCTTTGCCCAGCAGTTTAGGCTGCAGGAAGTTGCCCAGAAGCATGTAGACCACCATAAAGCCCAGGGCTGTCAGCAGGGCAGAACCTAGACCCAACTGGACCAGCGCCAGAAGGATGACCGGTATGGCCGCGAAGATGGATCCGATATTGGGCACAAAGTTCAGGATAAATGCCAGCGTTCCCCAGAGCAGCGGATACGGGACACCGAGGATCAAAAGCCAAAGACAGATCAGCAGGCCTCCGGCGGCGCTGATCAGGGTTTGAATGACCAGATAGCGCTTGGCGCTCTTGATGAATTTTGCAATGACTGACAAAGACGTTTCGGGATTCTTGTAAACCGCCCTCATTTTTTGGGGCAATTCCGATACTTCCAGCAGAATGAACACCACCGTCAGCAGGATCAATATCGCATTGGCGATAATGCGGCTCAGGGTTGAAAACACCTCCCCGGCCAGGCTCATTACCCATCCCGGGTTTAAAGCGCCGGCTGCTCCATCCTGGGGTATTTTGACGCCTTTGTCCTGCAGCCAGCTTGAAAATGCGGCACTGTTAGCGGACAATCGTTCCAGGTAGCCTGGAAGATTGCTCATAAATTGATTAAGCGAGGGACCTATCAGCAATACAAAGAATGCCCCGCCGATCAGTATCACCGCCAGAATGATGGCCAAGGCCAAAACCTTCGGCACCCCCTTGCGGCGGATCCAGTACAACGGCGGCGTGCAAATGACGGCGATGAACAGCGCCAGGAAAAGGGGCACCAACAACGAACTGGCCGCCTTCATTCCCGCCACCACGATTGTAAAACTGGCCAACATCAAAAGCGCTGGAGCCTTGGCCGTTCGCTTCATAAGACTATTCATTTATTAACCAATAACTCTTTAGGTTTTTCCCAGCATTACTATTCAGCACTTATTTTATGAAGCCAACAATATAGTCAGGCAGAAGGTTCATGGTGTTTGCGGTTTTAACGCTTTATGGCCCGGACGGCTGCGCGCCCCTTGCGGCTGGCTTCGGAGGTTGCCTCCTTGACCGTGTCCACCACACTACCGGCAGTTTCCTTGACCGTGTCCGTCACCTCATCGACCGCATCCTTGAGCAGCTGTCTGGTCACTTTGCCCGATTTCGGGGCATAGAGCAAGGCCATTACTCCGCCAATGACCGCCCCGGTCAGCAGGCCGAGGCCAAAACCGGAAACATGATCCCTGTTCATAATTGTTCTCTCCTTTATTAAAGTTACCTTATGCACTTCGCCGTTTATGGCCCGCGATCAGGCTGGCCAGGATCACCACAATGGAAATCACCAGCAAAACTTGAACCGCCCCTCCCAGAAAACTGCCCATCAGCCAGGCGAAAAGCCACAAGACCAGCAGGATGGTAAAAATGGTCCATATCATACCCCGATCCTTTCTCCGCAGGTAGAACGGCGACCACCCTTAAAACAGTTCCGTTATATCTTCATCAGCAACTGGCGTATTTCTTCCTTGGTTTTTCCGAGTTTTTTCTGCAGCCGGCCCAAAAATTCCTCCTCCTTGCCCTCTATAAAGAGGACGTCATCATCCGTGAGGTTGGCATACTGTTGTTTGAGCTTGCCAGCCACCTCATTCCAGTTACCCTTGATTTTTAGCTTGTTCATTTGGCACCTCCCTGAAATTAATCGAATCCGTTTGGTTTGTACGACAATCCTGTTCTGTTCTTTGACGATCCGACATTCATAACCATCGTATTGTCAAATGGGTTTTAAGCCCTTTACATCATCGGCCGGCTTCCCCGCCAGGTCCTTTTCGGCTGCCAACCAATCTTCCAGGTCATGACCGGGCTGCCGCCCCCTCTGTTCGAACATTTGATGGGCCTTTATCCTAGTCTGGTTTTCCAGGTCTGCGGGCGCCCCGGCGGAGACGGGAGCGGTTATGGCCGGTTGGGCTTTTGTCGTATTCATTTTTCATGTTCCTTAAATTGATGTTTATCCGTTTGTTTTATTGCGGTTTAAGCTGCGACCATCCTTCGCCACAGGCGTTGATATGCCAACTGTATCATGTCTGCCGTGCTGAGTTTTGTGTTTTTCCCCGGGGCATGACTTAAACGGCTGTATGGCCGATGCCTGTTATTTGAACCTTTGCGTTTCATGGTTTTGGATCCTTTATCTTTTCTATTTTTTGAATATTCTGCCGATATTCTTGACTCCCCCCAGCAGGCCCTGGATCAATGCCAATACCGGAAGCAGCGGCCGAAGGCCTTCCTGCACCATGGCCACGGTGTCACTGACGCTCTCGGATGCCTCCTTGACCGACTGCAGCGCTGACTTGGTTTCGCAACGCAGCTGGTAAAACATTACCGAAGCAAAAATGAGCACCGCCGCAGCTACAAATCCCAGGACGGTTATGCTCAAGTCACGGTACCATTCAATACCCATTTGTCGTTACCTCCTTGTTATGTTACAAGGGCCGAGCCTTTGATGACCCGGCCGCTCGTTGTTTTCCCTTTTTGGGATACCTCCCAGTATTTCAGAGATACCGGGAGGTCATTTGCCCGTTGCCCTACGGAGCGGTAACGGTCGCGGCATCCAGGGTCACCGCTGACTGCACCAGCGCCCGTCCGGTGAATATTGAACCGGTTTCCATGCTCATCAGTGTCTGGCACAGCATGATCCCCTTGAGGTTGGCGGTCGTTCCCAGGGTCACTTGGCCGGCCACCTGCCAGAAGATGTTCTTGGCCTGGGCACCTCCGCTCAGGGTAATGATGGCGCCGCTGCCGATGGTGAGATCCTGGGCTATCTGGAAGATCCAGACATCATTCACCCCGCCGCTGAGCGTGACCCCGGGAGCATTTACCAGAACGCCGGTGCTCCACTTGTAAAGGCCCGGAACCAGTGTCAGCGAAGTGATATTACCGGCTCCCAGTTCGGTGGCAGTGGGGTTGGTCCGGCCGGCGGCATCGGTGTAAGCGGTTTCCAGGTCGCTGATGGCTGTGGTCAAATTGGCGGGAGTGGGCGGGTAGTAGTCGGAGGCGTAGACTCTTCCGGTCACCAGGGATGAGGTTGAGAATGTGTTAGAGACATCCATGATCAGCCCGAATCCGGTGATATAGCTGGCGGCGGCCGGGCTTACGCCCATGTTACCCACCACCGAGGCGGACCCGGTGGTCGAAATCCCGGTTTTTGACAGCAGCACGAAATTGCCGGCGGTGCCCAGGTCAACCGGCGGCGGTCCGGCCGTGCCCGCAGCGATGGTGGTGAAGCTCCATACTTTGGCAACAGCCATTGCATTGCCGGCCAGATCCTTGACCCCGGTGGTGACCGTGACCGTATAGGTGGTGTTGTTGGCCAGGTCGCTGCCGGGATTAAGGGCGGCGGTGGTGGTGCTGGGAGACGTCACCGCGCCGGAGACCACCGTGGTTCCCTGTTTTAAAGTAATGGTGGAAGCGGTGATGGTCAACGGATTCATTGCTTCGCTGAAGGTGACGTAAATGTTGGCATTGACCGCAACACCGGTGGCGGAATTGGCCGGGATGGTGGAGACCACTGTGGGCCTGGTGGTGTCCGCCGTTGTGCCCGTGGTAAATGTCCAGACATAGGTGCTGGCCATTGCATTGCCGGCCAGATCGGTGACCCCGGTGGTGATGGTGGCGGTATAGAGGGTGCTGGCCGCCAGATTGGCTGCCGGGTTGAAGGTGGCGGTCGCGCCCAGGGAGGTCACCGCGCCGGAAATGACCGTGGTCCCCTGTTTTAAGGTAAAGGTGGCGGAGGTGATGGTGGCCGGGTTCATCGCTTCGCTGAAGGTGACGGCGATGTTCCCGCCCAGCGCCACACCAGTATCTGCATTGGCCGGGACGGTGGAGCTGATGGTTGGCGGAGTGATGTCGGTGGTTGTGCCGGTGGTAAACGTCCAGACATAGTTACTGGCCAGCGTGTTGCCGTCCGGATCCTTGACCCCGGTGGTCAGCGTGGCCGTATAAACGGTGCTGGCTGTCAGGTTGCTGGTTGGATCAAAGGTGGCCGTGGCGCCTGCGGCAGCATAGGACACCGCTCCCGAAATGGCGGTTGCCCCCTGTTTTAAAGTAAAGGTGGCGGCGGTGACGGTGGCCGGATCCAGGGCCTCGCTAAAGGCGGCCGTGATCTGACGGTTGAGCAACACGCCGGTGGCAAGGTTGGCCGGGTTGGTGGAATTCACCGCCGGCCGTGTGGTGTCGGCCGTTACGGCAACGGGGCTGGTGATCCTCTGCCCGCAGCCGTTGGTCGCCACACCCACGGCCATCGCAATAAGACTGAGCATTATTACGGTTATGACCTGCCGGGTGCCTTTTTTTGTTGACATGGTTCTATCTCCTATTTGGGGCGCAGTTTCAGCCCGGTGGGCGGACGGCTGCGCCTGGTTTCGCTCTTTATGAGCAGTTGGCGGGCCTTTTTTATATCTGATTATTTCCCGAGGTATAATTCATTGAGTATTTTTTATACCACTGGAGATTGTTCCTCTTGGTCAGCCGTTACTTTGGCGGGCTTGATGTGTCTGGTCGGTATTTCCAAATTGCGGGCCTTATATTCCTTTTCGGCCGCCTTCCTGATGATATACGCGTTGTCGTAGATAATGCCATAAAGCAAGTAAAACCCGTTATCGTCCGTATCGTTCACCATGCCTTGATCGGCCACTTGGACCATGTGCTCGACCAGGTCAAGCACCACATCCAAATGCTCATTGATTTTAACTTTACCCATATTTAATCCTATCTAAGCCGGTTGTCAGCTTATAACCGGACCTCCAGAATTTCTGTCACAGGAGAGATCCGTGATTGTCGTCTCTGGTACATAATGGCACATTACCATTAACCGGACGTATCGTCATTCCTGGTTGTGTCTATTTAATAAGCTACCTCAGCAGCACCAGCCGCCGGGTAAGACTGGTCCCTTCATAATTCAACTGGTAAAAATAAACACCGGAGGACAGCCTTCTTCCCTGGCTGTCGCTGCCTCTCCAGATGATGTTATAAACCCCGCTCTGTTTTTGACCCTGCACCAGGGTGTTTACCTTCCGGCCGCAGATATCGTAAACATTAAGCGAGACATTGCCGGCCCGGGGGAGGACGTAGCTGATGATCGCCGACCCCGAAACCGGGTTGGGCCGGCAGGGCATCAGCTGCAGTTTATTGAGGGCCAGACCGCCGCTAACCGCCATCACCGGACCGTGCCAGGTTATCTGGCCGCTTAGATCCTTATCCCCCAGACGATAGTAGTAGGTGGAATTGGGAAGCACCAAAGTATCGGTGTAACTGTATTGGCAGCCGAAGGGGGATCCTTCGGCCGAGACAGAAGCCAGCTTAAGAAAATCTTCGGCCTGGCCAAATGAGCGCTCTATCAGCCATTCGTTATTGTTGATCTCACTGGCGGTCCTCCAGGTTAAAGTTATTCCCTTGCTTACGCTCTGGCAGGCAAATTCCGACAGCTCTATTGCCAAGGGCATGGTAACTGCGTCCAATGTTACCGCGGTCTGGGCCAGGGCCCTGCCGCTTAAAGTTGCTCCGGTCATTACCACTATGGCCGTGGCATCAAGTATCGTTCCTTTGAATTGAGAGTAAGTTCCCAGGGTGGTCTGGCCGGCCACCTGCCAGAAAATATTGTGCGGTTGGGCGCTGCCTCTCAAATGAACGACGGCATAGCTGCCGACGTTGAGAGTTGTGCCTATCTGGAATATCCAGACATCTTCTGCGCCTCCCTCAAGAATCAGACTGTCGTTTATGATAACCCCGGTAGCCCATTTATAAATACCGGGAACCAGCGTCATCCCGCTGATATTCCCGGCGCCTAATCCGACCTGATCCGGCGGTGTCCGGCCGGCGGCATTGGTGTATGCGGCTTCCATGGCACTGACGGCCGCGGTCAACTCGGTCGGAGTGGGTTCCTTATAATTGGCGGCATAGACATTCCCGGTCACCAGGGATGATGTCGAATAGGTGCTGTCGGCATTCATGGTCAGGTCGAATCCGGTTATGGCACTGGCTGCTATCGGACTCACTCCGATGGAACCATTGATAATGGTGGTTCCGGTGGCTGATATGCCGGATTTTGCCAGTATGGCAAAATTGCCGGCCGTTCCCAGGTCTACCGGCTGACTGTAGCCATTGGTAATGCCCATTGCCAGGGCCGCCAGGGCCATGGTTATTGCGGCTATGATCGGCCGTCTTCCGGTCTTTGTTGACATGGTTTTACACTTCTTTCTGATTGGGACGCAGTATGCGCTCGGCGGGCGGAGTGCTGTGCCTTGCCCCGCCGCTTATTAAAGCGGCGGGACTTTGTTTGATAATTTCCTTTGGTATATAAGCGATCCACCGGTAGGGTGTGGGTTATTTCGGACACTTATATTGCTGCCGTAACTCTCTCGCCAGCTGAGGTTCTTATCTCAACAGCACCAGCCGCCGGGTAAGACTGGTCCCTTCATAATTCAACTGGTAAAAATAAATACCGGAGGACAGCCTTCTTCCCTGGCTGTCGCTGCCTCTCCAGATGATGTTATAAGCCCCGCTCTGCTTTTGACCCTGCACCAGGGTGTTTACCTTCCGGCCGCAGATATCGTAAACATTAAGCGAGACATTGCCGGCCCGGGGGAGAACGTAGCTGATGATCGCCGACCCCGAAACCGGGTTGGGCCGGCAGGGCATCAGTTGCAGTTTATTGATGGCCAATTCGCCTCCCGTCGGCTGTTCTACCCCTGTGGTAATGGCCACGGCGTCCAATGTCACCGCGGTCTGGGCCAGGGCGCTGCCATTCACTGTTGCGCCGGTCTGGATCACGATCGCCGTCATGTCCAATATGGTTCCCTTGAAATCGGAGGACGTTCCCAGGGTGGTCTGGCCGGCCACCTGCCAGAAGATGTTTTTGGCCTGGGCGGCGCCGCCTAAGGTAACAATGGCGCCGTTGCCCACTCCCAGAGTTTGTGCTATCTGGAAGATCCAGACGTCATCCGCACCGCCCGACAAGGTGACGCCGCCGTTTATCAGGACCGCGGAGCTCCAGTAATATGTCCCGGGGTAAATGGTCTGCCCGCTGAGGTCACCGGCGTGAAGTTCGGTGGAATCCGGAGTCAATCCGGCGGTGGTGGTATAGGCGGCCTGCATGTCAAGGACCGCCGAGTCCAGGTATGCCGGGGTAGGAACCGCATAATCGGAAGCATAAACTTTCCCGTCCACCAATGGTGAGGTGGAAAATTTGCCCGAGGTATCCATGGTTAATTCAAATGGTCCGGTTATGGCGCCGGCGGCAGCTGGACTCACTCCAATATCTCCCATAATTTGGGTGCCGGCGGTGGTCGATATTCCGGTCTTGGCCAGGATCACAAAATTACCGGCCTTTCCCAGATCCACCGGCGTGGCGCCGTATCCATTGGTAATGCCCAGTATCATCGCAATAACCGCCATGGTTATTACGGTCATGGCCTGCCGTCTGACTGGTTTTGTTGACATAACTCTGCCTCTTTCTTTGGGGCACAGCGCTTGGACGTTGTGGCCTAAAAGCTGTCCCTTGTCCCGCCCCCTTTTGGGGGGGCGGGACCTTGTTAAAAGTTGCTTTTGACTGTTGATCCGTGGCTACTTTATTACCGTGACTTCCATCCTGCGGTTAAGGGCCCGGCCGGCCTTGGTGCTGTTGGTGGCAACCGGGTAGTCCTCGCCGTAGCCAATATGAGTCAACCGGTCTGCGCTGATGCCATAGTCGGCTATCAGGGCGTTGCGAACCACGTTGGCCCGGGCTTCGGATAGCTTCTGGTTATAGGCTTTGGTGCCAGGGCTGGAGGTGTGCCCGCCGATCTCCACCCTTACTTCCGGGTTATCCCTCAGCAACTTGGCTATGGATTCCAGAAGCTGCGCGGAATTGGGGCCGAGCTGGGCATTTCCAACGGTGAAGTTGATGTCGGTGAAGTTATACTTCTCGCCGATCTTGACCAGGTATATGGTCTGCTTCGCAAGCGGCGCGCCGCCCACGGGGTACAGGGTGAGGCTCTTGGGGTAATACCCGTCGGCTCCGGCCTGGACGTGGTACTCGCCCTGGTTCAACATGATGTTGAAGGCGCCCTTGAAGTCGGTCTTGGTGGTCTGGTACTTGCCGGTGGAATCCTTGAAGGACAGAGTGGCAACCACCGGACTGCCGGTCTTGTAGTCCATGACGTTGCCGGAGACCTCGCTGGGCGGTATGGGCGCCAGGGCCAGGGCGAAGTCCTGGATGGCCGGAATTTTCCGGTTCTTTTTGGTCAGCTGGACCGCGGCGCTACCGGGCAGGTACAGCTTGGCCTCGGCCCTGATCTCCACCGGGGCTTTCCCGATGGCGACCCCTTCCAGCCGGTATTCGCCGGCCGGGTTGCTATTGGCGGCGATTCCTCCGGCCGATACGATGGCCAGGATCCCTTTGCCGGTCGCCTTATCAGTCACCTTGCCGGTTATTATACCGGTGGCCGGGATTTTCGGACCTATTTCCGCCTTGGGCGCATAGTGCAGGCCCAGGATGGCATGCCAGTGCTCGCCGCCGCGGAAGAAGGGCAAAGCCTCACGGACGTCGGTCCGCAGGTTGTATTCGCCGCCCCCCGTGATGTTAAAGCCTGCGACATAGTACCTCAGGCCGAAGATCGCCCAGGTGGGGTTGTTCAATTCGTCGTATTCGATCAGCTCGCCGGTGGTGCTGCCGGGCTTGGGATACTTGGTGGTGTCCATCATGTATTCGGCGCTGAACCCTACATAGGGGGTCAGGTATCCCATGTCGTAGCTTAAACCGATGCCGAACGGCAGCGACATGTTCGGATAGATGTTGACCTCGGTGCTGTCGGTGGCCGAGGCATGCATCTTGTCCAGCTTATAATACATGCCGGCGTTGAAGGTGATGCAGCCGCGGCCGTCTTGGCCGAAATGCCGGTCGGCCAGCATCCGGGCGTCGATGCCGCCATTGTAAACGCGGCCCGACGGTGCGGTCTTGAAGGTGTCGGCCACGGTGGAGATGTCATAGCCGAAATAGGCGGCCAGCCACATCTTGTCGCCGGCCGGTATCGACATTTTCAAGCCCACCCGGGTGTTGCCCAAGCCGCTGGGGTTATAGGTGTACTTGGTCCCGCCTATCTCAACGTAGCTGGAAGGCATCAGGTAGTTGGTGCCCGCTGACAGCTCGAACATGTCGTTGATGCTGAAGTAGCCGGAGGGCCTGATGGCCATGTCCATGGCCCCGTTTTTAAGGCTGGTGGCGGTGGAGTCGTCTTCCCATTTCCAGGCGTACAGATAGGCTCCGATCCCGAAGTTCATCGGGCCGGCGTTCTGGGCGCTGATGGTCCGAAACATCCCGCTGCTGCCCCAGATGGTTGGCGAGGCCGAGGCCATCCCGGCCGCCAGCGCTATCAGCGCGACTAATGCGATTAGGCGTTTCATTTGGTTCTTTCCTTTTTTAGGTTGTTGTTTTTAGCCTGCGGGGATTCTTTGCCCCCGCAGGCGCTGTTGCATTTATTGTTTTGGTGCCGGTTGCCGCTGTTTACCTTACCAGCACTAACCGCTTGGTGAGGCTGGTCCCTTCATAGTTAAGCCGGTAAATGTATACCCCGGACGAAACCCTTCTTCCCTGGCGGTCGTTGCCCCTCCAGGTGATGTTATAAGACCCGGCCGGTTTTTGTCCCTGGGCCAGGGTGTTTACCAGCCGGCCGCGGATGTCGTAAATATTAAGCGAGATATTGCCGGACCGGGGAAGGGCATAGCTGATGGTTGCCAGGCCCGAGCTGGGGTTGGGCCAGCAGGGCATCAATTGTAGCTTGCCGTAGGTCAGGAGACCTTCTATCGGCTGTTCTACGCCGGTGGGTATGGTAAGGGTATTGCCTATCAATGTTACCTCGGTCTGGGCCAGCGCCCGGCCGTCCAAAGTTCCTCCGTCCTGCATCACGATCGCTGTATAGTCCAATATGTTACCCTTGAATTGAGTGGTTGATCCCAGGGTGGTCTGATCGGCCACCTGCCAGAAGATGTTCTTGGCCAGAGCGCCGCCGCTTAAGTAAACAATGGCTCCGCTGCCCACGATCAGGGTTCCATCTATCTGGAATATCCAGACATCATTGGAGTCGCCGGTTAAAGTGACGCCCGGGGCGTTTATCAGGACCCCGGTGCTCCACTTATACAGGCCGCGGACCAGGGTCTTTCCGGTAAGGTTCCCGGCATGCAGTTCGGTAAAGTCCGGCAATGTCCGTCCGGCGGCGTCGGTGAACGCGGTTTCCATGTTGCTGACGGCCGTACCCACGTAAGTCGGAGTTGGCACCTTGTAATCGGCGGCATATATCTTACCGTCCACCAGGGCTGAGGTCGAATATGCACTATCGGCGGCCATAATTAAGCCAAACCCGGTTATAGCCGTCGCGGCGATTGGACTCACCCCCATATCTCCCACTATTTGGGTGGTTCCGGTGGTTGAAATTCCGGCTTTTGACAGGATCACGAAATTACCGGCCAAACCCAAATCTACCGGAACGCGATTGGTCGTCATGCCGGTGGTAAAGCTCCAGACATAGGCGCTATCCAGCGCGTTGCCGCCCAGATCGGTGGCACCGGTCGTGATCGTGGCCGTGTAAACGGCGTTGGTATCCAGATTGCTGTAAGGAGTGAATGTCGCCGTCTTTATGCTGTCAGCATAATTCACCACACCTGCAATCGGTGTCATCCCCTGCATCAAAGTGAATGTCAGGGTGTCAATTGTGAGCGAGTCCATGGCTTCGCTGAAGGTGGCGGTGATCTTGGTGTAGATGGACACGTCTATGGTGGAATTCGGAGGATCGGTGGAGATCACCGTGGGCGGGATGCTGTCTTTGATGGTGAATACGCCATCGCTGGTATCCGCCGAACTGTTGCCGGCGCTGTCACGGACAGCCACCTTGACCAGGGCAAATGTACTGGGGGTGTTGGGCACCATCCAATTGTAGCTGGTGTCGAGCCCGGTCCAGATCAGGTCCCAGTTGGCCCCGTTGTCGGTGGAGTAGCTCACCTCGCTCTCCGTCACGCCGACGTTGTCGCTTTGGCTCCAAACTATCAGGTGGCTGGAGCCGGTGTTCCAGGTCTCGCCTCCGTTGGGCGCGACCACAGCCACTACCGGCGGCAGGGTGTCCTGGGCGGTGGTATCTACTGTGACCGGGGCGGTGAAAGCCACGGCGTCCAGGGTCACCGCGGTCTGGGCCAAAGCCCGGCCGTTAAAGGCCGCGCCGGTCATGATCACGATGGCAGTGGCGTCCAGTATGATCCCCTTGAAATCGGAGTATGTACCAAGGGTGGTTTGGCCGGCCACCTGCCAGAAGATGTTCTTGGGTTGGGCGCCGCCGCTCAATTTGATCATGGCGCCGCTGCCCAGGGTTAGGGTTTGCGCTATCTGAAATACCCAGACGGCGTTGGAGTCTCCGGCCAGGGTCAGGGTATCGTTTATCAGTACTGTGGAGCTCCAAAAATAGGTGCCGGGGTAGAGTGTCTGCCCGCTGAGAATTCCAGAGTGCAGTTCGGTGGAATCCGGGGTGCGTCCGGCAGCTACTCCGTACGCGGTTACCATGTTGCCGACCGCCACTCCCAGGTCGGTCGGGGTTGGCTCCTTGTAATTGGCGGCATAGACTTTCTCGGTCACCAAAGATGACGTCGAATATGTGCTGTCGAGGCTCATCACCAGCCCGAATGGTCCGGTGATCGTACCTGCGGCGGCCGGGCTTACTCCGATGTTTCCCGCAATTAAACTGCCGGCAGTGGTTGAAATTCCAGACTCTGCCAGGATGGCGAAATTGCCGGCCGTTCCCAGATCCACCGGGGTGGCGCCGTAGCCGTTGGTAACACACATTACCAGAGCCATAAGCGCAATGGACATTGCGGTTATGCCCTTCCTTCTGACTGTTTTGGTAGACATGATCCTGACTCCTCTTTGTATTAGTTTCTTTCTCTGATGCTTGTTGCTCTGGGGCCTAAACATTTTTTCAGCTCAAATATCGCTTGGGTGATATTTTTGATCAGGCATAATATGCTTCCTTTCCTTTCTTCTATTTATAAAATTCATTGTTTAGCAGTGCTTGCGGAGATTCAACGGCCATGACCCCCGGCCGTATAATTGCAGCCCCTGTCAATTGCCGTCCTGCTCCGGCAGCAGGGTTATTTCTATCCGACGGTTCTTGCTGCGGCCGGAGGCCGTTTTATTGCTGGCCACCGGCTGGTATTCCGACAGGCCGATGACCTGCATCCGCTCCGGCGCGATGCCGACCTTCTCCTGAAGGAAACGGACCACATTTGCCGCCCGGGCCGTGGAAAGCTCCCAATTGGTGGGATATTGCTTCTGGAGGCGGGGGTGTATCGGCACGTTGTCGGTATGACCCTCAACCCGGATGGTCTTGTTGCTGGTGTTTTTCAGAACGTTGCCTACCCTTTCCAGCACCTTTATGCCCTCCGGCGTTAATTCGGCTTCGCCCGATGGGAACAATATCTTGTCGACCATGCTTACCGACAGACGGTCGGCCAGCTGGGTGATCTTGATCTGGCCCTGCTGGATCTCATTCTTCATGTCCGCGGTCAGCTTTTCGTAAGTGCCTTTCAGCCGGGCGATCTCCTCCTCCTTTTTCAGGGAAATGACGGCTATCTTGGCCTCGAGTTCCCGCTCCAATTCCATCCTCTGCGCTTCCAGGGCATCGACCTGGAAGGTGAGATCCGTGACTGTGTTGCGCGCAGCCTCAAGCTCGTTTCGGCCGTTAAAGTAAAAATAATACGAGCTGCCGGCCAACAGCATGACCAGAACGATCACCACGGTCAATATTGCTTTCATTTTGATACCTCGTTGATCGATTTTGGTGGTCTACCATGACCCGGATCGCATTTCTCCAATGCCGAATATATAAAGCCGGCGAAAGTTTCCATCGTTCTTATTTCCTCTTGGGGCTGAAGAACAGGCCGAAAAGCCCGGCCAGGGAAGCGACCGATCCGCCTATCAGCATCCAGACCGTTTTGTCGGTGGGTGAGCCGGTAAAAAATCTTGAGACATCAGAACTGAAGGAATCACCGGCCCTGACGCCCCAAACGATCAGCAAAATCCCTACGGCCAGCAGGGCAATTGAAAGAACTTTGTACATTTGTAATGCTCCTTAAAATATTACGGCGATCAAAGCGGCTTGGGGCCGCTTTAGGATAGGCAGCAGGTTATGGGTCGAACCGGTCAAGGGGTGCAATCAAACTTGGCCGGTAAACTTCCGCCCGGGTTAAAAGAAATACCTGACCCCAAGACCGGCATCTATGCCAAAGCCCGTTGACGGCACCACTTGCAGCGCGGGAACCAGCTCCAGAAACACGTCGATCGGCGTCCGGCGAGGCAGCCACAGAATGCCCAGCACCCCGCGGACGGCAGCCGAGTTCTTGTACCCGGCCCCGGTATTGATGCGCCCGCCTATCCCGTAATAAAGCGGAAACCGCTCGCTTGAGCGAATGGCATCAAATGAGTGCCACAGGTGATCCATGTGGAAGTGGATCCGGCTCTCGCCGGTATAATAGCCGTCATACTTGGAGATCCGATCCCCGCCCAGCGACCATCCCAGGCCGAAGTCCAGGGCAGTGCGGTTCGATGTCCACAGTTTGGCGCTGAGCCCGGTCGGTTCGCCAATGATTATCCCCAGACCAAAGCGGCGTTCCTGGCTGCTGGCTCCGGTGGCGGTCAGAAACAGGACCAAGGTGATGGCGGCATAAAGAAACGATCTCATGGGGGGTGCTCCCTTCGATGTTGTTGTAGGTTACAGTATTTTGTTGCCGCGGATGATCCTTATCAGGACGGCAATGACGGCTATGACCAGAAGAATGTGGACCAAACCTCCCATGGTATGGGAAGTGACCAGCCCCAGCAACCACAAAACTACCATTATAGTGGCGATGATGAACAGCATCTTAGTTTCCTTTCATATTATCGGTTTACAAAATAATTCTAATTTTTGCCGCAATTTGGCGGTCACCCAAATGCCCTGAGCTGATCCTGCGGCAGAATTGTCCAACATTGTTATATAGCAGCTTATTCCGTGCCACATCATCGGCGGGACAAAAGATACTCGGCAGGTGACATCCTATGCCCTTGAACCGGAGCCTGATGCCTGCCTGAAAATAAATAAAATGAACGCCTGAGCAGCACCCTAAAGTGTATCATGTCCCTTAGCGTTAATGAGACACTCTTCCCGGCCCTGGCCAATAAAAAAGGGCCCGTCCTGCCTATTCCGGCAAAACAAGCCCTTTCCATGGGGTATCTTTGATTTTTAGAGCCCAGTATCGGTCATCGAATCATATCATCTGTATCATTAGCGTTAAATGATACACTTTGGCTAAATGAGACACTCGCCTTCACTTTTGGGTCAGGAACCGGTGGATGGTGGCCCGGCTGACCCCCAGGAGTTTGGCGGCCTTTAATTTATTGCCCTGGGTTTCTTCCAGGGCCGCTTCCACTGTTTTGGAGTCAAGTTTTCCCTGGCGGTTCCTGCGTTTCTTGGAACGTTTATCGGCCGGGAAGATATTTGCCGGCAGGTATTGCGGGGAGATGACCTTGCCCCGGCATTTGATTAAGGCAAATTGCAGGACGTTCTGCAATTCCCTGACATTGCCGGGCCAATGGTACCCCATCAGAATATCCAGTGCCTCCTGGGTCAGGGTTGCTTTTTCCTTTTGTGATTCTTTTGCCGACCAGTCAAGGTAGCTCTCGGCCAAAATGGGGATATCGTTAAGCCTTTCCCGCAGCGGGGGCATCTTGATCGGCACCACCGAGAGGCGGTAAAACAGGTCCTCCCGGAAACGCCCGGCTTTGATCTCCTGGGCCAGGTCCTTGTTGGTGGCGCTGATGACCCGGACGTCCACCTTTATCGTCTTTTCGGAGCCCACCGGTTCAAAGGAGCCGTTCTGGATGACCCGCAGCAATTTAACCTGCATGGCCTGGCTCAGATCGCCCACCTCGTCCAGGAAGATGGTGCCCCCGTCGGCCAGTTCAAACCGGCCTTTTTTATCGCGGATGGCGCCGGTGAAGGACCCTTTGCAATGGCCGAACAGCTCGCTTTCCAGCAGGCCGTCCGGCAGGGCGCCGCAATTTACCGGCACAAACCGTTTTTGCCGCCGCGGGCCCTCGTTGTGCAGGGCCGAGGCCACCAGTTCCTTGCCGGTCCCGCTCTCGCCCAGGATCAGGACCGGGGCGTTGGATTCTGCCAGTTCCCTGATGGTGTCGAATAATTCCACCATTTTTTCATCCCGGCCCTGTATGCCCGCAAAGGAATGTTCTATCCTCAGCCGTTGGCGCAAATAAGACACTTCGGTGATGTCCTCCACCGTCAGCACCGCCATTTTCCTATTCTCGTATTCTACCGGGGCGGCGCTGATGGAGAACATCCGTTTATGGATGTGTCCGTCGATGAAGAACTCAAAATTAGTCCTGACCCGCTGGGTTGCCCGGCCCGCCAAAGCCCCTAGGACCGTGTTGCTGATCTGGCAGTTCTTGCAGATTTCCAGGGACCCGCAGCCCTCGGGGGTCTCCTCGGCATGGGTGCACCGCAGCACGTCCCCCCAGCGGCGGTTGACGATGGCGGTTTCCGACAGGCCAAAAGTATGCTGGGCTGCCTCGTTGATGGACATTACGGTCAACTGATCGTCCATTATCAGGATGGTGCAGGGGACCGCCTCAAAGATGGTGCGGAGCTTCTGCTCCGACCGCTTGATCTCGGCTTCGGCCTGTTTGCTTCTGGTGATGTCGCGCAGGAAAACAAAAAAACGTCCTCCGTCGATGTCCGTATAATTGGCGCTGAACTCGATATCAATGATCCCGCCATTCTTGCAGCGGTGTTTGGTCTCGAACCTTTCATGGCTTATCTTATAGTCCGGCGCCCCCCCCTTGGCCGAGTGGCGCTGCCGGTATTTGGCGGCGACCCGGCCGTTCTTTTGCAGCTCTCTGGCTGCAGTGGTGGCTGAGGGGGGATTCAGCGGGACAGCCGTCTCTATTAGTTTGCGGATATGAGCGGCGGTATCTTCTTTGTTTTCGCCGGCGTCCACATCCTGAATGTTCATTTTTAAAAGTTCCCGGCGGCGGTACCCTGTCATTTTACAATAGGCGTCATTGACGTTCAGAAAGCGGCCCTGCCTATCGGTGATCCAAAATCCGTCCATGGCGGTCTGGATTATGGACTGGGCCTGCAGTTCCAGATGCTTGCGGTCGGTGATGTCGCGGATATTGCATTGGATCACCCTGGTGTGATCGACCGTATAGACATTGCTGACAAATTCCACCTGGATGGCCCTTCCATCCTTGGTCTCCAAAGGCAGGTCTTCGTAGCGGATGAATTTTTTCTTCTGCAATTCCAGAAAGGCCCGGCGGCTTTCCGGAACATCCTTGAAAGGGCCGATCTCCCAAAGACGCTTGCCCAGGAACTCCCCGTGGGAATAACCCAGCATGGCCACCAAAAACGGATTGACATCGGTGATGCGCCCGGTCAGGGCGTCCAGGATCAGGATCCCGTCCTGGGCTGTTTCAAACAGCCGCCGGTAGCGGGTCTCCGAATCCTTCAGCAGTGCTAAAGCCTGCTTGGCCGCCGAATCATCGGCCAGCTGTTTTTCCGTCTTACCTTTCATGGAACATCCCCCTGTTGGGTAATTTAGCTCGCGTTGTCCATATCTTGAATTTTGCCTTAGAATTACAAGTATTCGCTGTTGGTTGCCAGATCCCGCCCCTAATATGGACTCTACCCATTGGATCGGTCATATCCTGAATTATCGTAACCGAATCCTTTTTCCCTAATAAATGATACACCCAATGTTTGGTAAAAGTCAACTAAAAAAAGCTTCTCCCGATATTTTGGGATGAAGCTTTTTCTGGGAATCCTCTTTAAAACGGGAAACTCTGATGCCCCTGCCGCCGCAATACTTTGCTTGATTGCCGGGTCACGCGTTACTGATGGATGACATCCAGAACACCGCTTTTCAGGGCATACCAGACCACCTGCAGAAAGGTGTCCCCTGGTTTTCTCCGGTAGCTCACCCGGCCCACCTTCATCGGAGCTGATTGCTCCGGAGAGTTGGTGCCCCGGATCTTGAACTGGTTGGCCAGGAACGAGGCAATGCGGTTGCCCAACCCCTTCTGGGAACCGGTTGTTTTGTCAAGCACCGCGATCGTCAGGTCGCTGAAGTTAGCCCTGACCCTGCCGCGGGCGCGGCCGGAGGCCACGTCGATCTCGAACTCCGCCCTTTCTACCCGTCCGGAGCTGATGTCGTAGTGCTCCACAATACTAAGGAATGGCCCCAGACGGGTCAGGTCCATCGCGCCCAGCGAACCGGAACACTTGAACGAAAGGTCTGTTGAAGCGGCCGGGATCGCCAGCGTCATTTTAAGAAGTCCGGCATCCATCATTTTTCCCTGGGCCCGGAGGACTATGGAATCATCCGCTTGGCCCCGGTTGGTGATGCCCTCGGCGTTCAGATCGACCTCGGTGAAGGTCAGCACTCCGGGCGCGGCTCCGGATGCCACCCGGTCGCGATAGGCCACCCAGCCGCCGGTGATGCTCAGGCTGTCGACCCGTACCGGCAGCCGGATGGCGGCCAGCGCCTGGTTCACCATCAGGGGGCTCTTGACAAAAGGCCCGGACGGCTTTTCATGGTAGGCAAAAGCGTCAAAGGCGGGGCGGATAAAAATGACCGACCTGGCCCGGTAGGATTTGCCCTGAAGGATTTCCCCGACGTCCAGCCCCGATATCCGGCATTCCGGGACGGTCACGGTGTACCGGGTGGTCCTAAAAGGGTTGGCCGCGCAGATCTCTTCATCCCCGGCCAAAGGCGAAAGCTCAATTCCTTCGGCGGTCAACTCTGAGTTAGGCGCCATAGCCTGCAGCCTTTTACAGCGTATCCCATAACGAGACCGGAGAAATTCCATATCAAGTTTCGAAGCATCCAGGCCGGCGTTGGCCATGGCATCGACCAAAGCAGACTTTCCCAAAAGGAACTGCGACCATCGGACGCCAGTCAGCGAGATCCGCCCGGCCTTATAGGTTGAATTGGCCGTGCTCAGGGTAACGGATCGGGCCACCAGGCGGTTGGGACCGACGACGTAATACAGTTTGCCTATCCGCAGTGTGGACCCGGGATGGGTTGCGGCATAGTTATGCTCCAACTTCCTTTTCCCATATCCGTTCAACAGCGCTCCATTGAAGATAAGAAGGAGCGCCGCACCTGCCAAGACGGCACCGCCTAGACCATAGCCCGCATAGGTCATCAGCCTGCGCAGCTTATGGCCCCGGCTGTTCTCCGCCTCTGGCTGGCGGGGTCGGTCATCCGGGTGGCCACTATAATTCATCGATAATTCCTGCTTTTTTATTGGAAAGGCACCGTTTCCGGTTTGCCGAAGATAAAATCGCTGAAGCCAAAATCCGTCGTCCGGAAGGCATTGAACTTGAAGATATTGTAACCGCTTCCGGGGATCGAGGGATAATACGCGATGGAGAATTGAAAGTTGTTCAAGACCAGGTATTCGTTTTTGATCAAAGCCCCTATTCCCAGTTGTGAGGACACCCGGCTGTATTTGAATCCGGACGCAGCATTGCCCAGCATGCCGAGCGACCCGGTCAGGTATGGTCCGAACCGGAATCCCACCAGGTTCCAGGGGGCATAGGATTGGGTCTGGAGCGTCAAGACGATCTTTTGGGTGCCCCGCGAAGAACCGCTGAAACCACGGATGCCGTTCTCATCGTTGATGGTCAGGCTGTCGGAGGAAAATCGATGCGCCCCCCAGGTGACCTGGGGTTTGACGAACTGCCGGATCCGCCAGGACCCGGTCTCCAGCAGATTGCTGAAATAGTTGACTCCGCCGGCAAAAACGCCCTGCTCCAAGGATCTTCCCCGGATAAATGTCCCGTACTCCAGGGTGGAGCTCAAATATCCCCAGCCGTGATAATTGCCGAAGGAGGTGCGCCAGCCCAGGTACAGGCGGCCGGCGGCATCGATGGTCTGGTAACCTCCTGTTAGGCCGTAGACCGCCCCGACCGGCACATATTCGACCCCACCGTAATTATAAATATAATTGTCCCGGAAGTATTTACGCATCGAGATCCCCAGACCCGCCAGATAAAGGTCCTGGTTGGCATAATGATGGAACGAGTCTGGCATTTCATATGGTTTCTCAAGATACCGGATCCGTAAATAACGCCCGGCCACGATGGCATTCGTCGTCCTGTCATTTTCGGTCTTCCCCTTGAATATCCTGTTGGCATTCCCGGCCCAGTAGTCCTGGATGTTGTATTTTATATCCTGCCTTTGGTGTTCCGGCAGGGCATCGGCCAGGGCATCTTTTTGAAATTGCTGGGACAGGTTCAATCCCGCCGCCCACCGGGCAAAGGGGGAATAAAACGGACGTTCCACCGCCACACTCCTGCCCGAATTCCCGTTTTCGTCGCTGTTATAATGGAGCACTGTGCTGATGTGCGAATTTCGGACATTGGGAATATAATAGTTCGCGGTCAAGGCATTCTTTTTAGTGGAACGGTTCCAGGTATACCTGTTTTGCAGCTCATGCCCGAAACCAATAAAGTCCTTTTCAGTGAAGCCGGCGGCTGCGTGCGAGGAGGTAAGCGAGCCGTTCAGATAAATGCTCCATTTGTCCAAAACCCGGATATTGACATCCACCGAATCGGCCGTTTCACCCGCGGGGGTAAAAGAGAAGACGACTTCGCGGACATAGGACTGGCTGAGGATCAACCGCTCGGATTCCTTTGCCAGCAAGGAGTCCAGCGGTTCGTTCCTGCGGATAAGTAAAATGTTACTGATGGTCATTCCCTGGGTCTTGACATGCAGCGCATTCCCCGACCTAAACAGTATGTTCTGGGGCAGGGCCGCAGTGTCCTTGGCCGAGAAACCGAACGGATCCAGGGTGACAATGTTAATGTCACGGATGATCTTGCCTTCATAGTCGGCATAGGGCACATGCAAAAGCAGGGGAAGCTTTTTCTTGGCGGGGCTGGAAGCTACCGGCTTGAACACCAGGCCATAGACAAACCTGGTGAATTTGGATTTTTTTGAAAATGTTTCAATGTCTCCGTAAACGGTGGCTGTATCCGCTTTAAAGGAGGTGGGTTGGGCTAAGGCCTGAAGGTCCAGCCCGATCACTAAACATACCACTAAAAGTATTTCAAATCTCGGCCGGCATTTTCTTATGATTACGGAACAGTTGGTAACCATTGTTTTTTCAGGCCGAGCCGGCGTCAGGCCTGCCTTTTGAATATATGCCGATGGCGGGCTGGTGATGCCTGTCCCGCCCGGCCAGGACCAGGCCGGCATAGGCATACATTTTTCAGGGCCAACTTCAATTGTTCTTTCCATTTGGTTGGTAAAGGTTATTTTAAAGTAACGGTCAATTAATCATACCTGGACCTTGTTTTGAAGTACCCCCGTTAATTGTGCCTATTGAAAATAATACTGATAGGCCTTTCAAGTGAAAGTGAATTATTTTATTTTACAGTTTAATATAATCAAAATCAAGCAAAATCTGATCCCCTAACGGATCTAAGTCTTATGTAATGAAGACAATTATAATGAAACCTTAGCCACTCGCCGCATCTCAATCCTTGTCTCATCCCGTAAAATCAAGCTTTGCGGCGCCAGCCGGAGGAGTCAGATTGAAATACCAGGGCCCGCAGGTATAATGCCTATGGGCTTTTTGTTTTGCAGGATCTGTGGTAACAGGGATACAACTTCCCCTTGGTTGCCGATCAAGTCCTTCTATCCTCCGGCCTTCCCGTATAAACCACCCGGACCGAGCATAAGACATTCATCCGGACCATCGTAAAGAAGATCATGGTTAACAAACCGCAAGTCTCAATCAATTACACCATCGCAACTTATAAAAGCAACACGGAACCACTAAACATAGCGGTTCCGTGTATTATACGATCTGGCTCCAGCGGTAGGGCTCGAACCTACAACAACCCGGTTAACAGCCGGGAGCTCTACCATTGAGCTACGCTGGAATATCTTTAACAGGGTCAATTATATTTTATTTTCGCGGTTATGTCAAGATTTTTATGCCCAGGAAGACTACCTTAAAACCATGATCTTTTTAGACGACTGGTTCCAGCCGGTGGTCATCAGGGCGATGTACAGGCCGCCGGGAACCGGCTGCCCCCGGTCATCCTTCAGGTCCCAAAAGGCCGGTCTCTGGGTGTCATCGCGTTCGAACGATATGGGATAAGACCCCAGAAGGCTTCCCAATTCCAACTTTCGCACCATCCTTCCGTCCAGGGTATAAACCCTGATGGTGACGGCATAGGAGTCCTGAAGCAGATAGAACGGCAGATACACCCCGCCGTCGCTGGCTTTGACCGGGTTGGGATAGGGGTCAAGCAATTGATCCTTCTCCGGCAAGGCTATTTCCGGGTAAACGATCTCGGGGGCGGAATGATACAGGGCCGCGATCCCGTCCGGGACCCCCCAACCCAGGCGGTAGACATCATAAAGATCATAGGTTGCGCCGTCGCTGACGTAATACTTATGGTCGGTGGCAAGGCCGGAAAATCCGGGATTGTGATTGGGATAAACTCCCAGCGTAATATCCAATGATTCCGGCACACCAAAAAAAGCGTCCACGGTGTTCTTATTGCTGCCGCTGTATTTTAAGGCGTTGATGACATCCTGCGGCCCCCAGGAGGGATGGGCCTCCAGCAGCAGGGCGCACAATCCGGCCGTCAGGACGGTGGCTCCGGAGGTGCCGATGGAGCTGGCGTAACGGTTGAAATTTCCGTCATCATCCGGTTCGTTGTAGGCATAGTAATTCTGCCAGGATGAGGCGATCTCGGGTTTGATGCGCCTGATATAAGCCGAATCGGTCCTGCCGGTCGGCAGGATCTTTATGCTGTCGGAGGCCGGGCCGGCAGCCGCGCCAGTCACCCTCTCCCCGCTGGAGCCCACCGGATCGGCCCATTGCATGTTGGTGGCCCAAACTCCGCCCACCGATAAAATTCCCTCAGCATCAGCCGGGGTGGCAATGCAGGTGTCGGGGCGGCCGGTTAAGCCGGTCAGGGAAGTGTTGACATTGCCCAGCGAATTGAGCACTAAAACCCCGCGGGCGGCCGCACTGTCAAGGATGATGGCGCTCAGGGTGGTCTTGCCGTCCATCTGGCCATAGGAATATGAGGCGGCGTCGGACCAGTGCCTATAGCCCAGCGAACTGGAGATGATGTCGGCGCCCACGCTGTCGGCCGCCCACTGGACCGCCGCCACGAACCAATCCTCCTCCTGCCGGAAATCGCCGCCAAAGTACCTTTCGGTCTTGGCCAGAATGAAATCGGCATTATAAGCGCTGCCGATCAGGCTGCCCGGCTTGTATCCGCCGGCGATGGACAGCATGCCGGTGCCATGCCAGGTCTGGCTATAGGACGAATCCTGATCGATCTCAAAGGAAGTTATGGTATCCGGTTCGCCTCCGGCCAGAACCCTTTGGAAATCACGTTCCGCTGCCACTTTGACCCGAAGCAGGGACTCGTGCCAGCGGTCGAATCCGGTATCGATGATGGTCAATCTCACCCCCCGTCCGGAATATCCCTTCTTATGAAGCTGATCCACTTTCATGAGCTGTATCTGGGCCTGGGAACTGCCGTAATCGACCGCCGTGGCTGATTTCGGAAGCAGGCCGGGAGCTGCTGGCTTTTCGGACGGTTTTTTCAGGGTAAGCACCTGGTCGATCTTCTCGACCTTATCAATTCCACCTATCAGGGCCACCTGCCGGGCGGTGGCCCTTACGCTGACCGCGTTAAGCCAGGGGCTGATCACCCGGATCTCCGACCCGGTCCCCCGGATCGCTTCAAGGCATCCGCGGCTGACCGGCAGATCGCCGTAGGACAGCTCCCGGCCGATCTTGGCCCGCCGTTTAACGGCGTTTTCATTAAGCCCCGGAAAATTTTTCGCCGGCCCCTTGTCCCCGAAGAACACCCAGCACAGCAAGGTATCAGATGGCTTCCCCCCGGCAATCTTTTTTTTCAGGGATGGTGTCAATTTGCTTTGCCCAGCAGCAACAAAGGCGGCTGACAGCGTTATCAGGGCGGTGCCTATAATAATTATTTTTTTCATGCTTGCTTTGATAAGATTACGGCAAAACACCGAAGAATTTATCTTCGGTGCTATTTTTTTTTGCCGAAAAGGCCCCCCAGCATGCCCTTTTTCTCCGGTTCCGGGGGCTTGGGCGCTTCCGGTTTGGGCTGGGGTCTGGCAGCCGCCGGCGGGGTCGGTTTCAGCGGCGGGGGCGGCTCGACCGGCTTGGGTTTGGCCACCTGCTTAAGCAGGCCGGAGGAAACCAGCCCGTAAAGGACCTTGCAGGTCTCGAAGTCGCCCATGTGGCTTTCTTTGATCATTTGGTTGATGCTGCGGGAACCGTCCACCAGCGCCAGCACCCGCCATTCGGCCGGCTCCAGCTTGATGTCCTCGGTCCCGGCCGCCGGGTTCTCCTCGATGGCCAGGACCAGATCCAGGCTGGGAAGCAGCTTCTGAATATCCTGCCACTCGTCTATCTGGCGGGCAGCCTCCAGCACCAGATGCTGGAGCGGGGACTTGATGCTGTGCTGGTCGGTGGTCACATCGGGCTTGAAGGCAAAAGAGCCCTGCCGCCAGCGCAGTATGCGATTGACCGCCTCGTCTCCCCGGATATCGGTTGCCATGGCATGGACCGCGGCGCCCTCATTGAAGAAAATGCTTCCGGCATCTCTGCCGGCTTCGACCTCCAGGGCCCCGGTCTTTTTGCCCATCTGGATCAGTTGCAGAATATCGGATAGATCGAAATCCTGTAGATTGCCTTCCAAACCCATTGTCAAAACCCGCTGCTTTATATTAATCAATTGATTGTAAACAGAACAGTCCCTGCGGCCGCCCCCAGAATATCAGCGGCCAGATCCTTAAAGCTGAAACGATCTCCCTTTTGGGCCCCGTCATGTAATTCCTTGACCATCCCC
The DNA here is from genome assembly GCA_031082425.1 of Candidatus Edwardsbacteria bacterium. Classification (NCBI taxonomy): domain Bacteria; phylum Candidatus Edwardsiibacteriota; species Candidatus Edwardsiibacteriota bacterium. The sequence continues at coordinate 27,949 of JAVHLB010000009.1, read as the reverse complement.
AGGGACAGGGAAAAGGCCACCGCAGTGTTTCTGGCCCGAACTGGGGGCTCAGCACTTTCAGCCTCCAGCCAGTGATTGGCAAGCCCCACGGCAGCCAGGCTTACGGCAAAATGGGACAGCTTGTCCCGCCCCAGCCAGCTGTCGGCAAACCCGGCCTTTTCCGCTGTTTGGCCGTTCAGAACAGCAGCAGAACCACAAAGCACCAGGACCGCAGGCAGGAATAATTTTATCTTCGGTCTCAAAATCCCAGGCCCAGAGAAAATCGATGGGAGGTGCCCAGGTCATAACGGCTGGGAACAAAGGCATAGTCAAATTCGTAGCTGCGCCACCGGCAGCCCATGCCCAGGCTGTAGGTCTCGGTATCGCGGCCGGTCTTATATCCCATCCGGAGGGCCAGTTGGTCCCTCCATATAAACTCTCCGCCCCATCTGGACTGCCACCCTCCATCGATCGGTTTGGCAAGGTCGGCCGCCGCAGTGAATCTGCCGTGATAAACGATCCAGGGCAGTTTATAGGCTGCCCCCAGTTTGAAAGTGGTGGGCTGCTTAAAGAGGTTCCCGGCCATCTGCATCCTGGGCCCGATATTGTCGGCCGTGCCGGCCAGAGAAAGAGCCCCCTTAAGGAGGTTGAAATTAAGCCCGGCCTGAAGGCTGTGCCCGTATGCCGAGTTCAGGTAGATTTTCTCATACAGCCGCCGGTAGGACAGCCCTGCTGACAACAGCGGTGACGGGGCAAAGGCATACGACAGGCTGCCGAAAAAATCATAGGCCTGGTAGAAATCCACGGGATCCAGGCTGGGGATATCCTCCCGGAGGGGGATATCGCCGGCCGACAACAGCCGCCCGCCCAGCCCCAGGCGGTGTTTCCCGAATCCGGTGGCGTAATAGATCTCGTCCACCGAGGTCTCGGCTATCCAGGCGTTATGCTGGAAATGGAACGAGTTCTTCCGGGGCAGCTGGGCCAGACGGGCCGGATTCCAGTAACAGGCCGTGGCATCATCCACCAGGGCGATCCCGGCTTCGGCCATTCCGGCGGTCCTGGCCCCGGCCCCGATCTTGAGGAACGACATGGCGGTGCTCCCGGCCAGGGGATAAACTTCCGCCAAAACATTACCGGCAGTGGCAAAAACAAACAGGGCTAAAAACAGACGGCCTAGATATCTTATCATGACAGCCTCGTAAAAGCTTTCCGGTTAAATGGTGATTACCTACCTTGAATTTTCCGTTACAATACTCCTTACTAATAACCCAAAAGCTTGTTTGCTAAAACCGCCTGTTCCAGGGATAGGCATTGTACGAGTATGGGTCCGCCTGGTTATACTGGAACTCTATCAGGAAACTCTTGCTGGGCTGGTATTTCATGCCGAACGACGGCAGGAGCATTCCCTGATTATTATTGCTGTTCTGCAAAGATGTTAGGCTGTTGAATTGATTCGGGGTGAAACGATAGGCCAGATCCAGGTTCAGTTCCAGCTTGTCGGTCAGCCGGTAGCTCATGGAATTGCGGTAGAGATTGCTCACCAGGCTGCCCCGGCCGGTGCTGAGATAATTCATTGAGAAACTCTGCCGCATGGAAAGCCGGCTCATGTCAATAAGGTTATTGTTGAACAGGCTGCTGTATGACGGGAGGGCGATCCCGCTGTAGGACTGGGCCGAAACCAGGCTGGCAGCCAGACAGAGAAAAATCACGATGGAAACGAGCCTTTTCATTTTTTCCCTCCTTCGCTGGTGGCGCTTTTGTTTTCAGCTTTTGCCGGGGTGCCGCCGGATTCGGATTTGGCCTGCCGCCGGTACTCGCTGCTGCGGTTATCAGTGATGTAAAATCCTGATCCCTTGAACAACAGGCCAACCCCCGCACCCAGCAGGCGTTCCACCTTGCCGCCGCATTGGGGACATTTCTTCAAGGGCTTGTCCTTTATGGATTGGAACTGCTCAAAACGGTGCTGGCATATATTGCACTCATATTCGTAGGTAGGCATAAAACTCCCGATGTTATCTCATAAGTATACTAACTAAAATGCCTTATGTCAATACAAAATCATTATTTGATCATCACCATCCGGCGCACCAGCGACCTTCCGGAAACCGAAAGGCGGACAAAATATATGCCTCCCGACAGCCTCCTGCCGTAAAAATCCTTCCCATCCCAGATGGCATTATAACTTCCCGGCTGGAGCAGGCCCGAGGTCAGGATTTTAACCTTCCGGCCCAGCACATCGTAGACCGCCAATTCGACCGGTGATCTCTGTTTCAACTGGAAGGTTATCTCGGTTGACCCGGCAAAGGGGTTGGGCCGGTTCGGCAGCAATCTGTCGGCGGAAAGAAGCGCCGGCTGTCCTCCCGACACCCCGGCCGGAGCCGGACCCACCAGGACATCATCGATGAACCATCCCTGCGACCTGATGCCGGGTCCGGCGCTGTCCACATAGGCGATGAACCTCAATTGCAGGGCCTCGCCCGGCTGGTACCGGGACAGATCGTATACTCTCTTTTCCCACTGCCCGGACGACCCGGCCAGGACCCCTAACAGCCTGGTCCCGGAGGAGCCGGACAATTCTATGAAGCCGTAGCCCCATTCGGGAATGAAATCGTACCACTGCCAGAAACTCAGCTGGTGGCTTTCGCCCACCAGAAATGTCCGGCTAAGCAGGGTGTCCACCGCCCGGTAAGGGGCCAGGTTGGCCGGCTCGATCCCGAAATACCAGCTGTTGGCCGGAGAATGGTACCTATAAGGGCTGATATGCCAATAACTGGAATCCGCCACCAGCCAGCTGCCGCCGCCCGACTCCGTTTGATCGTCAAGCCCCGCCGCCCCCACCGTCAAGACCAGCGAATCGGAAAAATACCCCCCGGCAAAGGAGCCCTGGATCAGGAGCCTGGGGAAATAATTGGTATCTGGAGCCAGGGAATCAATTTTAAGGATAAATTCAACAGAGGAGGCCGAATCCGGCGCCAGCCAAATAAGGCTGTCAGAAGGCTGCAATATATCCATCAAGGGATCGGCGCTGCTCAGGCTGAAAGCGCCTTGGCTTAGAGCCGCCTGGCCGGCGTTTTTCAAAGACACCGCCAGGGAAAAGATCTCGCCCGGTTCGATTACCTTATTGCCGTTGCCCAACAGGCTGTCATCAGTTATATGATACAAATATTTCAGTGACGGGGCCAAGATATCCTGCCCGATCTGGTAATGCCAGCTGTTCCCGGCGGAATCGATGAGTTCAATTTCGAACCGGGTGATATCCCCCTCCCGGCAGGTCGAGTCGATGGCAATTTTCGGAGAACCGCTGGTCCAGAGGCTGTCGCCCGGCAGCAGCCCTGAGATATCTGCCAGACTGTCGGTCACTGCCGCATTGCTGTCAGTTGACCTCAATACAGCCCTGGCATTCGATCCGGAGGATAATGTTCCGTTATTTCTGATCAAAATTTCCAGGGTGCCGGATTCGCCGGGTCCGGCCAGGCCGTCGCCGTTGCCCGAGATCTCGGTCCACCTTTGTCCGGCATATGATAGGCTGGGGCCCGGTGTGACTATCTTCACCTCCTTCTGCAGCGGGATGCAGTTCGCCGTCCAGGCAGAGAGCACCGCCTCCTGCGGCAGGGCTGTAAATCCCGACAACAGCGCCTGTCCGGACCGATCGGTGACCGATCTGATGTAGGTAGAATCGACGTACAGGGTAAGGACGACATCGCCGGCCGGCTGGTTGTTCCTCGATACACTCACCGAGAGCTCTATGGGTCCGGTATTGATGCTGTCGGAGCAGATGATCTGCAGGCTCTCCGGAGCTGCAGTCCAGACCGCCAGGGTGGGATCGCCCAGCAGGTTCAGGTTGTAGTTGACCCAGCGAAAATACCCGTCGGCCTGCGACAAGGGGATCAGGTCGGCCTTGGAGAAGCCCAAAGCCTGCCCCAGGCTGGGGGCCTGCCGGATCAGCAGCTGGTCGAAGAAGGTATTGTCGTAAAGATCCGAGGGGCTGTAGCCGGGGAATCCCGGAAAGTACCACCCATAGCGCGAATTCCCGATGAAGGCCAGCCCCCCGCCCTGGGGGTTATTCACGAAATGCTCGGCGATGCAGTTGGAATCGAAGCCGGCCGCCTGGCAGCCCTGGGAGTACAGGATACCCCACCGGCCGGGGTTGTTGAGGGTGTCCATCAGGGTGGTATCCAGCCAGCCGTTCCCTCCCTGCATCACCTTGAAACCGGAATGGCCATTGTGGTTTATCAGGTGAATGCCGTTGTTGACCGACTGGATTATGCTGGCCGGGCTTTCGTTGCCCGATGACTGGTAAAGCTTCTCCACCGGACGGAAACGATCGGTCACATAATCACGCTCCACCATGTCCTTGCCCAGTGCGGCGTCGGTGCCGGCGTCCAGATAGGAGGCCCAGAAAGATGCCCTGGGAAGATAACCGCCCGGAGGGTTCTTTTCGTAGGTCGACACCTTGTCGACGAAGGTTCGGGACTGTTCTATGCTGCCGGCCGTTGCCCGGCCCACCGAGATCTCGGGGTACATATCCACGCTGTCGGCCGGCTCTCCGAAGATGCCGTTATCATTAAGGTCCCAGCTGCCATCCAGATCACTGTAGTAAAGATCGCAGATCAGACTGTCCAGCCCCACTTTGCCGGTCATTTCCTCGTACCCGCTGTGCATGGCAAAGGCGGTCCGGGCCGGGACCAGGCCGTAATCTCCGCCCAGCAGCAGATGGCTGATCCCGTAATTTGTATACTGTTCCAGGACAAAGTTGCGCAGTTTCTCCGGCTGGTCGCGGCCGGGATATTTGGGGTAGATGGTATCCACCACAGCCACTTTTGTACTGATGCCCTTTTGGTTCTTCCATTGCGCCAGTCTTTGAAAGATTGTGTCATACTGGGCCACAGTTATTATCAGAAGATCGTATCCCGTGCTCTTAATTATCCCCGCCGTGGGATAATCAGAAGCATAAGAACTATAGTTGACTGTATTATTCCGAACCCATTGTGAAGCACGGCCGGTTACACTTGAATTCCGGGAATGATCAATGTCGTATTCCAGTATGACCTCAAGGTCCTGAAGCATCCTCAGCTTTCCTTCCAGCGGCTGGAAGCTGAAGGGGCAGACCACCAGGTTTATAAGGTTATAACCGCCGAAATTTCCCTGGCGCCGGCTGAGCACCGGCCCGGCGGGATAGTAGCCGCCGGAATTGTAGATCAGGCTGTCCCTGAGGAACCCCGGCAGGGCCTTCTCGGAGATCGGCTGGTATCTCTGGGCCGGGACGATGTTGTATCTGCCGGGAAGCAGACGGTATGAATCATTGATTTTTACCGACCTGACAACGGCCTGCGGCGGCAGTAACAGGGTGACCGTTTCTACCGGCAGCCAGGGGGCCCCGGGCTTGCCGTAATTGGCCAGCCCGGAACATTTGATTGCCTGATACTCCCCGGTTTTTTGGAAAACCGGGGAAAGGTCTCGAAATGATATTTTTTGACTGAGGATACCCCCGCCGGCCATTGAAGCGAGCGATAGCAACGAGATTATGGTCAATTTGATCTTCATATGTATTTAATGCAGTTGTAAGAATATAACATCAAAAAGATGGGCTGTCAATAGCATAAAGCCCGCCCCGCTTGATGCGGGGCGGGCCTGGGTAGTTGCAGAATGACATTAACGCATCAGCACCATTTTTTTGGTGGCCACAAACTCTCCGGCCTGCAAACGGTAGAAATAGATCCCGTTACCCAGCAGGCTATTTCTATCATCCCGGCCGTCCCATTTGATATTATAATAGCCAGCCTCTTTGCTCCCTTCGTCGAAACTCTTTACTGCCTGCCCCAAGATATTGTATATTGTCATTGAAACCTTAGCGGGCTTGGGCAGTTGGTAGGAAATGCTGACAATGCTCCTCACCGGATTGGGGTGGTTCTGGGATAGCTTGAATACCGTTGGCATCAGACGGTCTTTGGGATTGCCTTCCACTCCGGTTGGTGTGTAGATAAAAGTTAATACCCCCCGATAAGTGTCGGAGTGGAATATGTCTCCGAGATAATAGCTGCCAGGCGACACGTCATACCCGGCAATACCCGGTGCCCAAACGTTCCATCCGGTGGAGTTGCAGATATACAGATTGTATGTCCCTGAACTGTCCACTTCGACGTTGGTCTGGTAGCCATTGGGCCAGGAATTGTTATCGGAAGCGCCCATCCAGTTTTGGGTGGCCAAAGGATAGCCGGTCAATGTCACCTCCACCTGGCAATGGCCGTAGTTGGCCAGAAAGTCATTGTTTCTCAGCGTATCGTTGGGGTGGACAATCAGCGATTGATACCGTGACGGCTGGAATAGGAACCTTCCATTGTTGTTGTACCCGGCTCCGACGTCATAGGTATCGGGCATTGCCGGAATAGAATACTGTCCGGATATGTTAGGCTGGGTCTGGAATCCACTGCCCCCGCTTGTCGGCCATGCCTGCAACCAGATCTGGTCATAATCAGCCAGCTGGGCATCGCCGGGATCCTGGGTGATCTGCCCCTCGATGAATTCGGTGGCCGGAGACAGGTCAAAATTCTTTTCGGTGGCCGGCGGATTGACATTGCTATACCCGCTGGGGTTCACCGTCCAGCCGTCGGGGATGGGATACTCCTCGCTCCACGTGTCAATGCCCACATTATAATCGGTAGAGTCGGATACCATCAGCTTATATGCCCCGGTAGACGGATCGGTCAAGGTCGAAGACGATATCTGTAGGGAGTCCGACCAGGCATAAATCCTGTAGACCCGGCTGGAAACTCCTCCCTGCTCGGTTACCGTTCCCTTGATCGAATCGGTAGCCCGGTAGGCCTTGAAGTCATGAATAATATGCCCGACGCCGGCCGGTTGGATATCAAATTCACTGGGATTCATGTACGGCGCGTTCCCATCCCACCCGCACCCCAGCCGCCAGGTTCCCGTATCAGCGGTCGAAAAGAACAGCTGGTAGTGGCTACCGCTGGTCTGGGTATCCTTTTCACGGCTGTCCTGTTGCGCATACACATATGCCGTAATGGATAACGGCGTGCCCAATTCGTCTCTCACCTCGCCGGTGACGCTGTCGGTGGCGGCAGTATAATCAAAGTTTACGTCGTTGTAATTTCCGCCGTTTACCCGGATGGTGGTATCGGCCGGCGCTATGTAGCCACCAGATAGATCGTTCAGGCCCCCGATATCCCACAACGTGTCCAGATAGGTATTGTCCATGTTGATAGTGTAATTGCCAAAACTGTCGGTGAGCGCGGCCCAAAATGCATTGTCTCCGAAGTAGATGTCAGCCTCCACCCATAAATTCTTCTGCAAAACGCTGTCGCCCGGCACGTGAACATGGCCGGAAACCGTGGCCCAGGGGCTGACCATCGGCGTCACCCGCACCGAATCAAAGGCCGAGCTGCCATCCACCAAACTGACGGCCCTCATCCAGTATAAAGTCGGAGCAAAGCCGTTTTTGAGAGCGTTAACTATTTCATTGTCCAACACAGCCGTGGTGTCTGGGAGGCCTCGACCACCAAGAGTATCGCCGTTGGACACCGAGTAGACAAATAACTGCAGGTCTTGATTGACCCCAAGGCTGTCGAACAGACCGTTGCCGTTATCCACCCAAATCTCCCACTGCAGGGTGTCGTTGGTCAGGCAATTGGCCGCCCAGGTTAACATCTGGCCCTGGGGTGAAGCATGGGTTGGCACGCCATCGGAAGTGAACCAGACGGAACTTACCGTTTTACCTACAGACCCAGGGGCCCGGAAGGCTGCTGTGGGAACATACCGGAGCCAGGACGCTTTTTTGCCGTGATCAGGCGCCTTATAACCCGATCCATATACCATGGGTATACTCACCAAAGCAAGCCAAAACACCAAACATGTTCTTTTCATAACGCTCCTGTTTAATTGTTATTTACGACGAATTTATCACTGTTCCGAATAATTGTCAAGGCAATTTAAACAAAAAGAACCGGATATCATTCCGGTTCTTTTATACATTCCTACAGGGCCTGTTTTCTCGACAGGCTGACCTTGCCCGTCTCTGAATCTATCTTGATCAGCTTGACCACTATCTGCTGGCCCTCCTGAACCACGTCCTCCACCTTCTCCACCCGTTTTTTATCCAGCTCGGAGATGTGGACCAGACCTTCCTGGCCGGGCATGAACTCCACAAAGGCCCCGAAATTCATGATCTTGACCACCTTGGCCTGGTAGATCTTGCCTATCTCCGGCTCGGCGGTCATCCACTTGATCTTCTCGTAGCAGGCCTCGGCCCCCGCCACCCCGGCCGCTCCCACCGAGGCCACGCAGACCCGCCCGGAATTGTCGTCGTCGATGTCTATCTTGACCCCGAACTCCTCCTGCAGGGCCCGGATGCTCTTGCCGCCCGGGCCGATGACCATGCCGATCTTGTCGGGCGGGATCATCAGGCTGAGGATCCGCGGGGCATAAGGGGAAAGCTCGGTCCGGGGTTGGTCCATGGTCTGGGTCATGATGTCCAGGATGTGCATCCGCCCCTGGTGCGCCTGGGTCAGGGCTTTCTGCAGTATATCCTTGGTGAGGCCCTGGACCTTGATGTCCAATTGCAGGGCGGTGATGCCCTCCCTGGTGCCGGCCACTTTGAAGTCCATGTCCCCCAGATGATCCTCCAGGCCCATGATGTCTGAAAGAATGGCCACCTGGTCCTTTTCCATGACCAGCCCCATGGCAATGCCGGCCACCGGAGATTTGATGGGTACTCCGGCGTCCATCAGCGACAGCGAAGCGCCGCACACCGAGGCCATCGAGGAGGAGCCGTTGGATTCCAGGATTTCCGATACCACCCTGACGGTGTAGGGAAACCGGTCCTCGGCCGGGATCATGGGAGCCACCGCCCTCTCGGCCAGCGCTCCGTGGCCTATCTCCCGGCGGCCCGGACCGCGGATGGGCTTGACCTCTCCCACCGAGAACGGCGGGAAGTTATAATGCAGCATGTAGCTTTTGGTGTATTCGCCCTCCAGATCCTCTATCCGTTGCCCGTCGGAAGCGGTTCCCAGGGTGGTCACCGCCAGGCTCTGGGTCTCGCCCCGGGTGAACAGGGCCGAGCCGTGGGTCCGGGGCAGCACCCCCACCTCGCAGGTTATGGGACGGATGTCGGTCAGGCCCCGGCCGTCGGCCCGTTTGCCCTCCTTAAGGATCCTCTCCCTCAGGTCCTGGCTCTGTATCTCCTCGATCAGCGCCTTGATGGTCTTGTCGGATTCCGGATAGGATTCTTTCAATGATTCGATGGCCTCGGCGGTCAGCTGCTTGACGGCATCCTGGCGGACCTCCTTTTGCGGCAGGATATTGGCCGCCCGGACCTTGTTCAGGGTCAGCTCCCTGACCTTTTCTATCAGGGCCTGGTCCTTCTCCGCCGGGGCGACAACCAGCTTTGGTTTGCCGCATTTTTTGACCAATTCATCCTGCATCTCCACGATCTGCTTGATATACTGGTGGCCGAACTCTATGGCGGCCACGATCTCGTCCTCCGAGACCTCCCGGGCCCCGGCCTCCACCATGGTGATGGAATCGCGGCTGCCGGCTATGACGATATCCAGCCGGCTTTCCTGCAGCTGCTGGAAGGTGGGGTTGATCACATACTGGCCGTTTATCATCCCCACCCTGACCGACCCGATGGGTCCCAGGAAGGGGACATCGGAGATGGACAGGGCCGCCGAGGCCCCGATCATTCCCAGTATATCGGAATCGTTCTCCTGGTCGGCTGAAAGTATCAGGGCAAAGACCTGCACTTCGTTCCTGAATTCCTGCGGGAACAGCGGACGGATCGGCCGGTCGATCAGCCGGGCCGAAAGGATCTCCTTTTCCCTGGGCCGGCCCTCCCGCTTGAAGAAGCCGCCCGGTATCCTGCCTACGGCATAGGCCTGCTCCCGGTATTCCACGCTCAGGGGGAAGAAATCTATTCCCTCCCGGGGCTTATCGGCCCCCACCGCCGTCACCAGCACCACGGTGTCGCCGTAGCGCACCGTCACCGACCCGCCGGCCTGTTTGGCCATCCGGCCGGTCTCGATTATCAGTTTGCGTCCCCCCAGTTCCAGTTCCTGTACTTGTACCATTTTTTCCTTCCTGCCCCGCAGCTCTGCGGGACCTTCCCCGCTTTTCGGGGGAAATTGATTGTTGATTGGAGCTAATCACAGCAGGCCTTGCCGGACCTGGCCGGACCGTAATGGTCCGGATTGTTTCGCGTGTTTCGCGGGCAAGAAAGCCTGCCGATGCCTGCTCCGGGGTATTGCTTGCCGTCCGGTTTAAGCCAACAGGGGCGATCATCATCGCCCCTGTTGCTTATCAAGCCCGGACAATTACTTTCTGAGTTCCAGCTTATCCACTATGGCCCGGTAGCGGTCCATATGGCGCTTGGAGAGGTAGTTCAGCAGCCGGCGCCGCTGGCCCACCATCTTTAAAAGGCCCCGCCGGCAGGCGTGGTCTTTTTTGTGGATCTTGAGGTGTTCGGTCAGGTCGTTGATCCGCTCGGTAAGCAATGCTACCTGCACCTCGGGGCTGCCGGTATCCCCTTCATGTTTCTGGTGTTTGCCGATCAATTCCTGCTTCTTTTCAATGGTCAGTGGCATGGTGTGATTTCCTCCTGATTTTTCTGATGCCTTCTCCCGCGAAGCGGTGCAGGAGAGGTCGTTAATGATAGGTAATTATAATCTATAACAGACTTAAAAGTCAATATGATAAGCCGGTTTCAAAATATCTTTCTATTTTTCCCTGGTCCCGCTCTATGGCCCTGATCAGCGCCTCAACGGTGCCGTATTTTTTACCCGGCCTGATAAATTTATGAAAAAACATCTCGGCCTTCTTCCCGGAGAGGTCATATTTCCCGCCGAAGGCGTTGAACTCAATGGTCCTGGCGCTCCGGCCGACGGTGAGGCGGCGGCCGATATAGAGCATTCCCTGGTATTCCCTGCGCCCGATCCTGGCCCCGGCGGCATAGACCCCGTCCCGCGGCAGAAGCTTCTGGGGATCCGACGATCTGATGTTGGCGGTGGGAAAGCCCAGCTTGCGGCCCAGCCCCAGCCCCTTTACCACCATGCCCCTGACGGAGTAGACCCTGCCCAGCATCTTGTTGGCCTTCCCTATTTTTCCGGAAGATATCAGGTCCCGGATGCAGGAACTGCTGATCTTGCTTCCGTTGGTCTTAAGCGATGAAAGCACCGACACCTTGAAGCCCATCTTGGCCCCCAGTTCCCGCAGGGTGTTGATGTTGCCCTTCCGTCCGGCCCCGAAGCCGCAGTCGTTCCCGCAGATGACCTCCGACACCGCCAGTTTTTTCACCATCACCGAGCGAATGAATTCCTCCGGCGACAGCGCCGCCACCCGGGGCGAGAATTTTATGACTGCCATCACCCCGACGCCCAGGGTTTCCAGTATCTGTTGTTTCTCGGACAGGGCCGTCAAAAGGCAGGGGGTCCTGTCCTGGGACAATACCTGCCGGGGATGGGGATCGAAGGTGATCACCACGCTGTCATGCCCGATCTTTTTTGCCCTGGCCACCAGCTTTTTGATGATGGCCCGGTGCCCCAGGTGCAGGCCGTCGAAGGAACCCAGGGCGGCCACGGCGCCGGGATGCTTGACGCCGAAATTATTGAGTCGTTTGATCACCAGCATAATTCTCTACAGCACGATCTCGGGATGCACTTGATGGTCGTCCTTGAACTGCCCCAACGCCACCAACTGCCCGTCATATTTGATCCGATGGTAGATGTCCCTTTCCCCCTTTTCAGCGACCATGATAGCATTACCATGTTTGATCCTTTGATAGCCGTCGGGATCTATGATCACCTCGGGCATAAAGGCCAGCGCCTGGTCCATGCTTACACCGTCCTGCTCCGTGATGCACTCCAACTCCAGGGCCTGCTCCAGGCGGAATTCGCCCACCGCGGTGCGGGTCAGGGCCGCCAGGGTCCCGCAGCTGCCCAGGCGCTGGCCGATATCCCGGGCCAGCGAACGGACATAGGTGCCCTTGGAGCAGCGGACCTTGATGGTTATCTCATCGCCAGCAACGCCGATAAGATCGATCGCATCCACCCTCACCTGCCGTTCCGGGATCTTCACCGCCTTCCCCTGCCGAGCTTTTTTATAGGCCGGCTGGCCGTCGATCTTGATGGCCGAAAAACTGGGCGGAGTCTGCCAGATGTCCCCGGTAAATTCGTTCAGCGCCAACAGAAGCTGCGGCCGGGCGATATCCGGGACATCGCACTGCCTTATCACCTGCCCCTCCAGGTCGCAGGTATCGGTCTCGATCCCCAGCTTGATGGTTGCCAGATATTCCTTGGGCCGGCCCATCAGGAACTGGGAAAGCCGGGTGGCCCGGCCGGTAACCACCAGCAGCACCCCGACGGCCATGGGGTCCAAGGTCCCGGCATGCCCGGCCTTCTTGATTTTCAAAAGCCGCCGGACCCTTGATACTACGGCAAAGGAGGTCATTCCCGGCGGTTTGTTTATATTGAGGATGGCATCCATATATCGGAGATCAGCGGACAAAGAATTCACGGGCGGCCTGGATCACTCCGTCCCGGTCCAGCCGATGGATCTCCAGAAGCTTGTTTCTGGGGCCGGCCTCGATGAACTCATCCGGCAGGCTCAGGATTTTTATCTGGCAGGACAGGCCCCCGGCCTCGGCCAATTCCATAACGGCCGAACCGAAACCGCCGTCCCGCACGTTCTCCTCCAGGGTGATGATCCTTTTATGGCGTTTCAGGAGCCCGGTTATAGTTTCCTGATCCAGCGGTTTGACGAACCTGGCGTTGACCACCTCCAGTTCCAGTCCCTCCTTGGCCAGCTCATCGGCCGCCTGCCGGGCGACAGTGGACATGATGCCGATCCCCAGCAGGGCCCCGTCCTTGCCCGGCCGGGTGATCTCGGCTTTGCCCGAAGCGAGCAAACCTGGATTTTTCAGGCTTACCCCGAAACCAGGACCTCTGGGGTAACGTATGGCCGCCGGCCCTCTGATCTGCAGGGCGGTTCTCAGCATGGAGGCCAGCTCCCATTCGTCCTGGGGGGCCATCACCGTCAGGTTGGGAATGCAGCGCAGGAACGACAGATCGAACGGCCCGTGATGGGTCGGCCCGTCCTCGCCCACCAGGCCGGCCCGGTCTATGGCCATGATCACCGGAAGCTTCTGCAGGGCTATGTCGTGGATGATCTGGTCGTAGCCCCTCTGCAGGAAAGTGGAATAGATGGCCACCACCGGTTTGAATCCCTGGGACGCCAGCCCGGCGGCAAAGGTCAGGGCGTGCTGTTCGGCGATGCCGACATCAAAGAAGCGGTCGGGGAAAACCCTCCGGAAATAGTCCAGCCCGGTCCCCTCCGGCATGGCCGCGGTGATACCCACTATCCGGGGGTCGGTCTTGGCCAGCTCCACCAGTGATTTGCCGAATACCTCGGTATAGGAGCAGATGTTCTTGCAGGACAGCGGGTCGCCGGTCTCCGGATCGAAGGCGCCCACCCCGTGAAATTTTTCGGCATTCTCCTCGGCCGGCTCGTAACCCTTGCCCTTGACCGTCAGCACATGCAGAAAGGTCGGGCCCGGCTGGTCCTTGATCCTCCGCAGAACATCCACCAAAGCCGCGATATCGTGCCCGTCTATCGGGCCCTCGTAATGGTATCCCAGTTCTTCGAAGGTCAGCCCCGGCACGATCAGGTTCTTGAAGCCCTGGCGCAGACGCCGGAAGGCCACCCTCGACGGGCCCCCGATGTTGGCCGGCAGCCGCCCCAAAAAATCCCACAGGTTCTTTTCAAAATTGGTATAGGCCGGAGTGGTGGTGATCTTGGTCAGATACTGCCCCAGGGCCCCCACCCGCTTGGAGATGGCCATCCGGTTGTCGTTGAGAATGACCAGCATGTTCTTCTTGAGCTGCCCGGCATGGTTCAGCCCCTCGAAGGCCAAGCCTCCGGTCAGAGAACCGTCCCCGATGACGGCCACCGTCCGAAAATTTTCACCGTTCAGGTCCCGGGCACAGGCCATCCCCAGTGCCGCGGAGATTGAGGTCGAGGCATGGCCGGTGTCGAAATTATCGTAGGGGCTCTCGGCCCTTTTGGGGAAACCGCTCAAACCCTTATAGGTCCGAACGGTGTCGAATTGTTCCCGGCGCCCGGTCAGTATCTTGTGAGCGTAAGCCTGGTGGCCCACGTCCCACACCAATTTATCCTGGGGGGTATCCAGCACGTAATGCAAAGCGATGGTCAATTCCACAGTGCCCAGGCTGGGGGCCAGATGTCCCCCGTTGCGGGATACCACCGTGATGATCCTCTCCCTCACCTCCCGGGCCAGGATGTCCAGCTGGTCCAGTCTCAGCTCCTTGAGATCGGCCGGTGAATTTATTTTCTCTAAGTACATAATGTCCGATTAAAATACATAATGAAACAGCAGGCCCCAGATGAGGCCCAAAAAGCCTCCGGCGATGACCTCCACCGGAGTATGTCCCAGCAGCTCCCGAAGCTTCTCGCCCCCGGCCCTCTTCTTAAGCGTCCGGCTCTCCAGCAGGCGGTTAAGCAGTATGGCCTGCTTCCCCACCGCCCGGCGGACCCCGGCGGCATCGTACATCACCACGAAGCTGATATAAGCGGTCAGGGCGAACAGCAGGCTGTCGAACCCGGCGGCCAGGCCGATCATGGTGGCCAGGGTTACCGAGGAGGCGGCATGGGAACTGGGCATGCCCCCGGGCTCCAGGGTGCGCCGCCAGTTGATGTGCCCCTCCCAGATGACGGAGGCGAAGGCTTTTAGCACCTGGGTGGAGATCCCGCTGGCCACCACCGCCCACAGGATCCTGTTCTTTAAAACGTCCCAAAACAGCATGGCCGAAATGATTTAAAATTCCCGGTTGATCATATAATCCGCCCACAGCATCAGCAGCTTTTTGTATTCGCTGTCGGGCAGCGTCTCCAGGGCGGCCACCGCCTTGCGGACGTATTTCTGGGCCATCTCTGCGGTGTAGGCGATGCTGCCCAGCTCCTGGAACAGCTTGGTCACCTGTTTGACCTGATTGGGAGCGGCCTTGGAATTGTTTAAAGTCTTCAGGATCAGGCTTTTCTCCTTGCGATTGGCCTCGCCCAGAGCGTGATAGACGATCACCGTCCGCTTGCCTTCCCTGATGTCCGAGCCCACCGGCTTGCCCAGTTTTTTCTCGTCGGCCAGGATGCCCAGAATGTCATCCTGCAGCTGGAAGGCGATCCCGCAGTTGGAGGTGAACAGCGACAGGGCCTCCACATAGGGATGGCGGCTGTTGGGCTGGTCTATCCCGATCATGGCCCCGGCCCTGCCGGCGAACTGGTACAGGGCCCCGGTCTTCTTCCACAGCATGGCCAGGATCTTTTCCTCGCTCAAGGCCTCGATCGGCACCTTGGAATACTGCAGGTCCAGGGCCTCGCCCTCGATCAGGTTGCACTGGACGTCCACCTCCAGGTCCAGGATCAGCTGCAGCACCAGGATGGGACTGATGCCCTTTTCCCTGGCCAGCTCGGTCAGCAGTGAGATGGTCCAGCCCTGCTGCAGGTCCCCGGCCAGGATGGCCATGGCCTGGCCGTAGTGCGCCGCCTCCTCGCCCTTCAGGCCCAGCTTCTTGATGGCCCGGTTCTTCAGCTCCTCGTGGACGGTGGCCACCCCGCGCCGGGTGCCGTCGCGGTCGATGATGTCGTCATGCACCAGGGTCCAGGTATGGTAGACCTCCACCGCCGCCGCCGCCGGGATGGCCTTGTCCTCGTCCCCGCCCACCGCCCCGCAGGCCAGCAACAGCACCGCCGGCCGGAGCGACTTGCCGCCGGCCTTGAGGTATTTATGCACCCCGCAGTAGATGTCTTCGGGCTGGAATTTTTCCGGCCGGTCCTTCAACTGGAGGTATTGGTAGACCTTCTCCTTGCGGCACTTGACCTCCTCCATCAGCCTGGCCAGGCCGCTTAAGGGTTTGACCTTGGCCGGCATTTCATTTTTGGCCGGAGCCGGCCTCACGGCCGGGGCCTGTTTCCTGACCGCAGGGGTTTTCTTGACGGATTTTTTCCTGGCCGCCGTTATCTTCTTAACGGGCTTTTTTTTGGTTGCAGCTGTCTTCTTGACGGTCTTCTTCTGGGCCATTTAATTCTCCTCCATATGGTGCTCTTCAACCTTCAGCCTGCCCTGGATGTCCCTGGTTATTTTTTTTATTTTATTTTGGGTTTCTTCCAAAGTGGCCTGGCATCCGGCCATCAGCTCCATGCCCTCCTGATAGAGGTTGAGGGCTTTGTCCAATTCGATCTCGCCGGACTCCATCTGGTCCACTATCTGCTCGATACGGGCCAGGGCTTTTTCGAATTTGAAATCGGCATCTGTTTTTGCTTTTTTCATGGCATGGTTTCCTCGACTGTCATTTGAGCTTTGCCGGCATGGAACTCGGCAGTTATCAATTTGCCCTTATCCAGGGCTTTTGAAGACACCACCACCCGCCCGTTCTGATCGCGACAGATGCTGTATCCCCGCTTGAGGGTATTTTTGGGGTCCAGCGCTTTTAAAGCTATCGCCTGTCCCTGAAGCCTATTGTTATACGATCCGACCCGGTCGTTGATCTTATTATTCAAAGATGTTCCCGCCCAGTCCAACTGCTGCGATTTCTGGGATAACATATCCTGCAGGCGGTTCAGGCCGTAGCTGCGCTGCAGCGAAGACAACCTGACCTCGGCGCTATCCAGCATATCATTTATTGAAGAAATTATTCTCTGGGCCAGGTCGGACAGGTTCGATCTTATTTCCCTGACATCGGGTACCGCCAGTTCGGCCGCCGCCGACGGGGTGGGCGCCCTAAGGTCGGCCACCAGGTCGGAGATGGTGAAATCCACTTCGTGACCCACCGCCGAGATGACCGGTATCTTTGAGTTGAAGATGGCCCGGGCCAGAATTTCCTCATTGAAGGCCCACAGGTCTTCGGCCGAGCCTCCGCCCCGGCCCACGATCAAAAGATCGACCTTACCGTACTGGTTGAGATCATCCACCGCCCGGGCGATCTTTTCGGCCGCCCCTACTCCCTGCACCGGCACCGGGCAGAGGATCAGCTCTATTCCCGGCCAGCGGCGGCGGGCCACTTTGACGATATCCCGGATGGCAGCCCCGGTAGGCGAGGTGACTATCCCGATGCTTTTGGGATAGGCCGGAAGCTCCTGCTTGAATTCCGCATCGAACAGCCCCTCGTCGGCCAACTTTTTTTTCAGACGCTCGAAGGCCTGGGCCAGCTCGCCGGATCCCGCCACCTGCAGCTGCTGGACACTGAGCTGATACTGCCCGGCCCGGTCGAAGACCGTGACGTCCCCCTGGACCACCACCTGCATGCCGTCCTGGGGCATCAGCATCAGGTCTTTGGCGTAGCTGCGGAACATCACGCAGCGCACCTGGCTGCCAGCGTCCTTCAGGGAGAAGTACAGGTGCCCGGAACTGTGGACCGTCAGGTTGGATATCTCGCCCTGCACCCACAGACGGGGGAAGCTGTTCTCCAGCACCCGCTTGATCTCGCCGGTCAGCTGGCTGACAGACAGGATCGTTCTTTTATCTTCGGACATTATTTTTCAATTGCACACGGATTAGACGGATTAATACTGATTTGCACGGATCATTTCTTAAAAACTGAAAGCATAAAATCTTTGCGTCCTTAGCGTCTTTGCGGTAAAAAAAATATTAATCAACTTTGAAGCTTGGCCGCCATCACGCAGTTCTTCAGCAGCATGGCGATGGTCATCAGACCCACCCCGCCGGGGACCGGCGAGATATAGGCCGCCACCTTGGAGGCCGATTCGAAGTCCACATCGCCCACCAGGCTGTAGCCCGATTTTTTGGAGGCGTCCGGTATGCGGTTGGTGCCCACGTCTATCACCGTGCAGTTGCTGTTGAGCATTTCGCCGGTGATCAGGCCCGGCGCTCCGGCAGCGGCGATTACTATATCGGCCTGCTTGGTGTAATAGGACAGCCCCTTGGTGCCGGTATGGCAGACGGTGACCGTGGCGTTGCCGCGTTCCGACTTTTGGGCCAGCATGTTGGCCAGCGGCTTGCCCACTATGTTGGAACGGCCCACTATCACCACGTACTGGCCGGATATCTTGATGTTGTAGCGCACCAGCAGTTCTATCACCCCGGCCGGGGTGGCCGGCAGAAAGCGCGGCCGGCCCAGCATCAGCAATCCGACGTTCTCCGGGTGGAAACAGTCCACGTCCTTTAGCGGATGGATGGACTCGAAGGCCCTCTCCTCGGACAGCCCCTTGGGCACCGGGGATTGCACCAAAATACCGTGGACGTTCTTGTCGTTGTTGAGTTTCTCCACCTGGGCCAGCAGTTGCTCCTGAGTGGTGTCCTCCGGCATTTCTATGACTGTGGACTTGATGCCGGTCTCCTCGCAGGCCTTGTGCTTGTTGCGGACATAAACCTGCGACCCGGGATCCGAACCGACTATGATCACCGCCAAATGCGGCGCTATCCCCTGTTCCTTGAGGCCTGCGACCTCGGCAGCCACTACCTGCCGTATCTCGGCCGATATTTTTTTACCGTCTATGATTTGGGCCATAATTCTCTTCTTTTGGGCTTATTGTCATTCCCGCGTATGCGGGAATCCAGGCATCTATTTGCGATACCATGAATGATATCGCTGGTATTCATCAAGGCTCCTCCGAGCCTTCACAATCTTCGAATTCCTTTAGTAACTCGCCCTTTTCATGATGCACTTTCTGCCCGCTGATATAAATTTTGATCCTTGGCACAGCCTGTTTGCTCACGGATAAAACGCCATAACCGTTTTGCCAATATAATTGTTTTTTGCCTTGGAAATGTTTATTTACATCGTACGATGTACTGCCTTTTAACGCATGGGCTACATCGGATATCAATTGTGCCGGACGCAAGGACAGCAATATATGGACATGATCCTCCGTGCCGTTTATCGCCAATAAATGATAACCTTCTTGTTTGCATTTTTGCCCGATGCAGGCAAATAAATAACGCTCAATCTCTTCGTCGATATATGGTTTATCATCCTTGGTGTGCCAAACAAAATGATAAAACAATTCGTAATGAACCTTCGGCATAAAACGTCTTTGCTAAATCTACCCTTCATCAGCGATACCATGAATGATATCGCTGGTTTTCACCAAGGCTTGCCTCTGCAAGCCTGACTTTTTACAGGCCGTCCCAGCGGCCTTGTTGACTTTCCAGCGATAGGTTTTCAACCTATCGCAAACATACCGCCACCACCACCCCGTTGAACCTCACATCCCCCTCGGCCACCTCGAATTTAGTTGGTAGTTGGGTTAAATCATCTGTTTTGTATTTCTGTAATACCCCAATTCATAACCCGCCATAGCTTTCTTTTCTTGGTTAACGGAAATTGCTTATCAATAATCATTTCTTTTGATGAAACACGATAAACAACGGTCTCGCCTAAATCTTGATGGACAAAATAATCATATCCTTCCTTTGTCCCTGTGTAATACCAAATACTAACTTTGGGCTCTTTCCACTTAGAAGCCGCCAAGTTCAATTCGTTTTTTGTCACAGTTTGCACACTCTGACAACCAACAAAGGCAAACAAACCAATAAAGACAATAAACAGAAATGCTTTATTATTCATTTCAATACCGCTATGTATTAATTATTATTCTTTTTATGGCTTTCGCCTTCCCGCTCTGCTCATCCACCTCCACCACCACCCCGTTGAACCTCACATCCCCCTCGGCCACTTCGAACTTGGTAGGCAGTTGGGTCAAAAACTTCTCGATTATCGGCTCCTTCTCCATGCCGATCACGCTGTCGAACCCGCCGGTCATCCCGGCGTCGGTGATATAGGCCGTGCCTTTGGGCAGCACCCGCTGGTCGGCGGTCATCACATGGGTGTGGGTGCCTATCACCGCGGAGACCCGGCCGTCCAAATACCAGCCCAAAGCGATCTTCTCGGAGGTGGCCTCGGCGTGCATGTCCACGATGATGATCTCGGTCTCCTTCTTCAGCCCGGCTATCACCTGGTCGGCAATTCTGAACGGGCAATCCACCGCCGGCATGAACACCCGGCCCAGCAGGTTGAAGACGCCCACCTTGTGTCCCTGCTTGTCCTCATAGACCCCGAAGCTGGTTCCCGGCACCTCCGGCGGATAATTGGCCGGACGCAACAGGCGGGGCTCTTTTTTGAGCCGGGGCAGGATATCCTTCTTGTCCCATAGATGATTGCCGGAAGTGACCACGTCTATGCCCAGGGCAAAAAGGTTGTCCAGCACCGCCGGGGTCAGGCCGAAGCCGGCTGCGGCATTCTCTCCGTTGGCTATCACGAAGTCGATCTGATGCTCTTCGATCAAGCCCGGCAGCAGCTTCTCCACCGCCATGCGGCCCGGCCGCCCGATGATATCGCCAATAAAAAGAATTTTCATTTTCCCACTAAATGCACGAAAGATCACTAAAATAAACCATTTTCGTGAATTTTAGTGTGTTTCGTGGGTTGGTTATTTTGCGTAGCCTATCCCCCGCGTTTCGCGGATGACCGTCACCTTGATCTGCCCGGGATACTGCAGGGACGACTCCACCTTGTGGGCGATCTCGTTGGCCATCTCGGTGGTCCGGCTGTCGCTGACATCCTCCGGGGTGACGATGATCCGGACCTCGCGCCCGGCCTGGATGGCGTAGGCCTTGCTGACCCCGCTGAAAGAATAAGCCACCTCCTCCAGCTTCTCCAGCCGCTTGACATAGGCCTCCAGCGATTCCCTTCTGGCGCCCGGCCGGGCCCCGGAGATGGCGTCGGCCGCCGCGATCAGCACCGATATGGGCGAGATGAACTCGATGTCCTCGTGATGGGCCCCGACGGCGTTGATCACTATGGCCGACTCGCCGTAGCGTTTGGCGATGTCCATGCCGATCTGGCTGTGGGTGCCCTCGATGTTGTGGTCCACCGCCTTGCCGATGTCATGCAGCAGCCCGGCCCGCTTGGCCAGGGCCGAATCCAGCTCCAGCTCCCCGGCCATCATGCTGGCCAGAAAGGCCACTTCCTTGGAGTGCTGCAGGACGTTCTGGCCGTAGCTGGTGCGGTATTTGAGCCGTCCCAGCAGCAGCAGCAGTTCGGGATGCAGTCCCGGCACCCCCACCTCCAGGGCCAGTGATTCCCCGGCCTCCTTGATGCTGCGGTCCACATCCTTCTGGGCCTTTTCGATGACCTCCTCGATGCGGGCCGGCTGGATCCGCCCGTCGGACACCAGCTTCTCCATGGCCATCCGGGCCACCTCCCGGCGCACCGGGTCGAAGGCCGAGATCACGATGGCCTCCGGGGTGTCGTCGATCAGCACCTCCACCCCGGTGGCGGCCTCGAAAGCCCGGATATTGCGGCCCTCCCGGCCAATGATCCGTCCCTTCATCTCGTCGCTGGCCAGCGGCACCACCGACACGGTGGTCTCGGCGGTGTGCTCCCCGGCGTAGCGCTGGACCGCCATGGAGATGATCTGGCGGGCCTCCTTCTCGGCGTTCTCCTTGGCCTCGTCGCGGATGACCTTCATCATCTGGGCCGACTCGTGGCGCACCTGGGTCTCCAGGTTCTGCATCAGTATCTTCTTGGCCTCCTCCTGGGTCAGGCCGGCGATCTGCTCCAGTTTGGTGTTCTGCTCGTCTATCAGGGTGGTCAGGCGCTCGTCCTTGGCCCGGATCACCCGCTCCTTGGCCACCAGCTCCCGCTCCCGGACCTCGACGTCCTTCTCCTTGCGGTTGATGATGTCCACCTTGTGGTCGATCTGCTTTTCCTTCTCGGTTATCCGGTGCTCGTAATCCTTGAGCTCCTGGCGCCGGCTCTGGGTCTCTTTCTCAAAATTGGTCTTCAGCCGGTATGATTCCTCCTTGGCCTGCACCGCCGCCGCCTTCTTGTAGGTGGCCGCCTCGCGCTGGGCCTCGGCGATCACCTTCTCGGCCAGCTTCTCGGCCCCGGCCAGTTTGGCCTCGGAGATCTTCTGATGTATCAAATATCCCAAAAAGGACCCCAGTCCGGTGCCGGCCACGGCAATAATTATCCAGATCACTGTCATCATCTGTCTTTCCCTTCCTGTTTATATGTAAAAAGTGTCGCGTTAAAATGTTTTCTTTTATACAGCATCTGTCACACTGAGAAATTTTCCCGTCCGGCAGGTTGAAGTGCGACAGATAAAATGATCATTCTTCAACTTGCTTTGCCTTGGAGTGCCACTTCAAAGGTCAAAAGAATTCTTGTTTCATGGCAAGCTCTCAGGATGGCGCCGGGGCAATAAAAATTCCCCGCCTGTGTCGGGCAAACGGCATCTTTGAACCCATTCAAAAGGTGGTACCTCCTCAACCGTTTCAGGCTTCCCCTTGCGGGGCATGCACACCGCGATCGAAGGTTAGGTCCATTAAGAATAGGCGTTGGCTCAAAAAATATCCGCTGGCTTCGAGCACTGCAGGGAAAATGAATGAACTCCGTCTAGGCCAAATATACTACCGTTGGACCGGATTTGCAAGCCCTTTTTGAAAAATATTTTCCGGCCCCAAACTTTTTATTCGCCGATCTGCTCCAGCCGGTGGCTGAGCTTCTCCATGGCCTTCTCGCGCTCCTGTCTTTCCCGGAACAGCTCGTCGGCGATGTTGATGGCGGTAAGAATGGCGATCTTGGAAACGGCCCCGGTCACCGATAGCTGGGACAGCTGGCGCATCTTCTCGTCCACGTAGGCGGCCACCCGCTTTACGTATTCGGCGTCCGCCTGCCCTTTGATCCGGTATTCGTTCCCGAAGATCTCAACTTTTATGCCCGGTTTGGATTCGGCCATAGCACTCTATGATTATGGTTTAAAATTTCCCTGCAGTTCGATATACTATTGCTGGAGCTTCTCCAGCTTGCCTATTATGTTTTCCAGCTTGCTCTTAAGCTCTTCCTGCGATCCCTTAAGCTGCCGGTTCTCATCCTGCAGGGACGCCAGGTCCCCGCCCTTATCCTCCATAGACTTGATCTTTTTATTCAGGGTCTCCAGCTGTCCCTTTAGCCGGGCGTTCTCGCCCTCCAGTTGATCCCTATCCTTCTTTAACTGGGTGATGGTCCCCACCGCCTTGTCGATCCTTTCCTCCAGTGCCTCCAGTGCGTCTAAGCTCATAGATGACCCTCCGAGTTTATATATATAAAATGGCAGGAGCCAGATCAGGACTGTTACCTGATATGGGCCTGCAGTTCCCCCTTCAATCCCTCCACCACCTTTTGATGGATGCCGGAGACCTCGGCGTCGGTCAGGGTCCGGTCGGCCGCCCGGTAGACCAGGGAGAAGGCCATGCTCTTGCGGCCCGGCTCGATCTGTTTACCCTGATACAGGTCGAATAATGACACCGATTCCAGTTCGCCGCCGGCCAGCTGTCCGATCAGTCCGATCACCCTCCGGCATTCCGTTTCCACCGGCAGCTCCAGGGCCAGGTCCCGTTTTATTGACGGGAATCTCGGCAGTTCCCGGTATCTGTTCTGTTTCGATCCGGACAGCTCCATCAGGAGTTCCAGATCGATCTCCAGATAATATATCCGTTCCCTAAGCCCTATCTGGGCCGATGTCGCCGGATCCAGCTCGCCGCAGCAGCCCAGTATCTTCTTATCGATCCTGACCACGGCCGAACGGCCGGGATGCAGGGCCGGGACCTTTTCTGCGGCAAATTCGGCCTCGGCCAGGCCCAGGGAATCCAGCAGGAACTGCAAAGCGCCCTTGATGTCGAAGAAATCGGCCGCCTCGGGTTTGGCGTCCCATGCTTGGCCGGATGCCTGTCCGCACAACAGGGCTCCCAGATGAAGGCCTTCGTCCGGAGACGGCTTTTGGGGCCGGAATATTTTACCCATCTCGAAAAGCCTGACGCCGGCGCGACCGTTGTTCAGGTTCTGTCCGGCGGCCTCCAAAAGCCCCGGCAGCAAAATCGTCCGGAGGGCTGACTGGTCCGAGGAGATGGGATTGACCAGCTCCACCGCCGGTTGGGACGGGAAGGCCGGCGACAGGTCCAAAATCTCCAGTTTGCCCGGGTCTGTCAGGGTCAGGCCGTAATGCTCGGAGAACCCTTGGCCGGTCATGGCTTTTGAGACCCCGGCCAGGAAGATGTCCTTGGGGCGCTTGACGGCCGGCACCGCCCAGGGTTCGATCCGATCCCCGGGCAGGTTGTCGTAGCCGAATATTCTTCCCACCTCTTCTATCAGGTCCACCTCCCGCTCGATATCGCTGCGGAAACTGGGCACTTGAACTTCTATGATGTCTCCAGCCTTTTGAGCTTTTATTTCCAGGGCATTGAGTATTTCGATCATCCGGTCGGCCGGGATATCCACTCCCAAAAGGCTGTTGGCCTTTTCCGGGCGTAATGTCAGCTGGCGGTATTCGGGAAATTCCGTCTCGGTTACATCCAGCACCCCTGCCGCCACCTGGCCTCCGGCCAGTTCGGCTATCAGTTTGGCGGCCCTATCGGCCGCTTTCTTCAGGATCAGCGGATCGGCCCCCCGCTCGAAGCGGTATGAGGCCTCGGTCTGGAGGCCCAACAGCCGACTGCCCCGGCGTATCAGGTTGGGCTCGAAATAGGCGCTCTCCAAAAGGACGTTTTTGGTGTGGTCCGATATCTCCGATTCCAGCCCGCCCATGATACCGGCCAGGGCCACCGGCCTCTTGGCATCGGCGATCACCAGATTTTCGGCCGTAAGTTTACGCTCCACTCCGTCCAGGGTGGTGAAATTTTCATTGGGATTGGCCCGCCTTACTATGATGGTGTGGTCGGCCAGTTTGTCGTAATCAAACGCATGAAGCGGATGTCCCAATTCATACATCACCAGATTGGTCACATCCGCCACATTATTGATGGAACGCAGTCCTATCTTCTCGATCTTCTCCTTGAGCCATCCGGGGGATTCGGCCACTTTGACCCCGGTGATCACCCGGGTCAGATACCGGGGGCAGCCCGCCCCGTCCTCGATGGAGAGTTTGGCCAGCTGGTCGACCGGCTGGCCTTTCTCGGCCACCGTGCAGTCGGGCGGGGTGATATTCCCGCCGGCCAGGGCCCTGATGTCACGGGCGATGCCCAGCAGGGACAGGCAGTCCGGCCGGTTGGGGGTTATCTCCAGATCCAGCAGATGGTCGCCGCCGGACAAAGGCTCAACCGCCTCCACCTCGATGCCGGAGAAGGTCAGCTTGTCGGACAGCTCCTTGACCGTCCAGTTGAAATCTATGAATTCCTTGAGCCAGTTATAGGTTATCTTCATTTTTCTTGGATGCTGATTATACTTGCCGCATTCCGTAGTCGATATTCTGTATCAGTTCTCAATCTCTGTCATTAATTTTCATCCGTTGTCTGTCGTTCTTTGTGCCTTGGTGTCTTGGTGGCTGGTTAAAACTGCTCCAGAAACCTCAGGTCCCCCTGGTAGAACAGCCGGATGTCGTTGATGCCGTATCTGAGCATGGCCACCCGCTCCAGCCCCAGCCCCCAGGCGAATCCCTGGTAAATCTCCGGATCGTAGCCCACATTCTTGAAGACGTTGGGATCCACCATCCCGGCCCCGGAGATCTCCAGCCAGCCGGACTGCTTGCAGACCCGGCAGCCCTGGCCTCCGCAGAACAGGCAGGAGAAATCGTACTCCACGCTGGGCTCGGTAAAGGGGAAGAAATGGGGCCGGAACCTTATCTTGACCTTCTCCCCCAGCAACTGCCGGGCAAAATAATTAAGGATGCCCTTCAGGTCGGCCAGGCTGGCCTTCCGGTCCACGTACAGCCCCTCGCACTGGTGGAACACCGGCATATGCGAAGCATCGATGGCATCCCGCCGGTAGCACCGGCCGGGGGCGATGATCCGCACCGGCGGCTGCTGGGACCTCATGGTCCTTATCTGCACCGGGGAGGTATGGGTCCTCATCAGCAGGCTCTGGTCATCATTGAGGTAGAAGGTATCCTGCATGTCCCGTGAGGGGTGGTTCTGCGGCGTGTTCAGGGCGTCGAAATTATTCCGGGACGATTCCACGTCCGGGCCCTCGGCCACCGAGAAGCCCATTCCGTGGAAGATGTCCGAGATCTCCTCCAGCAGCTGGGACAGGGGGTGCCGGTGCCCGGCAAAAGGCCGCCGCCCCGGCAGGGTGACGTCCACCGCCTCCTGGCTGTGCCGGGACTCAAGTTCGGTGGTGGACAGCCCGGCCTTCCTGGAATCCAGCAATTCACCGATCCGCACCTTGAGCTGGTTGGTGGCGGCCCCGAATGAAGGCCTCTCCTCCGACGGCAGGGAGGAAACCGACTTTAAAAGCTCGGTCAGCTCCCCCTTGCGCCCCAGATACAGGACCCTCAGGGCCTCCAGCTCGGCCAGGGACCGGCAGCCGGAGATCCTCTCCTCGGCTTCGGCTCCTATTGTTGCCAGTTTATCTTTCATGGGAAAAATTGATCCGGCTCGTTGCCCTTAGGCCGGGCCGATCTCCGGCTTCCCTTTTTCAACCGGAACCGGCTTGACGGCGGATTCCTTCCTGGCCGCTTCCACGATCCTGGTAAAGGCCAACGGGTCGTGCACCGCCAGCTCGGCCAGCATCTTGCGGTCGATGGCAATGTTGTTCTTCTTGAGCCCGTTGATGAAGGCATTGTAGGAAATGCCGTTCATCCGGCAGGCGGCATTCACCCGGACGATCCACAGGCTGCGGAACTCACGTTTCTTGTTGTGGCGGTCGCGATAGGCGAACTGCCCGGCCCGCATCACCGCTTCCTTGGCGATGCGGTACAGATTCTTTCGGCCACCCCAAAAGCCTTTGGCTTTTTTGAAGATCTTTTTCTTTCTCTGCCGGGTGGCGACTGCGGTAGTAACTCTGGACATACTGCCTAAATATCCTTTCTATAAGATCAGGTCGTCAGACCATGATGGGTTTACAGGTTGGGTAACAGTCTCTTGATGCGTTTAAGATTGGCCGAGTCCACCAGGGTGTCCTGGCGCAGCACGCGTTTTCTCTTGCGGCTCTTGACGGTCAGCTTGTGGCTCTTGCAGGCCCGGGAGCGCTTGATCTTGCCGGTGCCGGTGCCTTTCAGGCGCTTGGCGGCCGCCTTGTTGGTCTTGATCTTGGGCATAACACCTCCTGAGGTTTTATGATGTTTGTTTTTATTGTTTCCGTAAAACACCCTGCGGCCGGGACATGAACAGCCCCGGCAGTATCGGTTGGATGCTCCCGCGATGTTTCAGCCGTAGCTCTATACTTGTTTGGGGGACACCACCAGGTTGATGGTCCGGCCCTCCATCTTGGGAGCATGTTCCACATTGGCCAGCGGGGCGATGTCCTCTATGAAGCGGTCGATCAGCTTCTGGCCCAGGTCCACGTGGGCCATCTCCCGCCCCCGGAAGCGCATTGAGACCTTGACCTTGTCCCTTTTGGTCAGGAATTCCTTGGCCTGGTTCAGCTTCACCTGGTAATCGTGAGCGCCCATCTGCGGGCCCAGGCGGATCTCCTTGACCTTGGTCTGGTGCTGTTTCTTGCGCGATTCCTTAAGTTTCTTCTCCTCGGCGTAGATGAACTTTCCGTAGTCCATTATCTTGCACACCGGGGGTTTGGCATCGGGGGCGATCTCCACCAGGTCCAGCCCCTGTTCTTCGGCCATTCTTAAGGCTTCGCGGGATTCCAGTATCCCCAACTGGTTGCCCTCTGCTCCGATCACCCTGATCTCGGGGATTCTGATCCTTTCGTTGATTCGGTGTTCTTTCAGAATAAGGTTACCCTCCAAAGTGTTTAGGTTGCTGATATTACTCTCACAAAGACACAGTATCCGGCCTCTGCGTAACTAACCACTGAAACACGGAACTACTTAAAAATACAAAGCAAGAACCTTAACCGGGCTTCCCTCTGGTTATTATTCCAAAATTTCAGTGTTTCCGTGGTAAACATCTTTGCGGCTTGGTGTGAGGCAAAGATGATTAATGGCAACAAAAAAGGCCGGCGGCAAATAATACATGCCACCCGCCATAACAGTCAGAGACTCCGACTGGCTGACCTCG
>JAVHLB010000008.1:66292-123216 GCA_031082425.1 Candidatus Edwardsbacteria bacterium | reverse complement strand
GCTTCCCTCCCCGCTGCGGGGAGGGAGTGTGGGTGGGGTCTGCCCGGTCAGAAAGGGCAGAGAAATTTAGAACGGATCGGTTCTCTGCTCCTGGGTCTGGTTCTCGAACCGGGTGTACTCCTTGAGGAAGGTCAGGTTGAACTTTCCGGTGGGGCCGTTCCTCTGCTTGGCGATTATCAGCTCGGCGCTGTCGGCGTCCGTCTGCTCGGACTGGCTCCGTTCCTCCTTGTCCTTGTAGACGCCCTTCTGGCGGTGCAGGAACAGCACCACATCGGCGTCCTGCTCGATGGCCCCCGACTCGCGCAGGTCGGACAGGATGGGACGGGAGTCCTGGCCCCGCTGTTCGGAGATGCGGGACAGCTGGGAGAGGGCCATCACCGGGACATCCAGCTCCTTGGCCAGGGCCTTGAGGGAACGGGATATCTCGGAGATCTCCTGCTGGCGGTTCTCGGAACGGTAATTGGAGCCCCGCATCAGCTGGAGATAATCCACGATGATCAGCCCCAGGTCCACCTCGGACTTGAGCCGCCGGGCCTTGGCCCTGATCTCCAGGGGGCTGGAGCTGGAACTCTCGTCGATGTATATCGGGGCCTCATGCAGCAGGCCGGCGGCCGAAACCAGCTTGGTAAAATCCTGCTGGGAGAGATAGCCGCTGCGCACCTTGTGCCCCGGCACCCGGGCCTCGGAGCACAGCAGGCGGATGACCAGCTGTTCCTTGGACATCTCCAGGCTGAATACCGCCACCGGTATCTTGTTGGTTATGGCGGCATGCTGGGCGATGTTCAGGGCGAAAGCGGTCTTCCCCACCGAGGGGCGGGCCCCGACGATGACCAGGTCCCCCTTCTGCATTCCGGAGGTCATCTCGTCCAGGTCGGCAAAACCGGTCTCCACCCCGGTGATGTGCCGCTTCTCCTTGTACATCTTCTCCACCATCTCGAAGCTGTCCTTGATGAAGGAGCCCAGCGGCATCAGATGCTTGCGAAGGCGCTTCTCCTTGATGGAGAATATCAGCTGTTCGGCGCGGTCCAGCAGTTCCTCGGCGGTCTCGCTGGCCTCGTAGCAGGAGGTAACGATCTGGGTGGCGGAGTTGATCAGCCGGCGCACCACCGCCTTCTCCAGCACGATCCGGGCGTAATAATCGACATTGGCCGCGGTGGCCACGCTCTCCACCAGCCGGGTGAGGTAGACCGGGCCCCCGGCATCGTCCAGCCACTTAAGGCGCCGCAGTTCGTCGGCCACCGTCACCAGGTCGGCCGGCTGGTTCTTCTCGTAGAGGTTGATGATGCCCCGGAATATCTTGCGGTGGGCCGAGGAGTAGAAATTCTCCTCGTCGCTGATGATCTCCACCGACCGGGAGACGGCCTCGGGCGACAACAGCATCGATCCCAGCACCGCCATCTCGGCGTCCTGCGACTGGGGCGGCAGCCTCTCTATCATGTTGTTGCTATCGGCCATCGGACCTTTCCTGATCGTATATCTTTCTTACCAACTGGACGTCCTCCCAGGTCTGCCGCTTCCAGGCCGGGTTCCGCAGCAGGGCCGCCGGATGGAAGGTGGGCACCAGCTTTATATCGTGATAGTAGTGGATCTGGCCCCGCAGCTTTGAGATCGGGGTGGTGCTTTTCAGCAGGGTCTGGGCGGCGAAGGTGCCCAGGGCGCAGATCACCTTGGGTTTTATCAGCTCCAGCTGCCTGACCAGATAGGGCTCGCACATCTCGATCTCCCGGGGCTCCGGGTTGCGGTTGCCCGGCGGGCGGCACTTGAGGATGTTGCAGATATACACCTGGGAGCGGTCCAGCTTGATGGCCTCGATGATCTTGGTCAGCAGCTGCCCGGCGGCGCCCACGAATGGTTTTCCCTGCAGGTCCTCATCATGGCCCGGGGCCTCGCCCACGAAGACCATGTCGGCTTGGGGATCCCCGTCGCCGAAGACGAAGTTGGTGCGGGTCTTGGACAGCGGGCATTTGGTGCAGCCGGAGATCTCCTTTTGGTAGCGGGCCAGGGCCCCGTTCCTGCCGGAGCCAGATATCACCGGCTTTTTGCTCAGCACCAGTTCGCTGACGCCCTGCTCCTGCTCCTGGAGGAGATATTTCCTGAGCCGGCTGATGGCCATGGTTGAGGTCACTTATCGGCTCCTATCAATTTGATGGTCCGGTCCAGGATCAGCCCCGCCAGGTTGGATTTCGGCATCGGGGGGAATTTGGCGGCCTTCCCTTTTTTATCGATGATCACTGCCTGGATGTTTTCGCTGGACAGCGTTTTGGCCGGGTTGGCCACGATCAGATCCAGTTTTTTGGCGGACAGCTTCTTCCGGGCGTTGGCTATCAGGTTATCCGTCTCCAGGGCGAAACCCACCAGCACCGTCCCGGCTTTTCGCCTGCCTGCGGCCAGTTGGATTATATCGGGATTCTTTTTAAGGATCAAAGTCATATCGTCGTCATTTGTTTTCTTGAGCTTGCCGGAGGCGATATTTTTTGGGGCGTAGTCCGCCACCGCCGCCGCCATGATCAATGCCCGGTTATAGGGCAGTTCTTTAAGCACCGCCTGGCTCATCTGGGCGGCGGTATTAACCGTTATATGTTTGAATACCTGCGGAGCCGGGACATCGGCCGGGCCGGATATCAACGTCACTTTGGCCCCCCGGCGGGCGGCCTGTTCGGCCAGGGCCATGCCCATTTTGCCGGATGAGCGGTTGGAGATGAACCTCACCGGGTCCCAGGGTTCCTCGGTCCGCCCGGCGGTGATGATCAGCGGAATGTCCCGGTAATCATCCTTCCAGCCCAGCAGGCCAAGGATTTCATTCTCAATATTATCCAGCGAAGCCAGCCGGCCGCTGCCCTCCGTGCCGCAGGCCAGCCGGCCTGATTCCGGCTCCACCATCCGCCAGCCGTTATCCGTAAGGCGCTTGACATTCTGGCGGACGATCCGGTTCTGCCACATATTGACATTCATGGCCGGGGCCAAGAGCACCGGGGCCTTGACGGCCAGGGCCACCGTGGTCAGCAGGTCGTCGGCGATGCCGGCGGCGGCCTTGGCGATAAAATTGGCCGAGGCCGGCACTATCGCCAGCACATCGGCCAGCTGGGCCAGGGATATGTGTTCGATATTCTGCGGCTTGGAATCCGGAAACAGTTCCCGGGCCACCGGGTTGCCAGACAGGGCTTCGAATGAGGCCGGGCCCACCAGCTGGCAGGCATTGCCGGTCATGATCACCGTCACCCGGCAGCCTTTCTTCCTCAGGCGGCCGACCAGGTCCAGGGCCTTGTAGGCGGCGATGCTGCCGGTCACCCCCAACACTATGTTGGGGGCTTTAGTCATTGCCGTGGAATTCCACCTTGTGGTCCCTCAGCCGCTCCAGGGCCAGCGAGATGGGCTTGAGGGCCATGTCCATCCGGCCCATCCTCCGTTTGTCGTTGAGGCGCCGGGCCTCCTTGGCGGCCACCAGGACCGCCATGTATTTGTTCTCCATGCCTTCGCTCAGCTCTTCGATGGGGATGAAAGCCATTGCCGGTCTCCTTAAAGATTTTATATTATTTTTATGATCTCGTCCTTGTTGTACCTGGAAAGCCTGAGCCGCTCGGCCCGGATGATGGCCACCACCGCATCGATGGCCTGGCTGAGGTCGTCATTGACCAGCCAGTAGTCGAAATCGCCGATCTGCTCCATCTCCAGCCGGGCCTTGTTCAGACGCTTGCTGATCACCTCGTCGCTGTCGGTGGCCCGGCTCATCAGCCTCTGCTTGAGGGCCTCGATGGAGGGCGGGATCACGAAGATGCTGATCGCCTGGGGGTATGTCTTCTTGACCGACCGGGCCCCCACGGTATCGATGTCCATGATCACATCCCGCCCCTGATCCAGCTGGCCCGAGATGTCCTTGCGGGGGGTTCCGTAATAATTGTCGTGGACCATGGCCCATTCCACCAGAGCGTCGCTCTCCAGCATCTTCTCGAAATCGGCCGCCGACACGAAATGGTAGTCCTGCCCGTGCTTCTCGTTGGGGCGGGGCGGCCGGGAGGTCACCGATATGGAATAGACGATCTCGGGATGCCTCTCCACTACCTTGCGGCACAGGCTGGTCTTGCCCGCCCCGGACGGGGCGGAGAGTATTATGGGGAAACCCTGGCGTGTCAGGTTATGCATATAAATAAGTAATTGGCATTAAATATTTTTGAAAGTGGGTCTGCAGCAACTTAAATGTTACTTTCTTATGACCCTTCACAAACAAGGCGGGTTGTTTTTCTCAGGGCAGGCGCCGAAAGTAACCAAAGGCACGTCCTGAGTCAGTCTGCTTGTTCGACAAACTAAGGAAATCTTTGCCTCGCCCAGTTCTGCGGACAGTAAGTCCTGCGCCCAGGCATTCATTGAACCAGAACTTGCAGGATGTCTATGACGCAATGACTGCTTTATCGGGGCTTAAGTGTGCGCCGCTTCACTGATGGCGGGGCCCCGGGTCGCATCAGCGCTGCTGCCTGGTAAAAGCCGCCGTTAAGAATGTTTTGCCTGCTGGTGCCCGGTTTCGTGATCAAAACATTTAGGCGGCTGGTTTCAGGGCTACCGGGCAGCGGTGCAGCGACAGTTCTCTTTGTAGCTTTCTCTTCAAAGAGAAAGCGGAGGACATATATTCAGGCACAGGAGCTCCGGTCTTTGTCACGGCTGGAAATGATTTCTTGAGTTTGCTGCCGGTGTTTTAATTTCAGATCGATACCCTGATCCCGGCGTTGAGGGCGATGGTCTCCCAGGGCTTGAAGTCCTCCATCTTCTCCAGATTGGAGGTGCTTAATAACCCGTTGGCCAGGTTGATCCGGGAGCCCAGCATCAGCTCGCCCTTGGGAAAGGGGATGCCCACCCCGGCGCCCAGAATGACCATAGGTGCTGATTTATAGGACTTGTCATCTTCTATGACCAGATATTGCCAGCGGCTGGCCAGCCCCAATCTTAAGCTGGTGCGTTTGATGGACAGCGAGGTGCCCAGCGAGGCGTAGGCGTTGCCGATCATGGGCCATTCCCCGGTCATCATATCCATCCCACCTGTTGCCCCGATTCGCAGCCCCCAAAGTTTAAAGCCCAGCGAGGCCTTCAGGCTGGTCATCCCGGGAAGCTCGATCTCGCCGGTGTCGGCGGCGGTCTTGCGGGTGTATTCCACCCCGCCCAGATTGAGTTTGACATCGCCGGTGAATGTCTGGCTGGCGCTGTCGTACTGCAGACTGCTGACGCTGATGCTGTCCAGCAGCGGCTGGCCTTCGGGCAGTCCCGAGTTGTTGAAGTAATATCCGGAGAGTTTGTAGGGCATTCCCATTTCCAGGGACATCCCCAGCTTGACGATGGGCAGTTCCATGTTCCCGCCCAGCACCAGGCTGTACTGGGTCCCCTGGAGGTCGCTGGAGAATTTGCTGTAGAAGATGGAATCACCGAACGGGGCGTAGATATCCACGTTGTCAAAGATCACGCTGGAGCCGCCGTAATTGGCCGAATCCAGCTCCCCCCTGAGGCTGTCGATGCTGCCGGACAGCTTGAGGCTGGTGTTGGCCAGCGCCTCGATCCTGGTCACCTTAAACCCCATCCCCATGTTGATGGGACCGTATTTGGTGCCGGTTCCCACGAAGATCGGCTGGTTGGAGATCCGGGCCTCCCCGCTGCCCTTCAGGCGGACGTTGGTGACCGCCGAGACGTTGAAGGTCACCGGGACCGCCAGTCCTCCCGGCAGCAGCCCGTTGGCGTCGCTGGTCAGGATATAATCGTAGGCGTAATTGAACCTTTGGGAGATGTCCATATCCGCCTTGTCCAGCCCGGCCTCCACGGCAAAGCTCCTCTGGTAGGCGATGCCCACCCCGAAGGGCCCCATCTTGCCGGCCACCCCCACGTAATCCAACCCGCCCTGGTCGGTCAGGGTCAGGTAGGTGGGTATATTCAGTTCCCCGGTCACCTCGGTGCTGTCCATCAGCCTGATGTCGGTGCTCATGCTGGCGTCCTTGGACAGGCTGCCGGCCACGGTGACGTCCATGATCCCGGTCCTCCCCAGGCCCCCGGGGTTGTTCATCATCCCCACGCTGCCGTGGGCCAGGTTGAGGTCCAGAAAGCCCAGGTCCAGAAAGTACAGGTTCAGCTCCGGGGTGGACATGGAGATATGGACCTCCATCTGGGTGGCGAGGCTCTGGGCGTTAAGGGCGGCGGCCAGCGCCAGGCCCAGGGTCATTGACAAGAACATCTTCTTCATGGCAAATTCCTTCCCTAAATATTATTCCACGTTCTGGGCTTGTTCCCTCATTTTCTCCAGGTTCTCCTTTATCCGGACCACCAGCTGGGATATCTTGTCGTCGTTGGCCTTGGAGCCGATGGTGTTGGCCTCGCGGTTGATCTCCTGCAGCAGGAAGTCCAACCGCCGGCCCACCGGCTGGGCGGTGTCCAGGTATTCCTCGAAGGCCTTGATATGGCTGGCGAAGCGGACGCACTCCTCGCTGATGTCGCACCGGTCGGCGTAGACCGCCGCCTCCTGCATCAGCCGCTGGGGGTCCAGGGCCGTTCCCTGGGAGATCTTTTTAAGGCGCTGGGCGAACTTGTCGCGGAACTGCCGGATCCTCAAGGGGGCCAGCTTCTCGATGGACGAAATGCTCTTTTTCAGCTCGGCGATGTTCTTGCGGAGATCGGCCGCCAGGGCCGAGCCCTCGCGGATCCTCATGCGGTCGAAATCGTCCAGGGCCTTCTTCAGGCAGGACTGCAGGCCGGACCAGGCCCTGCCCTGCGACAGCGGGGCCTGACGGCTCCTGAATATCTCGGAGAAGTGGCAGAGGTCCTCCAGCTCCACCGGGTCCTTTATCCGATAGCGCTTGCGCAGGATGTTGAGCAGTTTGTAAAAATGGTCGGCGCTGCGGAGGTCCAGCTCCGGCAGGTCGGGGGCTTCGCCCCCGTTGTAGGTGGCGGTCAGGCTGACCGAGCCGCGGGCGATGCGCTTCTGCAGAAACTTCTTGACCTCCGGCTCCAGGCTGGCGAAGGCCCGGGGCAGCCTGATGCCGAAGTCGGTGAAGCGGTTGTTCACCGAGCGTATTTCCAGGGTCAGGCGGGAGCCGTTAAGGGTGGACTCCGCCCGGCCGTATCCGGTCATGCTTTTTATCATAAGGCCCCAATATAAAGTCTTATTATAACATAAATTAGGGTGATGTCAACGGAAAATAAAAGACGGCCGGGATAAGGCCGCCGATGATGGCTGAATAGATCATTAATTGCATGTGATTTTGCGAATTTGGCGGCCTGTCATGTCATTCCCGCCCCGCATCAAGTGCGGGACAAACCCTGAGCCAGCAGGGCTTGCTTGCCTTACTCAGGGCAGGCTTCCGGCGGGAATCCATGAAATCAGGCTTGAAAAAAAGCCAGGGTCAATCCGCTGTGCCCTTTATGCGCTTAGTGGTTAAAATCCCTCCGCACCTCTGCGGTGAAGAAAAACCCTCACTCCCCGATCTCGATCTCCACTATGGCCGGGGGGATCCGGGGAAAGGTCGATCCGGTGTAGCTCTCTCCGGCCCTGGTGACGGTCAATCTCAGTTCCATAGAAGCCACCTGCGATATCTCGCCTCCCCGGATGATCCCGTTCTGGTCGGCATCGGCGGCGGTAAAACACTGGTCCGGGGTCATGGCCATGGCACTGTCGTTCATCGGCTTGTATCGGATATCGAATGCGGCTGTTTTATACCCCGCCGGCAGGACCGGCTTGGAATTGACATACAGAACACTGTCCTTGGTGCCGCGAAATATGGAGATGGTGTCGCCGTTTTGGGCCGCCAGCAGCATTCTCAGCGAATCCCCCTCCAGCCAGCCGAAGGAATCGGATACCCTCCGGTCCAGCCCGTTCAGCGCCTGCTCGGTCTGCATATAAAGCTCATGCCTAAGCTGATTCCTGGCGAAGGCCCGGAACGTCGGTACCAGCACCCCGAAAATGCCCGCCATCACTATTCCGAATATGGTCAGGGCTATCATCGTTTCCAGAAGCGACCAGCCCGAATCCCTGATCCTCATGTTCATTCCTTCTTGATGATAAACCCGCTGTCGTTGATATACAGGCCGTATGTTTCTTCCGCCGGGTACTGGAAGGCGGCGATGCCGTAGGCGGCGTCGATCAGCTTTGTCCGCTGTCCGTATTTGAGCAGGCTTTTCCACAGCCCGCGGTGGGAGCTGTCTATCACGTAACGTCCCGGGGCCAGGGAGCAGGTGTCCGATTCATAGCGCCCCGAGAACCGGTCGATCTTGTAATAGGCCCCGGCCCCCAGCCACCTCAGCAGCGGGTTCCAGCGGACGATGTAGCCCTCCACCATCCACTGGTCGCCGTTCAATTCGAAATTAAAATGCTGCTCGGTCTTAAGGTCGGTAAACTCCATCCTCAGGCCCTGTCCCTCCTGCCGGGCGGAGATGGCGCCGATCCGCTGGTCGTGCAGGTAACGGTTGAGGGTCTGGATGAACAGCGACAAAAAGATGAAGGCCGCCGAGAGCACGGCCAGCACCGCCGAGTTCAGCAGCAGGTTGAGGGCCCGTCCGGCCCCGGCCTTTCGCTTGGCCAGGCGGCTGATCAAATAGATGAATACCAGCAGGGCGATCAGCCCGATTGTCAGGCCGATCAATCCGGTGGAAACGGCGAACTTGTCCATTTTATCTCCTCTTTATCAGATATATCACCAACAGGGCGGCCAGCCCCAGGCAGGCAGCCAATGCACCCAGGACGGCATATTCCCGGGACGGATAGACATCGAACCTGCCGGAAGGCATTTTGCTTGTTTTCAGACTGTCGGGCGGGATGCGTTTCATCGGACCAGCATATTTATCCTTGTTCTGCAGATAATCGGCCAAATAATCGAATCCGTCTTTGCTGTCATAGCCCATCAGTACATCATCATGCCGGAGGGGATTGCGGCCGGAGATCTGGAAATAAAGCCGTCCCCGGTCGTCGTATTCAAAAACTTCTCTGGGATAGATGCCGAACACTTGCGATGGCAAAAGCCGGCCTTTCAGATCGATCTGCAATTCGGTATCCTGCATCTGTCCCTCCCAGGCCCGGGCCTGCTCCAGCAGAAATCCCAGGAAGAACGAGCGGCGGACATTGCCGCCCCGGGCCAGCTGGGCCGGGCCGGTCCTGACGGCGTAGGATAATCTTAACGTATCCCGGCTGCCGGGAGGGATATCCACCATCCAGCCATACCACTGGCTGACCGAATCCCGGTACGATTCCGGCAGGGAAAGGTATATATCGCTTGATCGGAGATCGGTGGTGATGGTTTTTACCGTCAGATCCCGCCCCTTCCAGGATATTTTCAGGTCGAACAGCGAATCCAGCTTGATTATGGATATCTCGTCGTGGGAAAAACTTCCGCTTTTGGGGAGTCCCAAAGAAATTGCAATATTATTTTCACTGCGGTTGCCCAGGATGATCTCCGCCTTGACCACCGCCAGTCCGGGATAGAGTTCAGCCAGTATTGTCTGCCTTTCCATAAAGGCCCGGTCAGGGCGGCCGTTATTCCGGGCCGGGAGAGGAACAATGGTTCGCCCTATCCCCGCTCCCTGCAATACCGGGGTGGCGGCCCCTGAAGGCCTGGCCGACAGGAGAAGCAACGCCAGCAAACAACTTATTCTGTTTTCAAATCCATACATCGATTGTGTCTTATTTTAAATTTGCTTGCCGGCTTCGGTTTTCATAAAAGCAATATATCTCTGTGCCCTTTGTGCTCTTTGTGGTAGAACCACGGCCTTATCTCAAGCCTGCCAGAAGTGGTCCTCGAAATCCCGGCCCGGCACCTTTATCGTTATGGGCGGCCCGTCGGGATGCTTCTCCAGTTCGCTGCCGCCCTCCTCCAGAATGAGCAGCAGGCCCACGCTTTCTCCGGCTTTGGCCCCGGTCAGTTCAAATGGTATCCTCAGCTCCACGATCCGGTCCATTGCTATCAGGCAGCCCTCCGGCCCCTGCTGTTCCTTTAGGCGGAAGATCATGGTTCTGCGGACCGGGCTGAGCAGCTCCACTTTCAGCCGGGCGTCGCCCAGCGATCCCAAATTCGATTCGGGTGAAGGGTCCAGCCGCAGGTAAAAATTCCCGGCGTCGAATCCGAAGTGGACCGACCGGAAAAAGCTCTGGCTGCGCCGCATGGCCCCTCCGTTGAGATGGACGTCATAGACGCCGCTGCCCGACCACTCGTAGAACTCGGTGACCCGGCCGTCGATGGCCGGGGTGATAAAGGCGATGGGCTGGGACACCGGCTGGCGTTCCGCCCCCTCTTTGGCGATCGGCCGGAACAGCCGCTCCGGCGCCTCCATCTCCAGCAGTTTGTACACCGCCCGGAGATGCCCCCGGAACAGCTCGTCGAACTCGGCCAGATTCTCGCTGGAGAAGTTGCCGCCGTACCACCAGCACCAGTCGCTGCCCTCGGCGGTGTAGATCTGCTCCATCACCTGGCGGTATCTCTGGGGATCGCCCTCCAGGGTTTTCTGATTCTGCTGGACCGCCTGGCGGGCCCGGAGCAGCTGCTCCCAAGCCTCGTTGTCCTCCTCGGCCCCGATCCATATCCGGAAATCGCTGTTTATCCAGGAGCCGGGAAACAGTTTCGTCAGGCCGGGCAGATCATGCTGTTCGTCCAGATACTGGCTGAAGGTGCAGCACCTCAGCTTTTGGCTGGATGACAGACGGCCGTACAACTGGTTAAGGAATTCATGGCCGTCATCCGGAAAGAATTCCCAGACATTCTCGCCGTCCAGTATTATCGGGGCGATATGCTTTGCGGCCTCGGTCCCCAGTTTTTCTGCCGACTGCTCCAGCCTGGCCACCAGGTCCCGGGCCGCCTGGGCCGGTTCCCAGTTGTAATAATCAAAGCCCAGCTTGTCCGAGATCACCCGGTCCCGGAAGAACAGGCTGCAGCTGCCCAGTCGATAAGGACGATATAAGACCTCAGGATGGGCCAGCTCGTGGCCCTGGCGGAGATGCCGGCCCAGCGACCGTTCCAGGATGCCCTCGTCGCTGGCCAGCCAGCGGACCCCCGCCCGGTCCATCAGCTCCACCGTCTCCCGGCTGACGCTGCCCTCGGAGGGCCACATCCCGGCCGGCCTCCGGCCGAACAATTTCTCCATGTAATCAAGCCCCTGGGTGATCTGGGCGGAGGCATCCTCCGGGAAAACAAAGGCCGGAGGCAGGGGGGCTCCCGGCATGGATTCCCGGGCGATATTGCTGTCGCACAGCAGCGGCAGGATGGGATGGTAATAGGGGGTGGTGGATATCTCCAGTTGCCCCGAATCCCAGGCCTGCTTATACAGCGGGATGATCGAGGCCAGGATGGCCTGCTGGCTGTCCCACAACAGCCCCTTGTCCTCCTCGGTAAAGTTGCTGCCCTTGGCCTTAAGCCGGGCCAGCTGGGGATCTTTTGGGAAATGGACCGGATCCGTCCATCCCAGATTGAACCAGACCTGCAGATCACGGATGTCCTGGACGCTGAACCGTTTGGCGATATCGGCCAGATCCCCGGGCTTGGGATTACGGCCCCGCTTGTTAAGCAATTCTCTGTATCGGGGATGGACCTCCACCATGTTGGCCCAGTTGGCCATGAAAAAATCCCGCAGCACAAATTGCTTCTCCTCGGGGGACAGATCGGCGGCCGGCTTTTTGCTGACCTCCAGATGCAGATCGCTGCAACTTCCCGATACATAATCCTGGAGCTGTTCCAGCAGCACCGGCACCAGATTGAAGCTCAGCTTGATATCCGGATGCTGCCGGGCGACGGAGACCATGTCGTAATAATCCTTCAGGGCATGCAGCCTGACCCACGGTAGGCGAAAAACCCTGTTATCCGGCTCCCGGTAACAGGGTTGGTGCATGTGCCACAGAAATGCGACGTTCAGGGCAGCCATGGTTCCTTTCTCATTCCGCCGGCGGAAGCATGGCCAGGGCCGACCGGGCCTTCTGGGCGTTCTGGTCATCGGGATATTTGCTGACGATGCTCTGATATGTCTCGCGAGCTTTGATATTGTTTCCGGCCGCCCGGTAGCACCGGCCGGCTGACAGCATGGCGTTAAGCGAAACATAGTTCTGTTTGGGATAGCGCTGGAATATCTGCATATATTCCTCGGCAGCTTTATTGAAATCACCCGACTGCTCATAGCAGGCGGCCACCCCGCCGATGGCGGCCGACATCAGCAGATAGCTTTTGGGCTTGGCCTGGACCGCCCGCTGATAATACTTCAGGGCCTCCTCCTGGTTACGCATCTGGAAGTTTAGATTGCCCAGGTTGACCATGGCCTCCTTGGCCGATTCGGTGCTGCCGAAACGCTTGATGATGTCCTCGTATCCCTGGCGGGACTGCTGGGCGTCGCCGCTGAACAGGGCGGCATGGGCCGATCCCAGAAGCAGGTTGGCCTCCCGCTCGTTCTTGGTCCGGTTCTGGGCCACGAAGAATAATCCGATCACAATGATCAGGGCCCCCACCAGGACGGCCAGGATCTCGGTGCTGTATTTCCGGAACAGGTTTATGGTCTTGGCCATGTCTTCGGCGAACTCGTCGTGTTTCAGCCGGTGCTTGCTGATATTATGCGACACTTTTAAATTCTCCCTTAATTTCTATAATGTTTTTATTCCGTCAATGTATGATTATATATGAATTGACCGGGGACTGTCAAGCCGGATAAACCTATCTTATCCTCTGCCCGTCGGACTCCCTGAATAGATGGGCCTCGGAAGATCTGAAATCCAGGCTGATGTGGCTGTTCTGCTCCAGCTTGACATTGCCGAAGCTCCGGGCGATGACCTTGTATCCGTCTGGCGAGGTGGTGTAGATCAGCGATTCACCACCCAGCTGCTCCACCAGGTCCACCACGGTCTTGAATCCCTCCCCTTCCTTTACCAGCGATATGTTCTCCGGCCGTACTCCCA
Source organism: Candidatus Edwardsbacteria bacterium (assembly GCA_031082425.1). Taxonomy (NCBI): domain Bacteria; phylum Candidatus Edwardsiibacteriota; species Candidatus Edwardsiibacteriota bacterium. The sequence continues at coordinate 110,330 of JAVHLB010000008.1, read as the reverse complement.
GCAAAACCGGGGTGCCGTTCTCCGCACCGGAGGAGATATGCGGCAGCTCCTTTTCGATCTGATTGTTCTTGAAGGCAAACTTGCCGGCGGCGGATGTCATGTTTCCCGGGATCAGGTTGATCCCCGGGGTGCCGATGAAATTGGCCACGAACAGGTCGGCCGGATCATTGTAGATGGCCAGGGGCTCGCCCACCTGGTGCAGCCGTCCGTCCTTGATGACGGCTATCCGGTCGCCCAGGGTCATGGCCTCGGTCCGGTCGTGGGTGACATAGATGGCGGTGGTGTTCAACTGCTGCTGGAGCCGCTTCAGCTCGGCCCGGGTCTGGGTCCTGAGCTGGGCATCCAGGTTGGACAGCGGCTCGTCGAACAAAAAGACCTTGGGCGATTTGACGATGGCCCGGGCCAGGGCCACCCTCTGGCGCTGGCCGCCGGACAGGGCCTTGGGTTTCCGGTCCAGGTATTTTCCCATGTCCAGCATATCGGCCGTCTTGCCCACCTTTTCCCTGATCAGGGCCTTGTCCATCTTGGCCATCTTCAGCCCGAAGGCGATGTTGTCAAACACCGTCATGTGGGGATAAAGGGCATAATTCTGAAAGACCATGGCTACGTTGCGGTCCTTGGGAGCGACATCGTTGACCACAGCACTATCGATAGAAACCTTGCCCTCGGTGATCTCCTCCAGCCCGGCGATCATCCTGAGGATGGTGGTCTTGCCGCAGCCCGACGGGCCCACCAGAACCAGAAATTCGCCGTTGTTGATCTTCAGATCCACCCGGCTTACCGCCGTGACCTTTTTGTCATACACCTTGGTAAGGTTTTCAAGCAATACTTCCGCCATATTCTTTATCCCGCTATGTATTATTAAGGAGAGCAGTTAATAATAGTGGTCTTTTTTACCGCCAAGGCGCAAAGACCGCTAAGAAAATTGTACCCCGTGTCCTTGATATCATTTGGTTTTGTGCCGAATTTCCCCGACGTTAGACCCTTCGCGACCTTAGCGTCTTAGCGGTGATCGAATTTCCAAGGACTTCAATTAATTGCTGGGATTAACCATTGTTTGCTTTGATCTCCAAAAGATCCAAATAGAAATTACCCTTATGGGTGACATCCAGGATACAACGGCATTTGCAGCTTGCAAAATCCTGATTTTTCTGGCTGGCCATAAGATATTTCAGCCAATAGCGGTCGCCCGGCTGGCTGTATTGGGGCAAAAGCAAATTTTCAAATTCGCAGACCGGCGGCTGGTTGGCCGGGCCGAAGGGCGCCCGCAAAAGCATCTCCGGCAGGATCGGATCGATCTCCGACAGCCGAACAAGTTTATGGTCGGTTTTTTTTGATGGTTTCGCTTTCAGGATCAAAGATTGATTGCGGAGGCCGTATTCCTTAAGGGCCTCCATCAGCTCCTTCTCCCGGCCCTCCAGTACCGTGAAGCCGGCCGCCGGTTTGTGCCCGCCATGCTGGAGAAAGAACCTTTTCAGCTCGTTAAGCAGGGCCACGAAATCGAACGGTTCGAAGCCCCGGCATTCCCCGGCGGTCAGGCCGTTCTTGCGGCCCAGGATTATCACCGGCAGCCCGGTCCGGTCCCGGACCCCGCCGGCCACCGGCCCCACCAGGCTCCAGGGCAGTTGATCATCCTCCAGCACTTTAAGGGGATGGGGGTCGGCCAGGGCCATTTCGGTCTTGGCCGCCACCTGGTCCTCCATCCGGTTCAGCCAGAGCTGCTCCTCCGAGTACCGCTCCTGCCAATGCCGGGGATCAAAATCACCCTGCAGCAGCTCCAGGGTCTCATGGCTAAACCCCTGGGAGATGCCCGAGGACAGCAGGCTCACATAGGTCTGGGAGATCATCCTGGGCGACAGGCCCTGTTCGCTGGATATTCCCAGCAGATCGTTCAACCTGCCGATGACTTCGTTGCCGTCGATGAACCCCAATCCGCTCCGGACCATCTGCCAGTTCTCAGAGGTCATCGGCACCCGGTCGGTGATGGTGGCCAGGGCCGCCCAGGCCGTCCGCTGGGGATGTTTTTCCAGCCAGTCATCAGATGATTCCCCGTCCAACGCTGCCGCCAGATACAGGGCCACCCCGGCTCCGGCCAGATGGGGGGTGGGACGCCCCTCCTCCGGGATCTTGGGGTTGAGCAGACAGACAGCCTTCGGCAGCCGGGGAGGAAGTTCGTGGTGGTCGGTGATGATCAGTTCCAGCCCCTTGGCCGCGGCATATTCCGCCTCATCTATGCTGGAGATGCCGGAGTCCACGGTTATCAACAGCGAGGCCCCCCGGGCCAGCAGCTTATCGATCACCTCCCGGTCCAGGCCGTAATGGGTGACGGACTTGGGGGGGATGTAATAGATCACCTCTGTCTTGCCCCGCAGGGCATCCAGCATGATGGCGACGCTGGCAATGCCGTCGATGTCGTCATGGCCCCAAACGGCGATGATCCGATTCTCCCGGCAGGCCCGGTTCATGATCGCCGCCGCTTTTTGCAGCGAAGCCCAATCAGCCGGGTTTGCCGGCCTGGGCGTGGTGTGGCTCTCCGGCATGCTAGAAGCTGATCCCCATGGTCAGGGCCTGGATACGGCCCAGATCGCCGTAGGACCGGTAACCGTAGGCCACGCTGAGGTCCCGGCGCCCCAGCTTGTCTATCTCGATCCCCAAGCCCAGGGGAGAGCGGTCGGCCAGCTCGGGAACTTTTTCATAACCTATCTTCAGTTTCAGGCCTGACAGCGGTGCGGCCTCCAGGGAAAGGGAGGGATATCCGCCCTCCTCTTTTCTGATGTTATACTGCACCGAGCCGCTGACCTTTCCTTCAAAATATGCCGCCCCGGCTCCGGCCAGATATGCCGTATTAAGGGGATATTTGATATCGTTGTTCCTGGGATAATCCGGCCCCAGGTCCTTGACCATCAGGCTGCCGGTGATCAGGCCCCGTTTATAGCTCAGGGCGATATCCGAGCTCCAGCCCCAGTCGTAGCGGTCCGGCAGGTTCAGCCGGGAGGATTTCAAGGCCAGCCCCAGCCCCCAGGTATCGGCCAGCACCAGGCCGTAGCCCAGCCCCAGGTTGGTGGCCTGCGACTGGACGGTTCCCATCGGCCGGCCCTCCTCCGAATACCCGGCCATGGTCCCCAGTGACCAGTAGCCCAGGCCGAGGGAAACCGTGCCGTATCTTCCGGCCGGCAGCACGGCGCTGGACGAGCCCCCGTATACCTCCTGCCACCATTGGATCCCCGAGGCCGCCAGCACCCGGTATTTTATGAAGCCCAGTGATGAGGGGTTATGCATCAACCCCTGGGGTTCCCGGGATTGCAGAAGGCATCCCTGGCCGAAGGCCACCTGTTCGGCGGTGGTGGGCAGGTCCCAGTAAAGTAATTGGGCCCGGGCCGCCTGGGCCAGCACAATGGCCCAAAACACGAAAATTAATCTTTTCATCGGGACACCATCGTTTTCCCCAGGGAGGTCCTGGTTTCGGTGGCTGATCTCTGTTCCAGCCGGATGAAATAAACGCCGTTCATCACCTGGCGGCCCCGGGCATCCTTTCCGTCCCAGCCGATCGGCAGATCGGGCTGGCTTCCGGTTATCTCCCTTATCTTCTGCCCGGACAGGTCGAAGATGACCGCCTTGACCGAAGTTGCGCCGGACAGGGGGGTGAAAACGATCCGGGCAAAATTCCTTATGGGAGTGGGCCAGGTGACCACCGGGCTCTTCTCGGATACCCCATCTATATGGATCGGGCTGGTCCAGGCCCGGTCGCCGTCGGTCTGCAGGGCCTTGACAAAATAATACACCGTGCCCAATCCAATGCTCTTGTCCAGCTCCCAGACGGTCTGGTTGGAGGCCGGGATCAGATTGAAAGTATCGGACGGAATGCCGTTGCTGTAAAGCAGCAGGCTGGCGAAGCTGGTGGATGCCCGGGCTTCGATCCTGATCTTTGCCGTCCCCTCCTGCCGGATGAAATGCTGGCCCTGATAGCGGCCGTCCACCGAAAGCAGCAGCTCTATCCGGTCATCGGCCGGGCTGACCTCCATGGCGGTGGTGCGGCGGGCCTGCAGGGCCTCCAGGACGGCCGCTTTGGTCAGGGTGTCGGCCCAGATCCCGGTCAGCGGGATGTTGCCGTAGGAATTCACCCGGTTCCCCCAGTCCCGGCGATGGTTGTCCTGGTTGGACGAGGCCCCCACATGCCAGCCCTTCTCCAGGGCCCTGAAGTAGGCGTCCTCGTAAAGGGTGCTGCTGTTGATCACTTCGATCAGGTCCATGGCCCGGTCGTAATCCTGGTAATAATAAAGATCGTTGAAATTGCTGTTCCAGGAGGAATCGGGATGGCAGTACATGGCCGGGTGTCCCTGTTCCAGGATCCAGGAATAACAGCCCAGCAGGTCGCTGTTGTTGTAGGGCCACAGCCCGGGGGCCTCCCAGATGTTGATGTGGCCGAAGCCGGAGCTGCCGATGCTGCCCACCTCCTGTCCGGACAGGGCCACGAACCGGCCCGGCGCGGTGATGGTGTCGGCGATCAGCCTCAGGTTCTGGTAATGCTCGGGGGTGATGGAATAGCTTACCCCGCCGAAGCTCCCGCCGTTGTTGTGCTCGGTCAGGGCCTGAACATCCACCCGGGCCACATCCCGGGCGTAGGCGTAGGCGGTGTCGGGGGTGCTTTCGCCGTCGGAATAGCTGGTGTGGGCATGCAGGTTGCCGTAAAAACATCGGTACTCCGCCTGGCTGGCGCCAGCCCGGATCATCAGCAGGCATAAAAACAGTATCCTGAATGTCATCCTCATTTGAGCAACTCTCCGCCTCCTTCCGCTTTTCTTATCCGGCCCTCGATCCTGGCCTCTATGGGCGATCTTTTCCGGACATAGTCCACCATGGCCTGCCTCAGCTGGATGTAGGTATCCGAGCGATTGGCCCCCTCCTGAAAGATCTTGTAATTGCCGCCGCCGGCCCCCAGAAAATTATTGGTGACCACTTTGTAGACCTTGGCGCTGTCGATGGGCTGGCCGTTTACGGAAACACCGACCACCCTTTTCCAGACCGGTTTTTTGGTGTCGTAGGTCATCTGCAGGCCCCCCACCTGGAAAATGGCGTGGTAGCCCAGCACGCTGGTCTCGCAGGCCCTGATCACCTGGCTGCCGGTCATATCCATGGTCACCAGGTAATTGCCGAAGGCGTCCACCTTGTAGAGGCTGCGGTAGGTTATCTCGCCCTTCATGATGTCGGCCTTGATGCCGGCCGAATTCTGGAAAGCGATGTCGGCTCCGGTGGCCTCCATCATGGCGTCGCATACAAAGTTCCCGATGGAGCTCTCCTTGTCGCCCCCGCCGCGCTTGATATCCGCCAGGGACCGGCCCACCGGCTCATCAAACCCCTTTTCGGCCCGGGCTGCACTTTCGGACACTATCCGGTCCACCATGGTATCCTGGGGGACCGCCTCGGTGAACAGTTCCTTCAGTTCGCTGTTGTATCCCACTATCCGCCTGGTGTCCGGGTCTATCATCAGGTCCAGTTTCCCGATGGTGGTCAGATGCCCGAAGGTCTGGACGATGATGGTGTGATGCCTGGGATCCTCGTAGGCGGTGCGCAGCCCGGTGTGGCTGTGGGACCCGATGATCACATCGATGCCGGCCACGGTGTCGGCGATGGCCTTGTCGTGCCGGAAGCCGGTGTGCAGCAGGCCGATGATCAGGTCGACATTCTGGGCCTTGAGCGAATCCACCATCTGCTTGGCGGTGGCCGACTCCTTGGCGATATCCAGGCCCTGGATATGTTCCGGGGTGGCCATGCCGCGCAGGTAATGGGTGATCAGGCCGAAGATGCCGATCCTCAATCCGCCCCGGTCCAGAACAATATATGGTTTGAGATAGTCAACCGTGCCCCCGGTGGCGGAATCCAGCAAGTTGGCCCCCAGAGTCGGAAACTTTGCCGCCGAGATCAGATCCTTAAGTATCTCCTGCCCCTTGTCGTAATCGTGATTGCCCACCGTCATGGCATCGTAGCCCATCAGGTTCATGAAGTCTATCACCGCCCGGCCCTTGGTGAACTCCCCCAGCGGGGTCCCCTGGAAGATGTCCCCGCCCTCCACCAGCAGGAAGCCCCAGCCGTTCTGCTCGGCCCGCTGGCGCTCCTCCTTGATGATGGTGGCCACCGCCGCGGCATTTCCGATGGGGGGCGGAAAGTTCGGATTGATCCACCAGGCCTCCTCCTGGGGCAGGTGGCCGTGGATGTCGTTGGTGTGCAGGATCACCAGATGCTGCCATTCCTTGGCCTGGGCGGTCCCGGCTATCAGAAAGATCAGGGACGCGATTATAATTTTATATTTCTTGAACATGATCTTACTTCAGCGAAAAGGTTAACATCAGGTCGGCCATGGTCTCGGACACCGTGGTTCCGCTGGAGGTGCCGAAGGCCTGGCCGTAATTATAGGTCCGGCGCCCCACCCCGGCCGAGATCCCGGTTATGACCTGGGAGACGGAGATCTCGGTGCCGAACCCGGCCCGGGCCAGCCCGATGGACGATGAACGGTAGGAATTGGCAAAGGACACCCCAAAATAAAGGGGCAGGCTGTTTTTCATCCGGTGGGATATTCCAAAGCTGTACTTGTTCACCGGGACCAGCGGTTCGTAGGAGAACAGGTTATCTTCCAGATTCTGCCAGGGAGTATGCTCGTATTCCAGGCAGACGGTGGCCGGGAATTCATTGGACGGCCGGTAGGTTGCTCCCATGGCGTAACTGCTGGGCAGCCCCACCCTCTGGGTCTGGCTGATGGAAGTATCGTTGTCGCTGTAGGACAATAGGCCCTCCACCCGGGCGCTGCTTTTCCAGCTTATCCCCAGGCTGATCCGCGGGGTCAGCTGTCCAAAAGCCCCGGCCGAAAAACGGTAGCCCCGGTAATTGTGCTGATAACTGATGCTGAGGTCGGTGTATGTCGGGTCTTCAAAACTTTCGGTGATGGTGAGTTTGGGATCGCCCGACAGCCTGGTCAACCCCAGTCCGGCGGAAAAAAAGGAGAACGGCTTCACCGCCAGGGCACCGCTGTATCCGTAAACCGCTCCCTGCTGGACCTGCTCATACAGGCTGGTCAGGTAATAAAAGGCATCGCGCTCCTCCGCCTTTAAGCGGTAGTTGAAATCGTATTCCCGGCTGATGCCGAAACCCAAAGCCGCCTTGGGCAGGACCCAGAAGCTGGTGGCATACGATGCCTCGGCCCCCTGGAGGCTGTAGTCGGTCTGGTCGTTGATGGCCGTGGTCCTAAGGCCGACCGAATTGGCGTAGGAATCGAACACCTCTATGGAACGGTATTCCCGCCGCCAGTTGATGCCGGCGGTAAGCTGGGCCCTCAGACCGTCGGTCTCGGCCATCAGCGCCGGGTTGGCCAGCAACCCCTGTCCGGAAAGGGCCACCCCTTTTAGGTTCAGAGCCGTTCCCCTGGCGTTATAGCTTGACGCCGGGGACCCATAGGGGGTGTATTCCAACAATCCGGCCCGGGCACTGCCGGCTAAAGCAAAAATGCCCCACACCAAAAGCAGTGATATTTTTCCCTTGGTTCTCATCTATATCTCCTTTGGATGATTTCTGTTATATTTTCCGGTTACCATCTGAAATCCAGCTGCAGGTCAACCTTCCACAGGTCGCGCCGGTCGGTGAAATCCTGCACCACCTCGGCCGGCGATTCGGTGTAATAATAGACGTAATCCGGGCCGTAGATGTTATTGAAGTTATACCGGCTGTCCTTGCCCCGCAGTCTGAGCCGGGCCTGGAGGTTGTCGGACAGGCGGTCGGACACCGATATGAAATATTTCGTGCCGTCGCCGTCCAGAAAGTCTATTCCGGCGTCCTCGAATATCCACTGGGACATGGCATCGGTCCTCCAGCTGGCGATCCCGGCCCTGAGGTCCCAGTTGGGGGAGAAATTATGCTGCCAGTTCGACGCCACATAGACCCCGCTCATCAGGGTGTTGCTGCCGTACAATGTCGAGGGGGTCAGCCGGACCTCGCCGTAGCGCAGCTCCACGTTGAAATAATCGCGGTCGGTCAGGGTGCAGAAGGTTCGCAGGGTGGTCTCCCGGGTGTTGGACCTGGTGGCCTCGGCGCTCTTGGGCAGGTATTTGGTCTGGTATTTCTGTTTCAGCCTGAAGCGCAGGGGGAAAACCGGGCGGTATTCCAGCTCGCCCTGGAAACGGACATTGTCCAGCCCGTAGGCCAGGTTTCTCCAGAAGTCTATATAGGCCCGGGTTATGGTGAACTGGCGGCTGATCTGCCAGCGGGTCTCGATATAGGTGCCGTCCTCGGCCTTGGGCGCCGGATAGTTGACCAGTTGTTTGTAGACCGGGTCGATCAGGCGGTATTCCTTCTCCAGGATGGTGTCGTCGAACTTGGTCTGCTCGGAGAAACCGCGGGAATAGGGATTATCATAGTCCACGTCGTAATGGCGGCGCAGCAGCAGCAGATACAAAGTTTCGTATTGCAGATGGGTCTTCCACAGATAGGCCCAGCCGCCGCTGTTAAGATGGGCCAGCTCCCCCTCCACCGAAAGATTGTCCACCACCGTCCGGAAATTGCCGGATTTCACGCCCCGGACGTTTCCCGACCACAGCTGGGTGAAATTGGGGTCCGACAGGTCGTTCTTGTCCCCCGGCAGGTCCAGCTCATAGGGGTCGGGGCGGAAGGGCTTGTCGTACCTGCACTCAAAGGCGGTAAGGCCCAGGCTGGTGCCCACCGGCAAAGACACGGTTCCGGAGAGGTCCCAGTTCAGATTCATCCCGTAGGTCTTTTCGTTGAACACGTCCCGGTACCAGGGGTATCGGGGGGACGGGGAGAAATAGGTGCTGACCGTGCCGTCCCGGTTCAGGATCCCGTCCTTCTGGTCGGAGGAAAAGAAAAAGGAGGGCGTGATGTTCCAGATGCTGGACTGGAGAGCTGCGCCCCGCAGGGCGAATTCCTCGTTGGAGGTGATGTCTCCGAAAACCCCGGCCCCGCGGGAGAAACGCCGCACCATGGATTCGTCGGCCGACCAGCGGTTATCCATGGCCAGCCCCTGCCCGAAGGTCAGGCGGTAGTTGCCCAGGAAAAGCTTGTCGACGGGCGCCAGGTCATACAGGGCGACATAGGCCTTGGTGAAGCCCTCGGTCTCGAAGGGCTCCTTTTGATGGTAATAACCCAGCTTGAGATCCCCGCCCAGGTCCATCCTCAAGCGGTGCTGGACCGCCAGATCGTTCCGGGCGTACCTCAGCTGGTCGTACTCTGATTGCAGCCGGCTTTTCAGCTGGGCTATCTCCGGCTCGGTCCAGCCGTGCTGGCTTAGGATCTTGTCGGTGGTCATGGTGTCATAAATGGCGGAGCCGGGGACGAAGGCCAGCAGGGCGGAATTGAGCGAGGCCGCCTGGTAGCGGAAATCGCCCTCGTCGCCCGGGTCTATCCGGTCGTCCGAGGTCAGCCGGACCCGGTAATTGCCGTCAAAATAAAAGCTCTCCTCCCTGGGGTTGATGGTCACATAGTTCCTCATATTGGTAAAGCCGTAATGGGACAGCCCGTCTATGTTGCGCTGCAGGGTCCGCCAGTCCTTGATCCGGCCGGAGTATCTGATATGCCGGGCCACGGCGGCCGCGTCGATGGGCGACACATTCTGCAGGGTCAGCAGCTGGTCGATGGAGGCCCGGTTGATGTCCATGGGATGGAGCAGCAGCTCCTCCCACTCGTTGATGGCCCCGTAGCCCGGTGATTCTTCGGAGGCCAGCCGGTCCTGCAGTTCGGCGATATACCTGGTGACCCGGGAGGTGTCGGAGGAGGGGAATACGGCCACCTGCTGGCGCAGTTTATTAAGCTCGACGGGAGTCATCCCGGGAACCTGCATCAACTGGTAGAAACTGGCAAAGGCTCCGCGCTCAAAGCGGTAGGTGTGGATGTCCTCGGCCAGTTTTGGCGGAATGCCCGACAGGCCCAATATCTCTTCCCGGGTGGCCCGGTTCAGGTCAAGCTGTGACCCGGAGGCCGCCGCCAGGGTGTCATCCGGCAAAAGATTGACCTGCGTTTCCTGATAAAAATCCACCTGCTGGGCAGGGGCCGGGCTTATCAGGAAGGGCCCTGTCAGCAAAATGAAAATCATCATCTTATAATCTAATTTCATAGATATCACCACTTATAGCCCAGGGCGAACTGATGGGTCCCGGACAGGGCCTGGTGTCCGCCCTCGAAGGCGTACCCCACCAGTATCCCCCTGGCCTTCACCCCCAGGCCCATGGAATAAAGGGTCAGCTGACCTTCATTTAGAATGCCGGCCCGAAGGGCCAGTTTGTCCTGCCACAGTTCATATTCGGAGCCCACCTTGTACCGGGTTATCTTGCCGGCATCCTTCCCGGCCTCGACCGAGGCCAACACCCCGCTCAATGGAACATAGGAAAGGCCGATGCTCACCCCGCTGGGAAGGTCGTATTGGTATGATTTCCCCAGGCTGGGATGGTTAAGGTTATGCCCGAAGCAGCCGATGCTCCAGCTGCGGTAAACTTTGGCCAGCAGGCCGATATCGATCCCCATGGTCATGGCCGAGCCGAAACGGTCCTGCCACAGCCGGTAGAAATTGAAATTATAACCGAAGGCCAGCTGGCTGTTCAGGTCGAAGCCGTGGGACAGGGTCACCGTCTGGTCGGTCTCCAGGTCGCATCCCACCTGCTGGGCCGATATCGCCGTCCCGCCCCATTGGCCGAAGCTGCGGCCGATGCTGGCCGTCTGGTTGGTCAGGCCGGCCACCCCCCACAGCCGCTTGGCGTAGACCGAGGCCTGCCAGGAGTCCAGGCGGGACAGCCCGGCCGGGTTCCATCTGACGGCGTCGATGTCGTCGGCCACTGCGGTATAGGCCCCGGCCATGCCGCTGGGCCGGATGCCCACCTGCCAGTCCTCGAAAGCCGCCCGGGCCGTTCCCAGGGCCAGGGCCAGGATAAATGTCAGCGAAAGAATCTTTTTCATATCTGCATCCTTCATTTCAATGGCGTGCCCAGCACGACTATCTTGGTTTTATCGGAGATGGCCCCTTGGGCGGTGACGCTTCTCAGGTGGGCGATATACATACCGATGCCGGCCCGGCGGTTGGAATTATCGCTCCCGTTCCAGTAATAGTATTGATGCCCGCCGGGGACATTGTTCAGGCAGGTCTTCACCAGCCGTCCCTTCAGATCGTATATTCTCAAGGTAAGATGGTGGTCGGCCGGGGCGTTGAGCTCGATGACCGACACCTCCCCCCATTCCGGGGAGAACGGGTTGGGCTTGACCGAAACGATCTGGGAGGAAGCCGAAGCCGCGGTGGAATCGACCAGGATCTCGATGTCGGGCGGGTACAGCACCCCGTTGTAATAATAATCCTGGGCAAACCTGGGAACCAGCTGATAGCCGCTGTTGTAAGGGGATTCCTTGTCGTATTGCGAGACTATCCCGGCAACCCTGACCTTGGCGCCGTAGGTCATCGGGCTCAGGTCGAAGCCGCTGATCTCGGCGATCCGGACCGCGATGGGGGCGTTGCCGTTGCGCAGCTCCATGTTGTAACCGCCGCCGGCATAGGCCGGAATGCCGCTGATGGTGCCCTCCACCGAGGCCAGCTGCCCCTCGATGCTCTCGCCCAGCAGCTGGTTGTAGACCATGGCCCGGGGAGCGGCCGGCTGGTCGGCCCAGTCCCACAGTGCGATCTGGGCTGCGGTGCTGGCCACCTCGGTGACCCCGTTGTATTCGGTCACCCGGCCGGTGACCACCGCCCGGCGGCCCAGCACGAACTGGCCCCTGGTGCCGCCGTAGACGTTGACCCCTCCGGTGCCGTCATCCAGGTACCAGCTGGCGGTGCTGGCAGTGGAGCTGGTAAAATACTGGTCCGGGCCGCTGACTATCCCCTCCACGGTCACCGTCAGTCCCTCCATCAGCGGGGTGAAACCGTCGGCGCCCGGCTTTTGGACGTCGGAGATCCGGGTGGGATTGAGCAGGGTCACGAAGCTGAAGCTGATATCATCCAGGCTGTCATTGGATCCCACCCCGTTCCCGTTCCCGTCCAGGTAATAACCCAGGGTGTCGCGCAGGGAATGCGATATCCAGACCGAGACCGTCTCCCCCGGGGAGAAGGCGTCGGCCGACAGCAGCCGGACCGTGCATTCGAGGCTGTCGTAGTTCAGTGACAGGCTGTGTCCCGAAGAACTGCTGCCGGTAACTGAAAAATTTGCGGCCATTACGGCGGACTGATCCAGCGGTTTGTCAAAATTCAGCCGGATGCCCACCAGGGTGGGAACATTGATGTTGCCCTGGGCCGGCAGCGAGGAAAGCATCTTGACCGGTTTGAACTGTACGATATCCCGGGGGAAGCGATGCTCTATCTTCCAGCCGAAAGAGGCATGCAGGATGCCCTGGACCCGGATCAGGCTGTCGCCGACCACCGGGGTGTAGCCCATGTGCGAAAGCGAATCAAGGAAATCGTCCATGATGCAGGGGCCGCTGCCGTCGGTGACATTCCATTCATAATAAGTGTTGGGCAGGCTGGTGACGTTCACCCGGTTGGTGGCCACCAGCACCCCCTCATAGGCTTCGGCATTGGGATTGTTGCTGGAGAAGCTATCGGTGGGCAGGACCACCGGCTCCGGCACCAGGGTGCCTTTCTTGAGCAGCTGGAATCCGCTGACCGGCGAGATCTCGGTCAGCCCGAAATATTCGATGACCGTCCCGCTGACCAGCACCGAATCCCCCTCCTCGGGGAAACGATCGCGGTCGTAGCAGTAGACACCGTTCCAGGGGCCGCTGCCGTCCTGGATGAAATACATACCCTTGCTGTTGCCCACCCGCACCACTCCGGTGACCACCCCGCTGACGGTGATGTTCTGCCCGTTGTAGGGCGAATTGCCCGAGGGATCGCTGGTGTACTGGATGTCGAATATGGTCAGGTTGGCATTTCTCCTGGTCTGAAAGGAGAAGTTGTCGCCGACGGCCGGGTTGCCGGCGGAGTCGGTCAGGGTGCTGCGGACCTCCACCGTCACCGTGTCGCCGTAGGCAAAGCTGTCGGACGGCTGAACGGTGACCCGGGTGTTTCCGTTGGAAAGCACCGGGGCCATTATTCCATAGCTGGCTATGCGGCGTCCGGTCAGCCTGAAGGCAGCGGTGTCGACGGTGGACGGCAGCAGGGCCTCGCTGAAATTGATCTCCACCGAAGAATTGACCTGGACATTGATCTGCCCGTCCGCCGGGAGGGTGCTCAGCACCCGGGGCGGCATGGTGTCCGGCAAAACCGTATGGAAGGTCCAAACATAGGGGGATAGAAGATGGTTCCCGCCGGTGTCGGCGACGGCCGTGGTCAGGGTCACCGTGACGGTGTCGCTTTTGCGCAGGCTGTCCTGGACATAAAAGGCATAGGCGGCGCTATTGGCCGCCGGGCGGATGGAATCCGGGTAATAGCGCGCCTGTTTCAGGCCCGCCACCGCGAAGCTGGCGGTATCCAGGGTGGCTGCGTCCATCAGCCGGTCGAAGGTCACCGAGATCACCGCTTGGGTATTGACGTTGGAGGCATTGTGCACGGGACTGACGGAAAGCACCTCCGGGTTTACCGGCAAGACGCCCCTGATGTCATCCCAAGTGTTGGCGGCGCGTATTCCGTCGATCGAAGCGTTGGGCGTGCCGGCATTGCCCTGCCGGATGGCGATCCGTCCGATGCTGTCCGGCTCGCTGGTCGAAGCCGAGATCTGGGTGATGTCCGGCGCCGGCTCCGCTCCGGCCAGGGAGGGATTGATGAACAGGGCGGCGTCATCATTGGCGCTGCCGGTTATCATCTGGTAGCGCACTAAAACCAGATAGGTTGTTCCGGGTGCCAGATCGGCCGAGGCCCAGACGGCCGCCGCATTGGTGGTTGACGACCGCAGGCCCAGATTGTAGCTGTTGATCGTCGCGCCCTTTCGGATGGACACCCGGCCGATATATGAGATGCTGCTTACCGGCACCAGTGACGCGAAGTAATCCCCGGTGGTGCTGCTGCTGGCAGACAAGCCGGCGGTATCGGCCAGGTTGAGCAGAAACGCCAAATAGACCGTCGATCCGACTATCTGACTCTGGCTGAAGGCACGGCCGTCGTCCTCGGCGGTGGCCGTGGTGTTGATGATGTCGATCTTGTTGCCTATGCCCGACGAGGTATAGCCGGCGTAGGTCAAACTGCCGCTGGAGACCAGTATCGGATTGGACCCCAGGCCGGAAAAGTTTATCCAACTGCCCCCGCTGGTTGTCAGCAGCTGGCCGGTTGAATAATTGAAGTTCTCCTCCATCAGCAAAGTGGCTCCCGATCCGGCGGCCATTAAAAACAGCAGCGGCAGGGTCAGCAGCACTCTTTGCCAGGTCTTAGTTAAGGCCATGTTGGTTCCCTTCCTGATTTATAATATTATTTTTTAAATTCTATAGCCCGGGAAATCACCGTATCAAAACCAGCGGAACCAATCAACGGTGAATAATATTGGCCCGAGGAGCCAAGCGATAGCTGCCGAAACCGCTAAAAAAAAGGCCGATAATAAATAACCCATTACCTTGTACTCTGTCCGTTGCTGCGCCCTTATTATTTTAAAACCCCGAAAACCTATATATAATGTAGCCCATGAACCTAAAAGCAAGAACAACATTGGTATTGCTGAGTTATAATCATAAATATAATTGATGCCGGTTGGGGTCAGCCCGCTGGAAAAAAGGCATAACCAGGAAGCCATGAAAACGATTGAATATAGTGTGATATAATTGCCGTATGAAATATTATTAACATTACTTCTGAATGCCATCGTACAGGCAAAGATCAGTATAATTGAGATTAAGTTAATGGTTATCTTGATTATATACCTGTAATGATGTGGATGAATGGATTTCCCCGCTAAAAACAATACCAGACACAAAAATAGCGCGCCTGCGTATAATGGTATTCTTTTACTCATGTTTGGGTTTGCGTGATTTCCAAAACAGACCCAGCGCCGACAAGGCCACGATGGCGGTCAGCAGGATCAGCACCATCCAGGGACTGCCGGCTTCCCCCCCCTGCTGCAGGTTTATTTTTTTGGCCGCCTTGTGCAGGGCCTGGGCCGGGGTCTTGAATCCCTTCAGGGCCGGCTGCAGGCCGTCCTCGTCCATTATGGAGCGGCCGGTGTTCCAGACCACCGCGTTGGGCTCGGGATAGGCATATTCCAATTGCCGGTAGGCGCTCTCCAGCCCGGGGTATCGGGCAAATTTCTCTTTCAAACTTTTCTCATTCAGGGCGGATCTTCTGACCGGCAGATAGCTGGTCTCGGCCGACCAGCGGGCGGTATTGGCCGGCTCCATCATCCATTTCACCAGCTCCCAGCCCCGGGCCATCAATTCTTCCCTGGGCTTGCGGAACATGATCATATTGGTGCCGGATAGCACCACCGCCGGCCTCTTTCTCATCGGCAAAGGCGCTATTCCCATATTAAAGGGTATCTTCTGCAATGCCATGTATGCCAAAGAAGCCGAGGAACTTTGGATCATGGCCACCCGGCCGGAAAGGAAATCGTTCTGGTGTTCAAACCCGGTGGTCAAAAAGGCCACTTTATGTTTGTGGACCAGATCCACCAAGTATTGCAGGGCTTCGATCCCCTCCGGACTGTCGAACACCACCTTTTTCCCATCGGGCGAGAATATCTCCCCCCCGTTCTGCAGCACCAGACACTGGAACATCCAGGCCGCGCCGGTGGGGAAAGCGGTGCCCCACTGTTCCGGGGTGCCGTCCTGGTCGGCGTCCAGGGTGAGTTTTTTGGCGGCCTCTATGAACTGGTCCCAGGTGGCCGGAAATCTCTCCGGGTCCAGCCCGGCTTTGGCAAACAGGTCCTGGTTATAATAATACACCGGGACGCTTTTATTGAAAGGCAGGCTGGTGAGTTTTCCGTTCCGGGAGCACTCGGCCAGCATCACCGGGAAAAAGTCGGACAGATAACCGGTGTCGCCGGCTTGGGAAAGGTAATCGCCAAAAGGCTTTATGGCATCCTTCTCCAGCAGCTGGCTGGTCCAGGCCTCGTACGACTGTGCCAGCAGGGGCTCGTTACCGGCCGCCACCGAGGCCATCAGTTTCTGGGACAGGGCGGTGTAACTTCCCATGCTGATGGGGTCTATCTTCCGGCCGGGATTTTCTTTGGAGAAATCGGCCACCATCGAGTCCAGGGTCTTGCCCAGCGGCCCGCCCATCACATGCCACATCACCACCTGGTCGGATGATCGCGGCTGGCATCCCCCCAACGCCAGCATCAGCAGTAATATCGGGATTATATATTTTTTCATACAATCAAAGAGTATAATACTTTATTATTTTCGCGTATTTCGCGGGCAACGGCCTACTCTTTCAGCCCGCTGGAGACGAAGCTCTGGTTGATCTGTTTCTGGGCGAAGATGTAGAAGATCACCAGCGGCAGGATGATCATGGTGGAGGCGGCCATCAGCAGGGGCCACATCGATCCCTGTTCCTGCGAGAAATAGGCCAGCCCCACCTGCAGCGGCCTCATGCTCTCGCTGTTGGTCACGATCAGCGGCCATAAAAAGCTGTTCCAGCTGCCGATGATGGAGAACAGGCTGATGGTCACCAGCACCGGCTTGGAGATCGGCAGCAGGATGTGCCAGATGAATTTAAGATCGTTGGCCCCGTCCATCTTGGAAGCTTCGTAGAGGCTCCAGGGCACGCTCTTGAAATGCTGCCGCACCAGGAAGATGGAGAAGATGTTCACCGTCCAGGGAACGATCAGGGCGTAAAAGGTGTCCAGCCACCTCAGCTTGGCCAGGATCACATAGGCCGGCACCAGATACACCGGCTGGGGGATCATCATCATCCCCAGCAGGGCCAGAAAGGTCAGGTCCCTCCCCTTGAAATTCTTGAAGGAAAAGGAGAAGGCCGCCAGGGTGGAGGTGGCCAGCACCCCGGCCAGGGTCAGCACCGTCATGATGATGGTGTTCAGGAAATACCGCAATAACGGTATCTGGCGCCACACCTCCAGGTAATTCACCAGCTGGGGCCGGGCCGGGAATATCCGCGGCGGTATCAGCAGGGATTCCGGCTGGGTCTTGAGCGAGGTCAGGATCATCCAGACGAAGGGAAAGATCATCACCAGCGAAATGGCGGTCAGCAGGATATAGACTATTAACTTAGCGCGGCTGTTTTTCATTGGTAATGCACTTTCGATTCCAGCACTTTCCGCTGGATGATGGTCAGGGCCAGGATGATCAGGAAAAGTACGAAGGCCACCGCGTTGGCGTAGCCCATCTGCCAATCGGAGAAGCCCTTTTCATAGAGGTAATAGACCAGGGTGCGGGTGGTGCCCAGCGGATTCCCCCCCACCGGCCCCTGCATGGCGTATATCTGGATGAAGACCTGGAAAGAGGTGATGGTGCTCATCAGCAGCACGTAAAAGGTGGTGGGAGAGAGCATGGGCCAGGTTACGTGCCGGAACGAGGCCCACTTCCCCGCCCCGTCCAGCGAGGCCGCCTCGTAGTAATGTTCGGGAATGGACTGCAACCCGGCCAGGAAGATGATGATGTTGTATCCCAGGGAATGCCAGATGCTCATTATTATGATGGCGACCAGGGCCAGGCTGGGTCCGGCCAGGACCCCCGGCAGGTTGACCCCCAAAGGCCCCAGCAGGAGGTTCATTATTCCGGCCGGCTCCTCCAGCCACAGCGAAGGGTTTATCCCTATGAAGGATAACACCTGGTTGGCCAGGCCCAATCTGGGGTTGAAGATCCATTTCCAGACCAGGGAGATGGCCACGGTGGAGGTTATCACCGGCAGGAACAGGGCCGTCCGGTACAGGGCGGTGGCTTTTATTTTCTGGTTTATCAGGACGGCAATGAAAAGGGCTATGAACAGGCTGGCCGGCACCACCCCCAGCACGTAGAACAGGGTGTTCAAAAGGCTCTGGCCGAACCGGCTGTCGCTGAACAGATAGATATAATTCCCCAGCCCCAGAAATTTCCTGGCCCCGGCCAAACCCCAGTCGAACAGGCTCATCCACAGGGCGTACAGCATGGGCGCCATCCGGAATGTCGCGACGATCACCAGGGTCGGCAGCAGGAACAGCCAGGGGGAGAGACGGGATATTTTTTTAAGCGCTTTGGTCATATATAATTTATAGATGATAACCTATAAAGGCAACAGTGTCAATATACATAAAAAAGAGGAGAGTATTATGTTTTCTCTCCTCTTTTTTTATCGCAATGTGGCTTATTTTAGAATGAGCATTCTGCGGGTGGAGCTGCGGCTGCCGTCGCTCAAATTATAGAAATAGACCCCGTTGGGAAGCTGCTGGCCGTTCTGCCCCTTCAGGTTCCAGGCCAGGCTGTGCAGCCCGGGCGACAGCTGTCCGCTGTAGACGGTGGCCACCTTCTGCCCCAGCACGTTGAACACCGACAGGTCGACCCTGCCCTGATTGGCCAGGCTGAAGGAGAACCGGGCCTCGCGGCCGGCCGGGTTGGGTGAGCATGGCATCAGGCTGAAGACCGGCTTGGCAATCGGCGGCTGGCCGGCAACCCCGGTCGGACCATGGTTGATGACATCAGCCGAATCCCTGGGCAGCAGCTTGAAATGGCTGAAACTGTAGGTCATCACCCCGGTGACGGTGACGCTGTCCACCCCGAAATTGGGCTTGGCATAGTAGATACCGTTGGTAGTGCTGGAGTTGTCTATCCGCAGGGTGTCGGGGCCTATGCAGACGGCCCACTCGCCGTAGGTGGGGCTCATCCAGGTGGTGTCGCAGGCCAGAGCTTTGGGGACGCGCACCAGCGTCCCTTCATAGGATTCCGCCGTGGGCGAACCCGTCTTGACGTCGGCCAGCGATACGTTGGTAATTGCCGGGACGGTTCCGGTGCCGCGGACCGTCACCTGGGAAGCGGAAAGTTCCGTCAGCCCGTTGTATTCGGTGACCGTGCCGGTGATGATGACGGAATCACCAACCACCACGTTGGCGTTGGAATAGACCACTATGCCGTGCCAGGGTCCGGAGGCTTCGGCCAGCATGAATCCGTCGAAATCAACATAGTTCTTGGAAGTGACGATGCCCACTACGCTGACTGCCGAATCGGTCAGGGCCCCGCCGTTCTGAATATCATAGATGGTATGCGGGGTGTAGACCACCGCCCCGCCGTTGGTGGCCCCCGGGGTGGGCACCACCATGTCGGCCCAATCGACCGCCAGGTCGGTATCAACCCCGTTGGGACTCCGTCCGATGGAGTGGCCGGCTGCCGCATCTATGCACCCGGGATTCCAGCCGCCGAACCTGATCCAACTGGCCCAGGTAAGGGTGGGTGTTCCCCAGTTCATCTGGTCGATCACACTGTCGGCGGCATTCAATATGATCAGCATGTCGGCGCCGTTGGCCAGCCCCGCGCCGAAGCTGCTATCCGGCCACTGTATGGCAGGGACCGCCGGGTAGTTCAGGTGGAAGCTGTCGACCAGGGCAGCCAGGACCAGGTATTCGCCGGCCGCCAGGACGGTGCTGGGAAAAGTTTCACCGATGCTGTCGGTATTGTCGCACATGATCCACCCGCTGAGATCGATGTCGTCTCCGGTTGGGTTATAAAGCTCTATCCATTCGGTCTTGGTGTCGGTGCCGCCACCGATCGGATCATACTGCACCTCGTTGATCACCACCTGGGCATTGACCGAGACCGCCGCCAGCAAAAGAACCAAAGCTAACAATGTTTTTTTCATTTTAAAACTCCTTGTTTATTATTGAATTATTCTATTTTCATTCAAGAAGCATTATGCCACTTTTTTTATGGTTTGTCAAGTTAAGAATGGGTAAAATTTATCTTTGTCTTTCCGGCAAGGGATACTGAATGTTGTGGATGGCAAACCGGATGATACCGTATGCAGTATGCCAAAACACCCAATGGATCAGGCCCTATAATAGGCCTATTGCACCAAAGAGTGACGTCAGAGTACAAGCTCTAAAAAGGCTTATCCCGCCTTTTGGCATGTTTCCCGGACAATAACCCCGCAAAACAATGGCCCCAGATCCTTAGGGATTTTATCAAGGCGTCTTGATTTTAATGGCGCTGATCAACTTATAATTATAAATCGTATAAACTCGTTTGGTATTTTTTAGTATGTTTCCGCCAGAGAGGGACAAGCCCAGGCAATAACCCCTAAAATATTTTCGTGCCTTTTCGTGTGTTTCGTGGGAAATAACCCCGGAAATAAAATGGTACCCCTGGGCCGATTCGAACGGCCGACACACGGTTTAGGAAACCGTTGCTCTATCCATCTGAGCTACAGGGGCACATCATATCCATCCGGGATCTCAAGTTTCTTCATATTATAACAAAACCCTGGCCGTATTTCAAGCTTGATGAAAGTGCGGCTGGGCCATATCCTCTTAACCGGGCAAACCATCAGCGGATGGTCTTCAAACGATCGATCCTCTCCACCCAGTTCTTTAGGCCCAACCGCTGGAAAATATTCCGGGCTTCCTTCACCTTGTCGAGCTTTTCCATGACCAGTCCCTGATAAAAACAGGCCCGGCCCGTTTCCGCCGGCTGGCTCAGCCCGTCGAATATTGCCGTGGCCTCGATGAATTTATCGTCATTCTTTTCTATTCTGGCCTGCAAAAGAAGCGCCTCGGCTTTGCCGTCCTGGGAATTCAATTCCCCGGCCAGTTGCAGTGCGGTTTCGGCAAGATCAGCGGCCTTGTCGGGAGCCGATCCCTCCGAGATCTCCAGCTCGGCCAATGAAAGGCAGACCCTTCGCGAGATATCCCTCACCTTTATCTCCCGAGACAGCTCTTCGCTCCGGGTCAGATGCTCCCGGGCCTCCGCAAATCGTCCTTGTTCCAGGCAAACCCGGCCGATATTGTTGAGAATTATGGCCTGCCCCCGCCGGTCCTTTATCTCCTCCCGGATCTGGAGTGATCGGTCATAATATTCCAGGGCCGGAACATAAGCGCCAAGTTTGTACTGCACCGTGCCGAAGTTGTTAAGGCTGACGGCATACCCCTGACGGTCCCCGATCTCCCGGCGTATTTCCAGGGCCTGGCCGTGACAATCCAGGGACCGGGGGTAATTGCCCAGGATGGAATGCACCGCGCCGATGTTGTTCAGGCTGCGGGCCTGGCCCTCCCGGTCGCCCACCTCCTCCTGGATCTTCATCGCTTTGCCGTAATGCTCCAGGGCCTGCGGGTAATTGCCCAGTTTGTCGTAGATGGTGCCGACATTGTTCAAGCTCAGGGCCTGCCCCTTCCGGTCGCCGATCACCTCCCGTATGCTTAATGATCTGGGATGATGTTCCAGGGCCCGGGCATAATCCCCGCAACTATAATGCACCGAACCGATGTTGTTCAGGCTGTTGGCCTGTCCTTTAAGATCGCCGGTCTCCTCCCGTATCTTCAATGAACTGGCGTGGCATTCCAGGGCCCGGGCATAATCGCCCAGCTTGTTGTAGATGGTGCCGATGTTGTTCAGGCTGTTGGCCTGTCCGGTCCGGTCATCATTTATTTTCTGGATGTTCAGGGATCTTTCATAAAATTCCAGGGCCCGGGAATAATCCCCCAGGCTATTGTGCACATGGCCGATATTGGTAAGGCTTTCCGACCGGCCCTTTTCATCGTTGACCGTTTGGTATAACAAAAGGGATTTCTCCGCCGAGTCCAGCATATCGGCATACCTGTTTACCGAACCATAGATATCGCTTGACTGCAGGTGGCAGTCCGCCTGGGATTTCTTGTCCCGGATCACACCGGATATCAGCAAGCCCCTCTTAAAGTCGGCCAGCGCCCCCTCATTCTGGCCCACCAGGGACAAAACCTGGCCGCGGTTCAGCATGATGTGAACCACACGGGCATGATCCAAAGGATGTTTGGGATCGATCATTCAGGCATGTTTGATTGCATTGTCAGTTAGATTTCAGGTTACAAGGATATCAATTCCACCGCCAAATATCAAGATAAATAACAACAGCCGGGCGCTGCCGCCCGGCCCATCCCCACCTTTTTTTCGCCAATGGTGACATCCGATATCCGGAGCGAAATTCCAAACATACGGTTCAACCGATAAGCTCTTTTATCTTATTGGTCAGTTCGTTTATCCGGAAGGGCTTGGTCAGGTAATGGTCGGCCCCGGCCGCCAGTCCCGCTTCGATGTCCCGGCCGCTGGTCTTGGCGGTCAGCATTATGACCTTGATATCCCTGGTGTCCGGGGAGGCTTTGACCCGGCGGCAGACCTCTATGCCGTCTATCCCCGGCATCATTATATCCAGCACCATCAGGTCGGGGTGGAGCGACCCGGCCTCCCGGAGGGCCTGGTCGCCGTTGACGGCCTGATAAACCTGGTAGTTCTGACGGGTCAGCAGTTCCGTGATCAGGAACAGGACGTTGTTGTCGTCATCGGCCACCAGTATTTTTTTCATCTCATCCATGGTTTGCTCCCCAATACCGATTTTAAATTGCCGACGGGGTTCCGCCATCCAGCACCGTTTTGACCTTCTCCCTCAGCTCGGCCAGGTTGACCGGTTTGGTGATATAGGCGGCGATATCGGAGGTACCCACCACATAATCGTCCTGCAGATGCTTGTAGGCCGAACAGATTATGACCGGAGTGGTCTTTTTAAGCTCCCGGATCTTCTCCACCACCTCCAGGCCGTTCATCTCCGGCATTTTGATGTCGAATATCAGCAGGTCGAACTGTTCTTTTAATATCCTCCGGAGGGCCTCCCGGCCGGTGGCCGCGGTGGTGACCTGGTAGCCCTCCTCGCCCAGCACCTCCTCCAACAGCAGCCGGATATTGGCCTCGTCGTCCGCCACTAAGATCTTTTTCATGCTCTCTCCTTTGTATGATTAATATCAATTTTTGATTCCTTCGATATTTCTGGGGCTGTATCCAACTGCTTGTTCAGCGGCAGAAAGATGGTGAACTTTGTTCCCCGGCCTATCCCGCTTTCGACGTTTATGGTACCCTGATGCTCTTCTATGATTTTTTGGATGATGGCCATGCCCAAACCGGTGCCGGCCTGCTTGGTGGTGAAGAACGGCTTGAATATGGCGCCCAGATTCTCCGGCGGTATGCCGCAACCGTCGTCGGATACGGTCAGTTCGACCCCCGGGCCGTCAGAGTTGTTCTTTTCGGCCGCCGCTAGCTCGATCCGGCCGCCGTTATTGATGGCCTCGATGGCGTTATTGGTCAGATTGAGGATCACCCTTTCCAGCCTGACCGCATCGCCCTGTATGGCCGGCAGGGTCCCGGCGATATTTTTGACCAGCTGGATGTTCTTTTCCGCCGCCTTGGTCTTTTTGGCGTCCATCACTTTATCTATCAGCGAAGCCAGATTCACCTCGGACCAGATGGTCTTCTTCTGGTGGGCGAAGTCCAGGATGTCCGAGATCAGGGTGTCCACCCGGAAGGCCTCGTTTACTATGATGTCCACATACTTGCGGTTCTTGTCGTCCTCCCCCACCCGGGACTGCAGCAGCTGGGAGAAACCGGCAATGGAGTTCAATGGATTTCTTATCTCGTGGGCCATCACCGCCGCCATCTCCCCCAGGATGGCCAGCTTCTCGGAGTGCTTGACCCTCTCCTCCAGCGACTTGGTCCTGGTCAGGTCGCCGAAGATGGCGATGGCCCCGTTGGTCCTGGCGGTCTGGCTGTGCAGCAGCGAGGTGGAGATCCCGATGGTGATCTGCTGGTCGCTGAAGGTGGTGATGATCATTTCATTGCGGTGGACGCTTTTCCCGGTCTCCATGGTCCTCTGCAGCAGATCGCAGATGGTCTTGAAGCGGGGGAATTCATCAAGTTTCTTCCCGGTCACCGCGGCCGATGTCAGGTGGAATATTTCGCTGGCCCCCCGGTTGAAGGTGGTGACTGCGCCGTCCACATCCACCACTATCACCCCGCTGTTGATGCTGGCCATGATGTTTTCGCTGTATTCCTTGTAATATTTCAGGCTCTGGTTGGTCTTGACGATCTCATCGGTGGCCAGCTCTATCTCCCTCTTCAGGCGTTGATTGATCCTCTCCTCCTCCTCCTTTTGCTTGCGCTCCCCCGCCGCCTGGCTGGCCCAGTAACTGCTGAACAGGGCCACCAGAAAGAAGAACGGCAGTCGGATCCAGAACGACGGGGTGGAGAACACCTCCGGTCCGGAGTTGTGATACACCAACCAGCCGTAAAAGAGGGAGGCCACAAAAGCCACCGGGATGGTGCCCTTGACGTTCTGTCCCACGCTGGACATGAAGATGCTGAGGAAATAGATCAGATAGAAATCGGTGTTGATGCCCTCGGCAAAGTAGACCGAGGCCGAGACGAAGCAGATGTCGGAGAGGAATATCACGTAGTTGAGCCACTGCTTCTCGAACAGCCGGGCCGGGACGAAGGTCAGGATCAGGTTCGAAACGAAGAAGAATATGGCCAGCAGGTAATTCTTGCTGCCGAAGTTCAAGCCTCCCTCGCTGAATCCGGCCAGCAGGATCACCAGCAGCACTATCAGCCAGCGCATTATCAGGATGGTGGTCTTGTGGTCCATGTACTGGACCCGGTTCTTGATCTTGACCGGTTTTATCCGGTTTAAAATATTTTTGATTATGTTTCTCATTTCTGGCTGTTTTAAATGATTTATTGGTTTTCCCTCACACAGAGGCACAAAGACACAGAGGCTTTTATCGTTTAAACTGCGTGCTACATGCATGCCCTGGGCGGATCATGCTCCGCCCCTACTGTCCCCTGTCCCCTGTATACTGCATACTAAATACGCCTACCGATCTTTAACCTTTTGAACTATTCAACTTTAAACCTTGAACTTTATTGTCGCCCTGGTCCCGCCATCGTTGGTTATCTTGATCTCGGCATCCAGCTGGCCCACCAAAGAATCCACCAGTTGCAGCCCCAGGGTGGGCACCGTTTTCAGGTTCAGAGCTTGGCTTATTCCCGGGCCGTTGTCGCTCATCTCCAGGGTACATATGCCGGCGGCATCCTTTTTGAAGGATATTTTTATTTGGCCTTTTCTCTGGGGATCCTTGAAGGCGTACTTGAAGCTGTTGGTGGCCAGCTCGTTTACGATCAGCCCGCAGGGGATGGCTATGTCCACCGGTATTTTGTCTTCCATGATATCGGTCGTCAGCTCCACATCGCCCTGGGTAATCCCGTAGGAAAGATACAGGTCGCGCATAAGTCCCTGGACGTATTCGGAAAAATCTATGCCCGAAAGGTCCCCGGACCGGTAGAGTTTCTCGTGCACCAATGCCATGGAACGCACCCGGTTCTGGCTTTCCAGGAACATCTTTTTATATCTTTCATCCTGAACATATCCGGTCTGCAGATTGAGCAGGCTGGCGATGACCTGGAGGTTGTTCTTCACCCGGTGGTGGATCTCCTTGAGCAGCACCTCCTTTTCCTTGAGCGAGGCCCTGATCTGTTCCTCGGCCTGCACCCGCTGGGTTATGTCCCGGATGTTGCATTGGACCACATTGTGGTCGCCCGCCGGGTAAACATTGCTGACGAATTCCACGTCCTTCTTGTGGCCGTCCTTGGATTCCAGCGGCAGATCCTCGTAACGGACGTACCCCTTTTCCTTCAGTTCCATGAAGCTGGCGCGGCTGGCCACGATATCCTTGAACAGGCCTATCTCCCAAAGTTCCTTGCCGATAAGCTCCTCGCGGGGATACCCCAGCAGTTCCTTGATAAAGGGGTTGGCATCGTCAATGACCCCGGTATCGGCGTTCAATATCAGGATCCCGTCCTTGGCCGATTCGAACAGCCGGCGGTAACGGACCTCTGAAGCACTGAGTTTTTGCCCCGCCTGCTTGTGTTCTGTTATGTCCAGGCAATGCCCGATATACCCGATGAACTTACCGGCGCTGTTATAACGCGGGCTCCCATCATCCTGTATCCAGCGGTATTCCCCATCGTGGCGGCGCAGGCGGTATTCCATGCTGAAGTTTTCCCGCCGGTCAAAGGCGCCGGTATATATTTCCAGGCAACGCTGCAGATCATCCGGATGCACCCCTTCGGCCCATCCATTGCCCAGCTCCTGTTCCACCGTACGGCCGGTGAAATTCAGCCAGACCTTATTGAAATAATTGCATAGTTTATCGGTTCCCGCGGTCCAGACCAGTGCCTGTCCGGAATCGGCCAAGGTCCGATAATTTATTTCGCTATCCCGCAGTTTTTCCTCGGCCAGCTTGCTCTGGGTGATGTCCTGGAACGCCCCTTGTATTTTGATGATCTTCCCGGTTTCATCTTTTACCGGCTCGCCCATGGTCCGCACCCATACCCTCCGGCCCCCGGCGGTTAATATCTGCATCTCCTCGTCATAGGGAATGCCGTTCCGGGCGCATTCAAAGAATACCTTCGTTATCCTCTCCCGCCACTCCGGGGTGTAATAGCTTAGCCCTTCTTCCACCAATGGAGAGTACCCGGCCGGCTTTTCGTGGATGGCCGCCGTTTCATCGGACCAGGTGCAACGATTATTTACAAGGTCAACACTCCATCCGCCCAGCTTTGCCTTGTCTCCGGCTATCCTCAAGAGGCTGGCATTTTCTTTGAGCTGAGCCTCGGCCTTCTTCTGCTCGGTCAGGTCATCGTAAACTGCCACGATCTCCCCGGAGGGCAGTTTATAAACATAATTCTCCCGCCAGCCTTCCAGGCGGTCATCTTTGTAAATCGAGACCGGATGATGCTCCGGATTCCCGGTCCGCCACACCCGCTGGAACACATCTATCAGCCCCATGGGCTTGATCCCGGGGAATACTTCCGATACTTTTTTCCCGATCACCTGCTCCCTGTAGATGCCCTCTATCCTCTGTCCGGCTGAATTGAAGTCCATGAAAACAAAATCCGCCCCGTCCTCCACCGCCCGGTAAACGGCCACCCCGCTGTTGATTCCCTGGAACAAATGGGAAAACCGGGCCTGGCTGGCCAGCAGTTCTTCCATCTGCTGCCGTAGTTCCTCGTCGGCAGCCCTAAGTTCTTCCTCGGAGGCCATCAGTTGCTGGTTGGCTGCCTCCAGTTCCTCCTTCCGCTCCTGCAGGTCCAGCTGGTATTGTTTCCGCTCGGAGATATCCCGGACGATGCTCTGCAGGTAGTTCTTGCCCTCAATTTCTATGACCCGAGCGCTGATCTCCACCGGAAAGGCGGTGCCGTCCTGGCGCCGGTGCAGGGTCTCGTAGATAAGGCTTCCCTTTTCCATCAGCTCCCTCATCTGGTCTTTGAACTTCTCCCTCTGCTCCTCCACCAGGATAAGGCCGACCGACCGACCCAGCAGCTCCTCCCGGGTATAGCCGTAGGCCTGCTCACCCCGCTCGTTGATCTCCATTATCCGGCGGTCCTGGTCCAGCAGGAAGATGATGTCGTTGGCGTATTTGGTCAGATAATCAAAATGCCTGACCAGCGCCTGTTTCTCCAGTTCCAACTGGTACTGTTTCTGATAAAAACCCCGGCGGTCGGCCTGCCAGATGAAGGACAACATCGCGGCCAGCAATATTATCAGCAAGGATACCAGCGCTGCAACATTCACGGCTTGTCTTTTGAGCGGAGCATAGATCTCATCCTTATCCACCTTAGCCACCATGAACCAGGGAGAATCGGGTATGCGCTTGATGACGGCCGCCACCGGAACGCCCCGGTAATCATGACCCTCCACCATGCCTTCTCTTCCGTTGGCCGCCATTACAGCCGGCAGCAAGGTATCTGCCAGAGGGATCCTCAGTTTTACCGCCGTTCCCTTTTGGTGCCGCAACTCGTTCAAATGCACCATTTCATCGCCTTCCCGGCGCAGCAAAATGGTTTCCCCGCTTTTGCTGGTGGTAGGCCATTTATCGATCAGAGGATATAGCAATTTATCGGGATTGATACGCAGGATAACAGCGCCAGCCGCGGTCTGTCCTTTGAACAAAGGCGCTACAACATCCAGGTGAACCTCCTGACATTTGGCACAGAAATAGAAATCGCTGAAAATGATCGTTCGTTGTTGCACGGCCTGCCTTATTATCTTCATGGTAACCGGGCTGATCCCCTCGGACTGGCCCTGATCAATGAAAAGGCGCACTTGGCCGGCAGGATCGATCAAGATCACATCCTTGTAGGTGTCGTAGATCCTGAAAGCATCCAGCCGGTCGTAAATGTATTGCCTGATGGTTTTATTGTTTGGGTTTTCGAACCAATTGAGGACATTCGTAGCGAACATCATGCTTTTATGCAATACATAGGCGTCTCCCAGCCGTTCCCTGCGCCAGGTTTCTATTTCCCCGCTCTTCAGTTGGGCTATCACGTTCAAATCTTCATGAATATGGGCGACGGACCTGGCCCGCTGCTGCTTATAAAAAATATACCCCCCGGCGCTGATGCCCGCCGCCAGCAGCAAAAACACCGCCAGCAGCTTAAAGGGGATCTTTTCCATTATCTGACGCTGGGTCATCCTGGTTCCTCCTGTTTTTTAACCACTAAGACACAAAGGCACAAAGGGTTTTACTTTAAGGATCAATTTCATTGTTTTTGTCACCCTGAGATCTCTCCCCGCATAGCAGGCCGAACGGGTGACGGTCTTCTACATTCTATATCCTGGATCCTATGCTCACACATTCACCCATTCAACCCGCCACGTTGCAAGCCGGACTCAGGGTGACACACTTTAAACTTTTAACTTTCAGCTTTAAACTTCCGTCGCCAACGCCTGATTGATCTTCTGGGTCAGCTCGGCCAGCCGGTAGGGCTTCTGTAAAAAATCCCTGACCCCGCTTTTCATCAGTTCCTGGGCCTCCTCGTCGATGCTGTAGCCGGAGGACAGCAGGGCTTTGATGCCGGGATTTATCTCCTTCATCTTAAGAAAGGCGTCATGCCCGTTCATCAGGGGCATTATCATGTCCAGTATCACCAGGTCTATTTCCCCGAAATGTTCCCGGTAGTAATCCACCGCTTCCTGGCCGTTGGTTAGCATGATCACCTTATATCCCTGGTCGCCCAGCATCTGGCTGGTGATGTCCCGGATGGTCTCCTCGTCGTCCACCAGCAGGATGTTCCCGGTCCCCTTTTGAGCCGGCTGTTTTGCGGCCTCCCCGGTTTTTTCCGGACCCAGTTCGGCCAGCGGCAGGTAGATGTTAAAAGTGCTGCCTTTTCCCTCCTCGCTGTAAACATCTATGGACCCGTTGTGGGCCTTGACGCAGCCGTAGACGCTGGCCAGTCCCAGGCCGGTGCCCTTGCCCTGCTCCTTGGTGGTGAAGAACGGCTCGAAGATGTGCGATTGGATCTCCCGGGACATGCCCTGCCCGGTATCGCCGACCGATATCTTGAGGTATCTGCCCACCGGGATCTTGTAGGGGTGTTTCTTGACATACCCTTCGTCCAGCTCGGCCACCTGGGTGGTTATGGTCAGGTTGCCGCCGTTGGACATGGCATCCCGGGCGTTGAGGCAAAGGTTCAGTATGGCGTTCTCCAGCATGGCCGGGTCGCCCAGCACGGTGCAGGGATTGGCGGACAGCGCCTGACGGACATTGATGTTCTTGTTCACGGTGTTGCCCAGGATGCCGGCCACCTCGGCCACGATGCGGTGAAGGTTTACCGGCACCTGCTGGTAATTCCCCTTGCGGGCGAAGGTCAGCAGCTGTTTGGTCAGCGAGGCGGCATGCTCCCCGGTGGTCAGTATCCTTTCGGCCAGGGCCGCCAGGGGCGGCTGGTTGATCAGCTTGATCTGCAGCATCTCGGCCTGGCCTATGATCCCGGCCAGCAGATTGTTGAAATCGTGGGCGATGCCCCCCGCCAGCTGTCCGATGGCCTCCATCTTCTGGGCCTGCTGCAGCTGGCCGGCCATCTGCTTGGCCTGGGTGATGTCGGTCAGGGTGCCGATCAATCCCAGGGGATATTCACTGTCCTTCGATAATGGACGGCTGGCGCTGCGGACAAATATGACCCCCCCGCTCTTATCAATGAGACGGTACTCATGAGGATCCCCGGGCCCCTGGAGCCTGCTTTGGAAAACCTTGGTCAGGTTCGGCAGATCGTCGGGGTGGATGAATTTGGAGAATGGCCGGCCGGTGATCTCTTCCACGGTGAACTGGGTCATCCTCTCTATGGCCGGGCTGATATACTGGACGACGCCCGAGGGGTCCAGCAGGAATATCACGTCGTTGATCTGCTCCACCAGGGTGCGGTATTTCTCCTCGCTCATCCTCAGGGCCTCCTCGGCCTGCTTGCGGTCGGTGATGTCCAGCATCACCCCCTGGACGAACAAAGGCTTCCCGTCGGCACCCCTGACCAGGTCAAGAAATTCATAGGCCCAGATCAGCCGCCCCTCCTTGGTGTATATCCGGTATTCCTGCCGGACCGGGCCGCCCCCGGCCGCCACCCGCTTGAGCCCGCCCGCGGCATCCGGCCGGTCGTCGGGGTGAACCTGGCGGATCCAAAGCTTGGGATCGTCCACCCATTCGCGGGCAGCGAATCCCAATATCTGCTCCGCCTGCCGGCTGATGAACAGGGTGGAGTTCTCCGGATCCAGGGCCAGCCTGAAGGTCACCGCCGGCAGCTGGTCCACCAGGGTGCGGTAGCGTTCCTCGCTCTCCCTCAGGCCGGTCTCGGATTGCTTCCGGTTGATGGCAAAGGCCACCTGCTCGGAGATGAATGTCAGGATCTCCTTCTCCCTCTCTCCGAACCTGACGCCCTGGTCGTAGGTCTGCACCACCAGCACCCCGGAGTATCTGTCCGAGACCAGCAGCGGCACCCCCAGCCAGTCCAGGGGCGCCCTGCCCACCAAGCGGACCTGGCCGGTATCCATCAGCTTTTGGTACACTTCCGGTGTGGCCAGCAGGGGCATTTTTGAACGGATTACGTATTCGGTGATGCCGGAGCCCATCGGCCGGGGGTTGGGCGCGGGGTCATATTCGTCCACAAAATAGGGAAAGGACAGGCGTTCGGCATCGTTATCGTATATGGCGATATAGAAGTTCTTGGTGTCCATCAGCCGGCTGATGATGTTGTGCAGGCTTTGGTATAATTCATCCAGATTGCCGGACAGGGCGGTCTCGTTGGCTATCTGGTACATGGCCTCCTGCAGTTGCTGGGATCTTTTCTTCTCGGTGACATCCCGGAAGATTCCCCGCACCCAGGTGGGCTTGCCGGGCGAATGCGAACTGTTGCAATTTCCCTCGACCATGATGGTTTTGCCGTTTTTGGCCCGGAGTACGGCCTCTACCTGTGCCTCCTGGCCGGATAATACCCTGGCAAAACTGCTCCGGCAATGGGTCATACATACCGGATCCAGGATATCGAAGATCTTCATCGTCTTGATCTGGTCGACACCGTAACCCAGTGCGTTGTGCCAACGCCGGTTCACGTATTTGAAAGACCCCTGCTCGTCCAGCAGCATTATAATGTCGCTGGTATTCTCGAACAGATCCCTATACCGCTCCTCGCGGTCAGCCAGCTTTTTCTCCATCCGGTTCCGGTACAGGGCCATCTGGATGGTCACATTGAGATCCCGGTCGTTGAAAGGCTTGATGATGTAGCCGAAGGGCTCGGCCACCTTGGCCCGCTCCACGGTGGCATCGTCGGCATAAGCGGTCAGGTAGATCAGTGGTATGCCCATCTCGTTTTTTATGATATTGGCCACATAGATCCCGTCATGCTTCCCCTTGATCACGATGTCCATCAGCACCAGGTCGGGCTTCTGCTCCCGGGCTTGGGCCAGGGCGGCTTCGCCGTTATCGGCTGTGGCGGCCACCTGGTATCCCAGGTCCTCCAGCCTTTGGCAGATATCCCTGGCCACAATGGCCTCGTCCTCCACCACCAATATCCGTGCTTTGGACATGATCTTCTCCTTAAAAGGTATTGTTCATTCCCGGTTTCTCCGTGCCTGCCGGCTTCCCTCTCCGCTGCGGGGAGAGCCTTCACTGAGTAAGGCAAACGTATATTGCATTCGAAGTGGTGTGAGGGTGGGGTCAACTTTAAACTTACGAATTATCCACCCATTCGGCCTGCCAGGTTGTCTGCCGGTCTCAGGGTGACCCACTTTCGACTTTCAGCTTATGACTTTCAACTCATTGCCCCGCCCCGCTGTCCTTTAGTACATCCCGGATCAGTTTGTTGGCCTGGTACTTCCTCAGGTTGGCCTTGACCCGGGCCAGCAGCTCCAGCGATTTGACTGGCTTGACCAGGTAATCGTCGGCCCCGATGTACAGCCCCTTGATCTTGGTCTTGAAATCATCTATGGCCGTCACCACTATCACCGGCACCTCGCGGGTCATAGGGTTCTCACGGATCCGTTTGAGCACCTCCATGCCGTCCAGGCCGGGCAGCATCAGGTCCAGGATGATCAGATCCGGGGTATTGTCCCTGATAAAGTCCGCCGCCTCCTGTCCGTTCACTATGGTATGGGTCAGATATCCGCCGGTGCCCAGAACGTTGGACATGATCCTGGATATCCGCTCGTCATCCTCCACGATCAGCACCAGGTTGGGGCTGAGGCTTTTCTTTTGTTTGAGCAAAAAGTCGGCCGTGCATTCCTTTTGCAGTTTGCTCAACTGATCCTGCAGTCTTTTCAGCTTGACCAGGGATCGCACCCGGGCCACCAGTTCATCGAAATTGAATGGCTTGGTGATGAAGTCGTCGGCCCCGCACTCCAGGCCCCGGACCTTGTCCTCCAGGGTGTCCATGCCGGTCACCAGGATGATGGAGATGCTGCTGGTCTCCGGATCCCCTTTCAGCGCCTCGGTGACCTCGTAGCCGTCCATCTGGGGCATGATCACATCCAGCAGGATCACCTCCGGTTTGAACTCCCTGGCCTTTTTGACGGCCTCGACGCCGTTCTCGGCGGTGGCCACGGTATGGCCCTGCTCCTCCAGCACCGCCCGAAAGAAATTGATGATGTTGACGTCGTCGTCCACCACCAGTATCCGGGCCGTTTCTTTCTCCTGCAGCATGGATCTCTCCTGTTTTATGCTTATTTTTTTGTCATTCCCGCGCAGGCGGGAATCCAGGGTTCTTGAACCGCAAAAACGCACCGGCCTTCCCCGCGGAATACGCGAAAAACACGAATAATTACCAGGTTATTTTTAGCGGTTTTCCGTGGTTTTAGTGGGCAGTCCCCGGTAAAACTTCCCCGTCGCAGATCCTTCGGCAGTAAAAATGAATGCCGCCCTCAGAGCCTGCACTGAGTTTAGCTATTATATTACTACCTAAGTGATGACACGCCTTTTATTCTTTCAACTTTCAACTTTGAACTTTAAACTGATGCTGTCATCAGCCCACCTCGTCGCCCTTGGTCTTGTTCTTCTTGTCCTTAAAATACTGGGGATATAACTTGTGGGCGCACTCGTCGCAGATGCCGTGGGAGAAGTCGGCCTCGGTGTGCTCGGCCACATACTCCTCCACCTGCTGCCAGTAACCCCCGTCGTTGCGGATCTTCTTGCAGGAGGAGCAGATGGGCACCAGTCCCTTGAGGGTTTTAATATTGTCCAGCGATTCCTGCAGCTCTGTGACCAGTTTCTTTCTTTCGTCCTCCCCCTTTTTCCGTTGTATGGCCGCCGCAATATTGTCCGATACGAAATTAAGCATAGATAGTTCCCTGGCCCCGAACCTTACCTTCTCGCGATATGATTGGACCACCAGCACGCCGAAGGCCTGGTTGCCGCTTTTAAGCGGAACCCCCATCCAGTCCACCGAGGGCGTGCCCACTATCTCAATTTCCCCGGCATCGGCCAGTTTTTTCTGGACCATGGGCGGGGCCAGCAGGGGCTTATGGATTCTTAGCACATATTCCGTCAAGCCTTTTTTCAAGGGGCGGGAGACCGGGGACGGATCCCGTTCGTCGACAAAATAGGGGAATTCAAGCTTATTCTCTTTTTTGTTGTATAGGGCAATATAGAAATTGGCAGTACTCATCATCTCGTCAACTATCATATGTATCCCGGCATACAGTTCAAGCAGGCTTTCGGACGAAGTTGATATCTCCGAGATCTTATAGATGGTTGACTGCAGAGCCTCGCTCTGCTTGCGCTCGGTGATATCGCGGAATACCACCACCGATCCGGTGGTCCGGCCGTTTTCAACGGTTGGAGTGCTGGTGTATTCCACCGGGAAACTGCTGCCGTCTTTGCGCCAAAAAATCTCACCAGTTACATGGTGAATCTGGCCGTCTGTTATGCTGGCATTGATCGGGCAATCTTTGCTGTCATAATGCGAGCCGTCTGGTTTTGTATGATGGGAGACTTCGTGCTGGACCTTGCCTATCATTTCTTCGACCGAATAACCCAGTAAGTTTGCGGCGACTGGGTTCATGAATATGGTTCTCCTCCTATCATCCAACCCGTAGATGCCCTCGCCGGCGCTGCTTAGGATCATTTCCAGGCGGCGGCGCGTATCCTCGATTTCCTGTCTGGCTTTCTTCTGCTCGGTGATATCCTGGAATAATCCCATAGTTCCAATGTACTTTCCCATTGGATCGGTCTGGGGAATGGCCGAAACGTATATGATCTTCTTTTCACCTGTTCCGGTGTTTATCTCCAGTTCATAAAGTCCTTTTTTGCCATCTTTTCTTTGCCGACTCTCTTCCGCTATTTGTTGAATACCTTCCGGGGTTAAATATTCCTTAAGCGATCGACCCACCAGCAATCCTTTTTCCAAACCAAAGATCTTATCCGCTGCCGAGTTGGCAAACACAAACTTTTCCTCTTGGTTGATTACCCCTATCCCCTCGCTTTGGTTTTCGACTAAATTCCGGAATTTCTCCTCACTTGCCCGCAGTTCTTCTTCGGCCCGCTTGCGTTCGGTGATGTCCTGCTTGACGGCCACATATTTTATCGGAGCGCCGTTTTGGTCCTTGATGCTAGCTATTACCGCCTGCTCCCAGTACAGGCTGCCATCCTTGCGCCGGTTGTGAAATTCTCCCTTCCACTCTCCACCCCCAGCTATGGTCTTCCATAAAACCTGATAGTCATCTTCACTGGTCTCGCCCGATTTCAGTATCCGGGGATTCTCGCCGATTGCATCGGCCTTGGGGTATCCGGTCATAGTTACGAAAGCGTTGTTCACGTATTCGATCCGGCCGTCAAGATCGGTGATGACCACCGCACTGGGGCTTTGCTCCAAGGCGATGTTCATTTTTCTCAACTCATCTTCGGCTTTTTTACGGTCGGTGATGTCCCGGCACACGCAGAAAATCAGCTTTTCTCCCTCGAAGGCAGCCCCATTGGTGCTTATTTCAACATCATAGATGGTACCATCCTTACGACGGTGTCGCGTCTCAAAGAAGTCACCGGCCTCATCAACATTACCGATCATATCCATCGTCTGCTCACGTGTATACTGAAACTCCCAATCCCACACGTGGAGTTGTTTGATTTCCTCGGGGAAGTAACCAAGCATTTCGGCAAACCGCCGGTTGGACTCGTATACGCTGCCGTCCTTGGCAAGGACCACAATACCGTCTCGTGACTGGTCGATAAGGATGCGCCTTCGGATGGCCTCGGCATTAAGAGCCTGCTCGGCCCGCTTGCGCTCCGTTATATCCACAAAACTTTCCACCAGCACTTCACGCCCGCCCATTTTGGTTGGTGTTACGGTTTTAAGAATGGGGATCATTTCCCCTTTAATATTGATAACACATTTTTCCGAATTATCCACTGTCTGATGCAAATCGGTTACGGGACAGGCACCGTCACTGGCCGGGCAGATGAATTTGTTGCATTTCCTGTCGAGAATATCACTAACCGGGGCGCCTATCATTTGGGTCGCCTGTTTATTGGCATACACAATAAGGTGGGTTTCACGGTCTATCACCACGACCCCGGCCTGTACGGCCTCGAGTATAACCTCCATCCGTTCCTGGTTCTCGCGGTTGATGCCCTCTATCCTTTTACGCTCGGTGATGTCCTCGACTAGGGTCACAAAAAACCCTTGAGCCGGACTGTAGACCGAGACCAGCAGCCACTTGTCCAGATGCTTAGAATAGATCTCGGTTTTGCTGGTCTCGCCCGCCAGGGCCGCCCGGCCGTATATGTCCAGCCAGCCGATGCCCCCTTTTAGTATCCAGGGGGTGGCCTCCGAAGCTTTGCGATCCAACACCCGGTCGGCGGCCAGCCCGGTGATGTCATAGTAAGCCTGGTTGGCCTCCAGCAGAATGAAATCCACCGGGTTGTTCAGCTCGTCGGTCAGCAACTGATAATGAGCCAGGCCGTTCAGCATGTTGCCCAAAAGCGTCTGGTATTGCCTGGTCTGGTTGTTGGCTATAACCTCGGCCGATCTCCTGGTGGTTATCAGGACATGGGCGTAGGTCCCGAAAGCCAGCAGCATGAATGTCACCAGCAGCCGCATGTGCAGCTCCATCGGCTCGGCCCCGAAAAAATGCTGGTAGGCCGAAAACCCGGGGCTTAAACGGAAATGGATATAATACTCCAGCGCCCAGAAGACCAGCACCAGCCCCAGGCTGACGAAGATGCTCAAATAGGTCTTGAAAAATGATTTCTTGCCTTCCGTCTGGTTGTTCATTCGACCCCTCCTCTATCCGGCGACGACAGCTCATCGCGGAAGGTCTCTTTTATTTGGCAGATCCGGTCCTGCGACTGCATAAAACAATCCACCACCTGCGGATCAAAATGGCTGCCGCTGTTCTGCCTGATGGTGTCAACGGTATATTCCAGGCTGTGGACCCCGCTGCGGTACGGCCGCTCAGAGGTCATGGCGTCGAAGAAATCCGCCAGGGCGGTTATCCTCCCGGCCAGCGGGATCTTTCGGCCCTTAAGCCCGCGGGGATATCCATCTCCGTCCCACCGTTCGTGGTGGGTCAGGGCGATCACCGAGGCCAGCCGGATAAAGCCGTGTTCGGAGCCCTCCATGATCCTGGCCCCGATGGTGGTGTGCTGTTTCATGATCTCCCATTCCTTTTGGTCGTGCTTGCCGGGCTTCAGCAGGATATGGTCCGGTATCCCGAT
Organism: Candidatus Edwardsbacteria bacterium; assembly: GCA_031082425.1. Classification (NCBI taxonomy): domain Bacteria; phylum Candidatus Edwardsiibacteriota; species Candidatus Edwardsiibacteriota bacterium. Next base: position 73,467 of record JAVHLB010000008.1, on the reverse strand, counting down.
CTTGCCCACGTCGTGCATGGGCGCGGCGTATAGAATTGCCTCGATGGTGGCCCGATTGAGCCCCATTTTCACGGCGATGGCCTCGGCGTAATGGCTGACCCGCTTGATGTGGTCCCCGGTCTCCTTGTTCTTGTACTCGGCGGCCAGCGACAGCCGGTAGATGGCCTCCAAAGAGGCCGATTTTATCTTATCCAGCGAAACCTTCAGCTGCAGGGTCCTTTTGGAGACCTCCTCCTCCAGCGCTTTCTGATAATTGACCATGTGGTCGTTGTAGGCCTTGACCTTGAGCAGGGAGCGGATCCTGGCCTGCAGTTCGGTGGGATCCACCGGCTTGTTCAAAAAGTCGTCGGCCCCGGCCTCCAGGGCCTTCACCCGGTCCCGTACTTCCGTTTTGCCGGATACTATCACTATCGGTATGATCTTGGTACGGTCGTTTTCCTTGAGTTTTCTGGTCACCTCAAACCCGTCCAGGCCCGGCATCATTATATCCAACAGGACCAGGTCCGGCATCTGGTCCAGGGACAGGGACAAGGCCTGGTTGCCATCGCCGGCCAGCAACACGCCATAGCCCAGCCTGGACAGGATCGCCTCCATCAGCTCCAAATTGACCGGTTCGTCGTCAGCCACTAATATTTTGGCTCCAGGTTCCACTTTGTCATTCCTTTTTGGCCGGATGGCCGATAAGTTTTATCACCTTGGACAGCAGCTGCTCTTCGGTGAACGGCTTGGCTATGGAATCGTCAGCCTCGATGGAATGGCGCTTCAGGGGGCCCAGCACATTTTGCTTGCCGGTCATTATCATGAATTTTACCTTGTCCAAATTGCGGTGATTCCTCAGCCATTCCAGCAGCTGCAGGCCGTCCATGACCGGCATCGCCAGATCGGAGATCACCAGATCGGGCGGATCCATTTTTATCATTTCGGCTGCCCGGCGGCCGTCCCCGGCCACCGAGGCATGATAGCCCCGGCCGTTCAGCATCATCAACACCATTACGGCCAGCACCGTCTCATCGTCCACTATCAGGATGTCCATCAGGTCATTCTCCGTTCTTTAAGGAGAAGGTTCTTGAGCTGATGCCGTAATCCCTCAGCTTAAGCTGCATATTCTGGCGGGCCATGCCGGCCATCACCGCGGCCTTGGTGACATTCCCCCCGGTGATCCTGAGCAGTCCCTCGACATACTGTTTTTCGAAGATGTCCCGGGCCTCCTTCATGCTCCGGTCCAGCGGCAGTATCACCTGGTCCAGCTCCACCGCCTGGTTGCGCCGCGGCATATCTCCGATCTTTATTATTTTCCCGGGACATAGCGCCACGGCATGCTCGACGGCATTCTCCAGCTCCCGGACATTGCCGGGCCAGTTATAACGGGTCAGGTACTCGGCGGCCTCGGGGCTGAATTGCTTGGCCTCCCGGGACTGCTCGGCGCAATATTTGTTCAAAAAATGGTGCGCCAATAGCAGGATGTCCTCGGGCCTTTCCCTTAAGGCCGGCAGGTTTATCTGAATGACGTTCAGGCGGTAGAAAAGATCCTGCCGGAAGACGCCCTTCTTGACCTCCTGCTCCAGGTCCTGGTTGGCGGCGGCCAGCACCCGGACGTCAACCTCCACCGGGCAGGTGGCCCCCACCGGATAGAAGACGCCCTCCTGCAGGACCCTCAGCAGTTTGACCTGGGTGCTCAGCGGCATGGTGGCCACCTCGTCCAGGAAGATGGTCCCCTTGTCGGCCATCTGGAAAAGGCCCTGCTTGGAGGCGGCCGCCCCGGTGAAGGCCCCCTTGGTGTGGCCGAACAATTCCGATTCCAGCAGGGCCTCCGGGATGCCGCCGCAGTTAAGGGCCACGAAACGGCCCCCTTTCCGCCGGCTGTTGAAGTGAACGGCCCGGGCCACCAGTTCCTTGCCGGTGCCGGACTCGCCCTGGATCAGCACCGTGGTGCTGGTGTCGGCGATCTTGCGGATCAGGTCGAAAATGGCCAGCATCTTCTTGCTCTTGGCCACGATGTTCTCAAAACCGTAACGCCGGTCCAGGGTCTGCTGCAGGTACCGGTTCTGGTCCAGCAGCTTTTTCCGCTCCGCCGCCTGGCTGATGGCCAGCAGCACTGCGTCGGTGTGTATCGGCTTCTCCAGGTAATCATAGGCCCCGGATCGGATGGCCTTGACCGCGCTCTCCACGGTGGCATGCCCGGTGATCATGATCAGGGAGCTCTCCGGCGAGATCTCTTTCAGCCGGGGGATAAGCTCCAGGCCGGAGATATCCGGCAGATGCATGTCCAGCAGCACCACGTCGTAATCGCCCTCACTCATGGCCTTAAGGCCGGAGTTGCCGTCCGGCACCACCGTTATCTGGTAACCGACATGGGAGATTATCTGGCTGAGTATCTCCCGAATGGGTTCCTCGTCGTCTATCACCAAAACCCTGATATCAGGCGGTTTGTTCATGGTTCCCTCGCTATATTATGATCTGTGGTTTAATGGCGCTGGGTGAAGTTCAGCTCAAATTCGGTCCCCCGGTCGGGGCTGCTGGTGATCGCAAGCCGGCAATTATTCTCCTCCAGCAGTCTTCGGGCCAGGTTGACGGACAGGTCCCGTCCCGGCTTCCAGGACGCCAGCGACGTCTCCATCATCCCGGCCAGCTCCGCCCGGTCGATCGCCAGCCCGGGGCTGTGCATGGTGACGGCCATTTCATCATCCTGATGTTTGACGGTAATTTTAAGGCCGCCCCCCTTTTCCAGCCTTTTGCCTTGAAATACCAGCAGGCCCACCAGCGCCTGCTGGATCTGCCCCTGATTGACCATCACCGGGTTTTCATACTCACCGTGGTCGACCTCGATCTTGACCTTTTTCCCGGCCAGGTAATAGTTGACCAGTCCCGCGGCTTTTTTAACGATGTCCGACAGCAGAGCGGTGCTTTTGATGTCCGAGGAATCCCGGCTGTAAAGGGACAGGTTGTCCAGGATCACATTGAGACGCTCCACCGACTTGGAGATGCTTCCCAGCGCTTTTTGTAATTTGTCATCGCTGGCGATACACATCCCGAAATATTCCACGCCCAGGGTGATGGCCGAAAGCGGGTTTCTCATCTCATGCACCAGGCTGGAGGCGATCTCCCCCAGAATGGCATATTTGAAGGAATCCAGCAGGTCGGACCGCTGGGCCTCCAGTTGTTCCATCTTTCCCTTTAAATTGGTCACCAGGTCCAGGTTCTCCAATACCAGGGATACATTCTTTGCCAGCAGGGCCAGCCCGGTGCGCTGGTCCGGGCCCAGTTCCCCCTCCAGGGGCTTGAGATAGATCATTCCGTAGGTGGTCCCCTTGGATTCCAGCGAGGCCTGGAGGGCATACAGTTCGAATTCGTCCTGCCAGGCTGGGTTGCTTTTGTGGGTGCCGTCCCTCAGCTTGATCTTAATTGCGGTATTCCCGGTTATATGATTCAGGGACTGCAGGGCTATATTCAGCAGTTTCTCGCGGTCGGGACTGCCCATGAACAGGTCGTAGATCTGATAAAGGGCCAGATCCCGCTTCAGAAGACGGTTCTCCCGGCCCAGTTGCTGAGCCTGCCAGGACCTATCAAGTTTAAGTTTCAAGGTCTCCAACTTGAACGGCTTTTGGATATAATCGGCCGCCCCCAGCTGAAGGGCCTCCACCGCTGATTCGACGGAGCCGTAGCCGGTGATGATCAGGACCACCAGCTCCGGGTCCAGCTTCTTGCTCTCCTTTAACAGCCAGACCCCGTCCTGATCGGCCAAATTCAAATCGGTCACCAGAACATCCCAACGGTCTTCCCGCAAGCCCTGGCGGATCATCTCCAAGCCCTGGGCGGCTCCGCCGGTTGATTTTACCTGGCAGCCCAAAGACTGCAGTCCAGCGGTTAAAAAATCCCGCAGCTGCTCCTCGTCATCCACCACCAGGATCTTTAATTTATCCTCGCCCATTGTATCTCTCCGGTTAATGTTTATTGGAAGTCCCGTACAGTTCTTATTTCATGCTAGCACCGTATTCATAACGTGTCAATACGCTGACATAAATATATTTATTGCCTCCCCTTGGGCCGGATTTTTCCGGTTTTTGTTGCCAGCGATGACAAAACATTGTGATAGTGTAAGAATTAAGATGCATTTAATGTGCCTTTATGTATTATTCAAACTAACCTATTGTTAATGAATGAGTAAGTATAATTATGAGTTTACATAATAATAAATAAATGTCATGTTTATATGACTATTGTCATATAAACATGACATTTTGCGTAAATTTATATTTATTATTGTATTACGATTATCTTACCTGCCAAATTCCAGGCCTGCCGAAACGCTCGCCCCAAATCCCTGGGTATTATAGCCGGGAAACCCCAGGCTGGTGGCTGCCGCGTCTAAGCTGATGAAGCCCAGTTTCAACCCGCTGCCGGCGCTGTAGGCAATGGTTCGATTATCCAACACGGCCAGCCCGGCCCTGATCGGGAGAAATGATAGCAATCTCAATTCAAACCCCTGGGCCAACTGCCAGCGGGCGGCACTGCCGGCGCCGTTATAGAAGCCTTTCCTCACATCCAGTTCGGCGGAGAAGTATTTTGCGTCATAGGCGATGCCGGCGTTGAAGCTGGCCGGGTACCGCGACCGGAAGATCCCTCCCAGGGTATCGGTCCGGCCAATGATCTCATTGCCCGAAAGCATCCCGGTTAGGCTGTCCCCCAGCAGGGACAGTTCATTTACTTCCATATTTAAAATTCTTTTTCTGGTGTCGTTCTTCCAGGTTATTCCATTGCTCAGATTCATCAGCGAGGCTCCCAGTGACCAATGATGGTTCAGCTGGCAGGCCAGGCCCAGGTCGGCGGCAAAACCGGACCCGTTCATGTTAAGCCTTTTGGCATCGAAATCATTTTCCCCGGCGGACAGGATCTCGATAAGCCCGGTGTTATTAAAGCCCGATCCGCTGGTGGTAAAACTTAACTCTCCGCCCACCTTCCCGTAATTTATGCCCATCAGGTGTTTGATCCCTATCCCCAGGGCCAATCCTTTGAATACCCCGATTTTTACGGGCTGGCCGTAGGATAGGGTGGTGGCCGCAACGGTCCAGGCATCACCCATATCGCTGGCCGCCAGGCGGTAGGTTCTGTCCAGCTGGTTCCCGAAAAGGGCCAGATCGAAAAGGTCACGGGGTATGCAGACGCTCTCGGCCGAACGCAGGTTGATGGTCAGGGCCATCCGCCCGGCAGACAGCCCCAGCAGCATGGCATCCACCGAGGATGAGGCCCGGAAGCCCGAAGATGGTATGGCCCGAAGAAGGGCTTCTTTTTCCCCTTCGTCCAGAAAATCCCCGGAGACCCGGTTGTAATCTTTCAGGCTGAATGAATTATTGCCCGCCATCGCGCCAAAATGGAACAGTTTGATGTTGAGGCCGCCGTTATTTGCCATCCCCAAGTTGGCCGGATTGGCCAGGGAGCCCTCCACTCCGCGGGATCTTACCAGGGTGGCCCCTGCCTGGGCCATGGTCCGGGGGTCGAAACCGTCAAAAGCATACGCATTTAAGGCCGCCATCGAGGCCGTTAAAAACACCAGGTTTATTTTTACTAAAAGTTTCATCACCCTGTCCTGCAGATCAGTTGACCCTGGCCTTGACCGAGATCAACACCGCTGTCTTAAGATAATCGGCGGGCTGGATGTTTACCGAAAGCCCGTTGGTGCCGCTGGTGACCAGGTAATAGCCCACATATACCATCCCCGACTCATTGGTCAACACCGCCATCTCGTTTTCGGTCAGGGTCATATTTATCTTGGTGGTTCTGGTCTGAATCACATTTCCCTTGGCATCAACCTCGGCGGCCTCTATCTGCAGGGGGCCGATGACCACTTCCGGCGCCTGATAAACATTGGCCGGGTCGCGGCTGATATATATGACCGCCGTATCCAACCCGATCGCCAGCCGGTTTTCCAGATCGTAATTGACGGCCCCGTTGCTTACCATTCCGCTTAATGCCGAAACGTCAACTTCCCTGACCTGGCCGGTGATGCTGGTGACGCCCAGGATGACCGGAACAAAGGGGTCTTTGCTGCCGGAGTTCTTGAGACCGAGAAAATCGCCGATGTAGGTATTGCTGGTTAAAAGCGGGACATTGATATCTGCCTCCCAGGAAGGGGCCACCGGATTCTGCAGGGAGCATTGTATGCTGGTGAACATCAAAGATACTGTTGCTGCTATCATACCGGCTTTTTTTACTGACGCGGGGTGCATGTTGTTTCTCCTTTATTTCCATTTACGGTTCACCTGAATTATTAAGCAGATTGCATGCCAAGTTAAAAATTTTGTTCAAAGCCCTGGGATTGCTTGCTTTGCCGATTAGCACCAAAAAACCATCATGATATATCTGTCATTTTAAAATGACGACATTTCTAAATACATGTCTTATTAAACTTCATGCCTTGCTCGGGGCCATCGGTATTCCCGCCAGGAATAATAATTTCCCGGTTTATTTCAGTTAACCATATATAGCCTGGAAGGAGCAAGGCCTGTTTTAAAACCCTCCAATAGCAGTCGCATTGCGGCACCTGTCCGATATTTATGGCGCTTCCTCTTATTTCACCCAGAGCAGTCTACTCGACCAATATGCTGCAATGACAGCGATTACGCGGCAAAGCCGGACTTGGCACGACAAGTGCTTGTATATAATACCAGAACGCAAACAAACCAAACAAATAAACTCTTAAACCCAAAGGAGAACTAAAATGAAAAAGACAGCCATCTTCGCAGCCCTGTGCGGAATCATCTTCACCGGAATAACCACCACCTGTTACGCCCGCCCCAACTGGGAAAGATTTTTGCCCCGGCCTATCGTTATCCCGGCCGATTCCCTCGGCAGCGATATCACAATTGCCGCCATCGATTTCCGGAAATATCTTCCCCGGCCCATCGTGATGCCGACTGATTCCACCGGATTTTCATCTCCAATCGAACTGACCTCCTCATATCAGGGCGGGATCACCATCTGCAAAAAGACGATAACGGGACCTTCGGTTCCTCCGACACCCATCGACAGAAAGAAATTAACCAATCATCAGCAAGAGATCGTCATCTCCGCCGCTCCGGTCGCCAAGGATCCGCCGCCGCACCCTTGGCGTAGAAGGACCCTCACCGCTTAGGTTAATATCAACCACCCGATCAAAAAGGCCGCAGCTAAGCTGCGGC
>JAVHLB010000008.1:60210-66282 GCA_031082425.1 Candidatus Edwardsbacteria bacterium | reverse complement strand
CTGCGGCCTTTTTGATTCTCCAATCACCTTATTATAAGAACGGTTCTCCCCAGGCCACCATCCATCTCCAGTAACTGTTGTCTGGCTTGGGATCCGGTGAAAACGCCCAATTATAAAAAGGCCCGCCATAATCCGGGGCATTGGGATATCGGCGGGCATATTCTCTAAGGTCTTGGCGTAGTTCTTTTTATTCCACAAACAATCAGCTACCGCAACGGCAAGCACGGTATCGTCGATGGAATGCGATTCAGCCACAAACCAGGGGAAATCCGTGGTTTTGTTCCCAGTATATTCATGGACCGAGCCGATGATATCGCCAGTAATGGCACCTATCATGATATTCGGCATTCTCCAAACTATTTTCAGCCTGACTCTTCATTTATAACCTTCTTTATTTTCGCAGCCAGATCAGCCAAATGATACGGTTTGCTTATATAACCCTTGAGCCCCAATTTAAACAATTCATTCGACTCCCGCCCCGCGCTAAAGCCCGATGATATCAGCACCTTTACTTTCGGATTGATGTTTTTAAGCTTGATAAAAGCATCCATACCGTTCATCACCGGCATAATCATATCCATGATCACCAGGTCGATCTCGTTTTGGTGCTCGCGATAGAATCCTACCGCCTCTGCGCCATCGGAACAAGTGTATACCTCGTACCCGAGATGCTTAAGTAGATTTTGAGCCACCTCCCGGATCATTTCCTCATCATCTACCAGCAATATCCGGCCCTGGCCGGTCAGATCTTCCGTCAAGGACCCCGCCGCCTTTTTTTCAGGCGCCGCGTTCGTTACTAAAGGAAGCCAGATATTGAATAGAGCCCCTTTCCCCGGTTCGCTTTTAATCTCTATCGCTCCTTTATGGTTCATGATCGTCCCATAGACGCTGGCCAATCCCAAGCCGGTGCCCTTCCCGGGGTCCTTTGTTGTGAAAAACGGTTCGAAGATATGTTTTAACGTATTGCTATCCATGCCCACCCCGGTATCGGATATAGATATAAGCAAGTATTTCCCCGGTTCGATCTGATAGCCGTGGTTTTTTATAAAGTCGCTGTCAAACACCTCCTCGCGGGTGGAAAAGGTAAGCAAACCGCCTTCGGGCATAGCATCCCGGGCATTCACCCCGAGGTTTAATAACATATTTTCCAGCTGGGACGGATCTCCGTTTACCACCGGCAGCACCGCATCCAATTGACGGTTCACCATTATGCGGCGATCAATGGTTTTTTCCAAAATTCCGCAGGTATCGTTTATCAGATTGTGGATGTCGGTGGGCTGCCACACCATTCGCCCTTTTCTGGCAAAAGTAAGCAATTGCCGGGTGAGGGTTGCCGCATGATCGGCGGCATTGGCTATGTTGTTAACGTAAGATGACAAGGCTTTGTCGCCCGAAAGCTTCATAGCCAACAATTCTACATTGCCGATGATGCCCGCCAGCATGTTATTGAAATCGTGGGCCACCCCGCCGGCCAGCAATCCTATGGCCTCTATCTTTTGGGCCTGCCGCAGTTCCTGCTCGATCTTCCTGCGCTCGGTAACATCCCTCATGAACACTAATGCCCCGTTTCCCCCCTGGTATTCGAAGGGCACTGCCGAAACCTCGACGTCAACCGGTGTCCCGTCGAGCTTAAGGTGTCTATATTCAACCGTAGGTACATCCGTCTTTTCCCGGTTAAGCAACCTGACCCTTTCCTTGACCATTTCCTGAAAATCGGGATGAATTCTTTCGATAATCGGGCGGCCTATCAGCTGCTCCGTTCTTTCCGCCCCGTAAAGAGACAGGCAGGCCTGGTTGACATAAGCGTATTTTCCGTCAATCTGTATGAAGATGGAATCCGGCGCACTGTCGGCCAGAAGCTGGAACTGTTGTTTGCTTTGGTATAATTCCTCCTGTTTTCGGGTTAAATCATCCAGCTGTTGTTGCAGTTCTTCTTCGGCAGCCCTAAGTTCCTGTTCGGCCGCCATCAGCTCCTCGTTATTGGCCAGCAACTGTTCCCTTTGCGCCTGAATCTCCTCCTCGTGCCTCTTGCGTTTCAGGGCGATCCCTATGCTGGCGCCTATGCCCTCCAGGTAATTTATCAGGTTGTGCGTGAACTTGTTCGGCGAATGGTCGTTCAACTGTATCAGCCCGATGGTCTCGTTGTCAGACCTCAGGGGCACCAAAGCCACCGATTCGTATCCCATCATGTTGCAGTAATTTCTGGTGCGGGTTTGACGATCCTCGTCCGTGGTCTGGGCAAGGAGATCCGAGGTGTTATTGCTCCAAAAACTGCCACCGGGGGTAAAAAACGGCTTAGTGGCGTCAACCCTCCCGGTGATAATGTTTCCGCACATGCATTCCAGGAATGGTTTGCCGTCCTGCCCCACTAATGCTTCGCCCCTGCTGTCGCGGGAACAAAGGCTCCGCTCCTTTTCCACGAAATGCTCCGGAAATCCCTGGGTGATAAAATAGGGATAATCCCCGTTGTCCTTTAGCCTGACCGCTATCGCCTCGCAGCCGGTGACCGGTCTGATGATGTTAAGGATCTCACTGATGATATCCTCCGTGCTTTCCGGGCGGTTTAGTATTCGAAGAACGTCAACCGTCAGCTGTTGCTCCGTTTCCGCCCGCTTGCGATCCGTAATGTCCACCGAAAGGATGAACGCCCCCTCCGGCACCGGTTGAATTCCCAGCTCAAACCAGCCTCTTTGGCCGTCCGGAAAAATGAACTGGTTTTCTATCCGGTGGGCGGTTTTATTTTCCAGGGCATCCTTGATAACGGCATAAACATTGGTTTTTTCCACCCCCGGCCACATGTCGCCGTATTTATTGCCCAGCAGTTCCCCTGTGGGACGGCGATTGTGTTTTTCGGCCGCCTCATTGATGTATAAATACCGCCAGTCGCTCCCGATGATCTGGCAGCCCTCCAGCATGTTGTCCAAGGTTGACCTAAAGCGCTCCACGCTCTTTTGCAGTTCTTTGTACTGCTGTTGAAGTTCCTCCTCGGCCGCCTTAAGTTGCTGCCCGGAGGCCGTCAATTCCTCCACCGTCGCTTCCAACTCCTGGTTGCTCTCCAAAAGCTTTATATTGGCCACTTTAAGCTGCGACTCGGCCGACATCAGCGATTCCAGATATTGGTTCCTGCGCCGGTACCAAACAATGCCCACCGCTCCGGCCGCCACCCCGGCCAGTAAAAAGGCCAGCAAGGCTACCGCCAGGAAAAGCCTTTTTACGGGGGCATACACCTCGTCGGCGTCGACCTTGGAAACCATGAACCAGGAAGTGCCGGATATCCTCCTCAATGCCGCCAGGACCGGCTGGCCCCGGTAGTCATATCCCTCGACCGTTCCGGTCCTGCCGGTTACCGCCATCACCGCCGGAAGCATGGTGTCGGTCAGGGGCGCTTTCATTTTCAGGGCGGTATTTTCACGATGCCGAACGTTATTCAAAAAAAGCACCGAATCCCCCTCCCGCCTGACCAGCAGGGTCTCCGAAGTGCGGCTGGGGGTCGGCCAATTCCGAATAAGGGGATAAAAAAACCTGCTGGGATCGACCCGGAGGATCAAGGCCCCGGTCTGCTTGCCTTGATATGCGATCGGCGCGACAAAATCCATATGCGGACGCTGGGCTTCGGTGCAATAGTAAAGATCGCTGGTCAAGACCCGGCCCGAGCCCAGGGCCTGGGTTATAAAGCCGGTTACCCTGGGGCCGGCATGCTTGGTGGAATCGTTGATCGCCATCATCACCGTGCCGTCGGGCTTTAGTAAAAGAATGGCTTCGTATTGATTGTAGCGCAGCAAAGAACCCAAACGACTGGCTGCCGCCTCTTTCAACCGTCCGTCCTTCGGATTTTCGAACCATTTGGCCGTGGCTTCCGCAAACGAACGGCTGTCGGCAAGACCCCAGGCGTTGTTGATGCGCTCCTGATACCATGACTCTATCAGGGACGATTTCAGGTCCGCTACCGCCGAAAGGTCTTGCTTTTGTTCCTCCGCCAGGGCACGGCTCTGCCTTGCATAAAACAGCATCGCCCCGGCGGTAATTAATAAAAAAATGACGGCCAAAAAGCCCGTCATGTAAAACAGTTCCCGCCGGGCTCTTATTTGGGCTTTATTCCTCATTGTCTGCTCCCGTGGTTACCTTACCTGAACGGTCCGGTTCAAAAGGCGTTTTAACACACCCCCTTACCGATGAAAAAGGGCGCATACTTTTTATCTTCATCCAGTATGTGTTTCTTAAGCCATTCCCTGAGAAAACACATGGTTTCCATACTGGCAGAATAATCTTCATTTTCGTGCTTTTCCTTCAGGGAAATAACGGTTTTCTTGAACATATTATGTTCCTGAATATGATGCATGGTCTCGGGGTACAGATGAAGCCCGAACAATGTTTCCTCCGTTTCGAAATGATATTCGGCATAATCCATCATCTCGGTCAAAATTCCCGCCAAAATTGCCCTGGCCCCTCCGTTTTTCAGGGCAGTATATAGTTCATTGACCAGACCGATCAATTTTATATGCTGCTCGTCTATTTCCCCGATATTTACCTTGTATTGGTCGGCCCATTTTATCAGCGTCATGTCAGCAAATCTCCGTTGCCTTGTGGCTGGAAAGATATTCCCTGGTCTTTAAGATGGCCTCCTGGGGATCTACTTCAACATTGCTGACTGTTACCCAGCCGTCCTCCAGCCGATGCTTATGATAATAACGATACCCGCCTACCGGGTCGATAACCTTGGCAACCACATTATTTTCGTCCAGTCTGAACAGTACTGCGGATACTATTTCCGGCTCGGCCAAATACTGGTTTTTGGGATGGGGCATTTCAGCCACAACGAAACCCAGCTGTCTCTCCCGTTCGGTAATTACCGTAGCATACATAATTAAAGGCTCCATAAGGTTATTTTAGGGAAATTGTGATCTGGTTTTTATTTTGGGTGAATAGTATCTTGTCCTCCCGGGCCAGCCAGCCCAACGCCAGATAAAAATTCTTATCGTCCAGCTTGGCCTGCTTTTTAAGGGCGCTGAGGTTATGTTCCCCCTTGTTATTGAGGATCTTCCACAAAGCGCCCGCATTCCGGCCTATGATCGGAGTCCACATTTCGGTTACCTCCTTCAATTAGTGGTTCGATACCGGCTTATGCCGATCTATCCAATATGATGTCGGCTTCATCGATGGAAAAGACCGTATTGACGGCAGGATAGCCCTGCTGTTTGTCCGCCCCGTTATCGGACCGCGGGACAACCTGGATGATACGCTTGACCCCCAAATATCCCAAAAAGGCCTGGGCGCGTTTGATCTCGGTGGCCCCTTTGGAGCCGGTGGGCCGGGCTTGGGAGATATCGCTTACCACGGCAAAACCGGATTGAAGTTTTTTGGCCTCCTCCATGGTCTTATCGGCCGCAGACTTGGCCATATCGTCGGAAATGGAGCCTTTGATCACCAAGTATAACCGGTTCTTGCCGGGATCGGTCCAGATTTTATAATCAAGATCCATGATTCAGCCCACTTCTTTGTTTTTAAAAGGAATGCTCTTCACTTTATTTTCTCGACCGCCTCTACTGCCTGTTCCTTGGTGTCATGGATATTTATATCAAAATTGACCTTGCGGGAGGATGTGCGAACCGTCATTCGGGCCATTGGATCCCGGCCATAACGGGCGAAGCCTAATATTGAGCCATCCAGGAGCTTCTTGACCTGCCGGCCGTAATATTCATGAACCTTGGAATTTATTCGCAGTCCGTCTATACAAGCTATAATATACGCTTTTCGCCCTATCTCCTTGAACTTCCGGGAATACAGGTCAAGAAAAGCATCGGCCTCCTCCGGGGTGTTGATCTCATAGTCATCTACAACGAACAGAATGTTACGTTCCTGGTCGTATTCGAATTTTACTGTCTGAGAAGCCATGATTCGGTTCCTTAGCTTACTGTTTAATGCAATGGTTCATTTCGCCTGCTTTTAAAAGCATAGTAGCAGCCAGGGCTTTATTTCTTGGTGCGGTTATACAGTATTTGATTGGTTGGGCATAATGTTTTCTCTAACTTCTTTTACTAATAACACGAGAAGGTAAACCAAGTTCAATACGTA
>JAVHLB010000008.1:0-60200 GCA_031082425.1 Candidatus Edwardsbacteria bacterium | reverse complement strand
TATTAAGGTCCATTTTGGGCTTCAAAAAGATTGTGACTTTCTGTGTATATTTATTGCCCTCGATATCTTCATAATTTAAATTAGTTTCATAAATTAATTTACCGTTATGTTTTATGCCATCTAATAATTCGTCCGTACTATGTGATATAGAATATTCATCAACAAACGCTTCACTTGTTTTCCCATTGATCGTTAGTTGTATATTATTGCTTATTTCATTTTTTCTTAAAACCCTTGAGATGAAACCAAAATTTATATTAATAGTGTTACCCTGTTTTTCTTCAATATAAATGTTTACTGCGCTGGCATTGCCAACATTTATAAATTTGTAATTATGACATTCGTCAATACAAGTTGTAGCCATGCCAATACCATTTTTCCCAAAATCTAACGCCAAACAAGGTTTTATGGAAAGTTCAACCTGTTTTTTTATGCCTAATTGCATTTTGCGTGTTTCCACGGTATACAAGGCAATAATACCCAAAGTAAGCACTAAGATTATGTTGTTTAATTTACCGTTTATATCTTCAGTTTTTACCAAGCAGCTCAGTAATAATAAAAATATTGCACATGCGGAAATTATTATAGGTATTTTCTTCATACGCCCTCCACCACTTTTTTCTCTGCCTCGCTCAGCCCGTATAACCTGTACACCAGCTCATCAATCTGCTTGTCCACCGCTGCTATTTTAATTTTGTTCTTTTCTTGTAGTACCTGGGTTTTGTTTAAAGCAAGCATTTCTTTAACAAAGTTTACAAGCTGATCATGAAGGGTTTTGTCATTATGGTTTTTGAAATCAATGATTCTTAATGGCAGCCTGTTCAAATGGTAATTGTCAAACCGCATAGTTCTTATTGCATTGCCATATATAAAGCGATAAGAGTACCAGGAAATGAGCTTAGAGTTTAAAATGCCTATTAAATATTCCGGTAAGGTTTTATTCGTTATGTAGATGTTGCCTACACTGCCCAATGATACGATACCTTTTTTATCAATAGTAGCCATAATTATAATATGTTCATTAGGTTTTGTTACGTGAGCAATTATGTTTTGTATTATAATTTTAGGCGCATTCATATATGATATTTGCTCATATAGTTTATCGTAAGTCACTTTTGACAAACCTTCTTCGGCATCTTTTAGAATATAACGCCCGATAGATTTACATCTATAAACTGGTATGTCCCATTTTTCATTTATAATTTTATTTTGGATATCTTGTCCTCGTTTAATAGTGCAACAATTATTAAACGTATTGCCCACATTTTTAACTTTTACACCAATGTTTATTTCCTGACTTGTTAGGCCGGTTAAATAGCAATCAAAATATAAGTAGATCTTTTTTTCAACTAACGTTTTATTAACAAAATCCCTGCCAATTGTTTTTGCTGTAAAAACCTTGTTCGTCGAGCCGCTTTTGTCGTAAATCAAAATCACTTGTTCCAATAAGACCTCTTCAAATGCCTTGCTAACATCAATAAGCGCTGCTAAATTAGATATAAGATATTTTCGCATGTTTAGCCATGCATCGCTATAGCAAATGGATTTTGGCACAATAAGTCCAATTTTCCCATTGCCGTTTAATAATGATACGCCCCTTTCAATGAAAATATTGCCTGTATTGGTGTTCCCACCGATATGCTCATACTTATTTAAGACAAACTCTTTAAAATCATCCTTTAGCTCCGCCCCATATGGAGGATTCCCTATCACAGCATCAAATCCGCCCTGGGCAAAAACCTCCGGATAGACTACTTCAAAATTAAGCGGCTTCTGCTCGGCCGGTTTGCTAAAGTGTTCGCGCAAATTATCATTGAGCTTGCTGTTTATGATCTCCTCGTCCCGCTTTATCTGCGCCAGTAAGTCCTTCTTATCGTTATCCTCTTTGGCTGCATAAAATTTCTTTCTAAGTTTTTGTAATTCCACTACATCACGGTTTGCAGTGTACGACGTCGCAAAGTCAAACACCATCTGCGGTATTGCCTTGGCCTTTTCGGCAAAACTCTTTCCCGATATCAGCGAATTGCCGCAACGGATATTAAGCTCCAGATTCGGCAAGAGTTTGCGGCCCTTAAGGTCTTCCCACTTTGCGCCATCGAGTGCCTTTAAGAACAGGTTAAGCTTGCATATCTCCACCGCCCTCTGGTCCAGATCAACCCCGTAAAGATTGTGCTGTAGTATTGTTTTCTTTACCGCAAAGTCGCCCAGTTTCTGAACCGCCCCGGCTTTTTTGTAAGCCTGATAAAACTTGTCAAAGGCGTTTATCAGGAAAGAACCAGAACCGCAGGCCGGGTCCAGGGCCTTTATCTTCTTGATGTCTTCCGCCTTTTTGGCGTTTTTAAGCAATTCGCCTATCGTGTTCTCATTGATATAATCAACGATATATTCCGGTGTGTAGTAAATGCCCTGGCTCTTTCGTTTCTGCCGTTCCTTGTCTTCCTGCACCTGGATGCCCTGCTTTTTGCCGCCCCGCAGCATTTCGCCCAGATAATCCTCATATACATCGCCGATGATCCTCACCGGCAGTATGGAGAAATCAATCACCGATAGTTGCTCCACTATCGGGGCCAACACATCATTGCTGATGATGAAATTGTCGATCTTATCATCGGGGGCAAAAAGGTCGGTGTTAAAATGGTCGTCCATTTTAACAAACCATTTCTTCAGTTCAGTGTATACTGAGCCCTGGGCGTAGAGTATGGCCCGGTGCGCATCCGGCCCTACTATCTTCTTGTCGTAGCAGACATCCATGAAAATCATCCGGTCAAGCAGCTTCTGGGTATAAAGCTCTATTTTCTCCTTGTCGGACACCAGATGCTGGTTCTTGACCCAAAGCTCATCCCGCAAAGCCTCGCGCCAGCCCTTTAGCTTGGCAAAGAAATCATCCCGCACCTGCTTCTCTTCCGGGTAATAGACGAAATCATCGTCTATCTTGCCCAGCTTTTTGCACAGGGCCTGGCGGGAAAACTGCGATAGGAACTCCAGCCCTTCCTTGGAAAGCAGGTTGACATAGGAATTCTTGTCCGCGTCATCCCATAGCAGGTCATGGAAGGCGTATTTTTTATTTTGCGGGTATAACCGTCCCTGGTATGCGCTGTATACCCGCCATTCTATGAAGTTGGTAAGTATTCCCCAATAAACACCCTCAGCCTTGCAGTAGTCGGCCAGCTGGCTTACAAACGGTTTTTTATATTTCCCGGTGCCATAAGAACCGTCAAGCTTGTCGGCGGATGAGGCGTCCTTGCTTTCGACCACCAGCATGGTCCAGCCCTTGGCGTCCTTTAGGATGATATCCGGGCGCTTGCCGGTATGCTCCTGGCTGGAATTTATGATCCAACCGCCATCATTCCAGCCTAAGGCTTCAAGCACTTTAACGGTATAACCGCCCTGAATGTGTTCTTCAGAGAGGTTGCTTAAGCCACGGGTCTTGGCCTGAGCGACCAGGGCTTGGAGGACGGCTTTGAGTTGAGACATAAAATAAAATTACAAATATTATTGCGAGTTATTTAGTAACAACTATATACCTTTGAAAGAGAATTGTCAAATAGTATTTAACCTTGGAACGGCGATCAGTCTGTCGCTACGATCAACCGCCAACGGATTTCCCCTTCACCCGGTTTATGCCGGTGATGGCTTTGGGGCGGCAGGGCTTTTCCATAACCGGCGATGATTTCACAGCCGCAGCCGTCGCAGCGGAAGATGCCGGAATTTTGGGTCGGCTCCCCCGGTCCGGCGGCAATATCAAAAGAGTAGTTATATACCTGCCGGATGAAATCCGGATATTTATAGGCCGCCATAACCATTCTCCTTATTTTGGCAAGATATGCCGATAAACAAAAAGCCCGGAGTATGTATTAGTAAGATACCGCAGGCTTTTTAGAAAACAATTTCGGGCCGGAGCAGCCCGTCTATTGCCTGGTCCATAAGGTGATGGTGTAGGTATACCCGTATCTCCAACCCCGGCCTCCGGCTCTTCCCTGATAGCCCAGCAGCAGCATGCCTTTCTCCCACTTCCGGGCTTCATCCTCGGTGGCAAATTCACGGATCACGTGAAAATCAAAGGGATTCCCGTGGTCCTGCTTCCGCTGAACCGGATCGTCGGTCAAACCCGCGTAACGCATCTTCTCACCCTTGACCTTCACTGCCGCAGGTTTCATCCACCTCGACCGGAACGAAGGTGGTGGCGTCGATAACTTCGATGGCCCGCCCGGTCAGGGAATTGTGCTCGTGGCACAAGGGGATGATATACCAATTGTCATCGTTGGCACCCACCCTCAGCACCTGCCCGCCGGCCTCCGCTTGATTGGCGCAGCCGGCTTCGGAACAAAACACCGCCTTGCGGCCGCTGTATTTCTCCCAATGCGCCAGCCAGCTTCCGCAACTGCATTTATTATCCGATGTTCCGTTGATGTTTCGCACTTTCTTGGCCATAGAAAATCCTCCTGTTTTATTTCGTACATTCAGTTAATGGATTGCCGGGGTCTGGGGGTACGCCGGACGATTCTACAGTTATCGGTTTTACAGTCAAATACTATCGTTTCGATTCAAAGGCCATTGCCTGTCTTTCAAGCAGATCCAGGTGCCTTTGTTCCCATTTGACCAGGGAGTCGAAGAATTTCCTGATATTTACATCATCGCTGCTATCTGATAATTCGGCATACAAGGCGATGGCTATGTTTTCTTTTTTGATAAACTCTCTTAATGTCAGCAGAACCGGCTTCAACTCTTCGGTCAATTCCGCCAGTTTTTTGGCATATAACGGGCTGGTTTCAAGCGGCCCGTATTCCGAGGGCGGCCCGATGTCCGGGAAATCGAATTTTTCATGGTTGTGTTTGTAGCTTTCCGCCACGTATTCCAATATTCTTCGGTGCTTCTCCTCGTCTTGGGAAAACTGCATCAGCATTTCTTCGGCCCGTTTATCTTTGGTTAGCAGGGCAACATGCTTATAAAAAAGCGACGCCTCGTTCTCCATTTTAACGGCCTGCTTTATGTTTTTAAGCAACTCCTTATTTTCCATTGATTTCCCCTCTTATCAATTATTGTTTTAGTTCCAATTGCCATTTTATTATTTAAACCAATCGGAAACCAAACAAAGCGACAAGGGTGTGATCCCAAATGGTAGATCTACCAGGACTATAAATACTGCCAAGAAACAGCCAATAAAATAGCTTTTCCCCCAATAACTTCGCCTGCATTTTTTAGGCCATTTGGGTTGCTTTCCGCAACATTCGTAAGCCATCTAATTATATGGAATTGCAGCCGCTCAGGGCTTCGGTCGATAAAGGCAAAGCAATAGTTATGCAATATTTGCTCCCCATTTTGCAATAGGCAATTATACATACTCTCTGGCATAGAAAAAGGCGGGATATCATATCCCGCCTTGATTGTAAGTCCGGTTAACTGCCTTAAATTTTTGCTTCAGGTTATTTTCAAGAAGTGCCCTCTCCACTCGCCGAAATATTTATAATCTTGGCAATGCTTTTCAGCTTACTGTTATCGACCTTATTCAAGTCCTTCATGATCTTGGACATTATCTTTTCCCTTTCGGCAACCTTGGCCGGCACCCCCTTTTTGTTGGTCTCGATCTCCTTACTGCTGGGAAACAGATCCGGCACCGTCAACTTAAGGGCATGGGCTACTTTCTCCAAAGTCTTGAGGGTAGGATTGACCCTGGATTGCTCGATAAACCCGATATACCGATAATCAAAGCCGGCCTTCTCTCCCAGCTTTTCCTGGGAAAGCCCCTGAGCTTTGCGCAGCTTTCTTACTTTGGCTCCCACCAACCTGATAAAATCATTCATAGGACCTCCTGCTTATTTAAATTCTCCCCTGTGACCGTTTCATATGGCATAATTATAGCAATTTCATTGGGAAATAGCAAGAACAAAAAAAACCGTTTCCCAAAGGTGAACGGCCGGTTCGGATTGAAATGCGCCCGGTTGGGCGTCCCCAAAGATGGCGGGGTCTGCCGGGGCCGGGGATGGGCTGTCAAATTCAACCCGTATATCCAACGCACCGCTTTTGCCGGACTGTTTCCGGCCGTCAGAACGGTTCTCCCCAGGCCACCATCCATCTCCAGTATTTTATCTGCCCCATCCGAGTGCCGGGAGCGGCAAAATCCATCCGGCCGGTGCCGAAAGGCAGGGTATACCTTATACCCAGGCCGGGGCTGGAGACCATATCGCCGAAAGATTGCTTGGCAAAGGTCTTATTGCTGAGCATGCCCCCGTCAATAAATGTGGCCCAGCCCCAGTTTTTGCCCAGGTCGATAACCGACTGGAGATTGACCAACAGCATGATCCTCCCGCCGGTCACCCGGCCCCGGTCGTCCACCGGGCCGATCGAGCTAAGGGCATACCCCCTGACCGTTGACGGGCCGCCCAGAAAGAACATTTCATAGCTGGGAATGGCGGCCCTTTGCGACCAGTCACCGATGATGCCGTACCGGAAACGACCGGCAAAAGACAATCTGTGCGAGGGAGCCTGGAAATAGTAGGCCCAGTTGTTGACCGCCCTCTGAAATGTCTCCGCACCGCCCATGATCCCGCCGGTGTACTCCAGTTCCAGATCGCTGCTTAACCCCTTTCGCGGATTCACCGGATCATCCAGATTCTGGTAGCTGGAGGCAACGACCAGCGACCTGCGGCCCTTATAACTTAAAGTATCGGATGAATACTTGGTAAGCTGCCAATTGGGAGAAAGTTTCAGCCATTCCTGTTTCCAACGATAGTCGATATTAAAGGTATTTGATATCGGCGTGCTTACCGTAAAATTAAAACCCACCGTCTCCAGACGGTAATCGGTGTAGCTGGGCCTGAAATCATCGTAATAAACCTCGCCCCTGGCCGGCTTTTTAAATAAATAAAAGCAGGGATCGGAATAACTGACCAGGGAACGGCCCCGGGTCAGTTTGAGGGGAAGCCTGGTCTGAACCGAGACCAGTCCGTTGTATTCAATTCTGCGGCCCAACCCAAAAAGATTGCGATGGGCCCATTGGGTCATTAATCTTACCGCATCACCACTGCCGTAGCCGATGCTGGTCTCGAACAACCGCCGGGGCTTCTCCGCCAGCCGGACATCCACCGCGATCTCATTGGCCAGGGAGTCGATCTCCCCGGGGGAGACAGCCACCGCCCGGAACAGATCGGTTGACTGGAGCAGAAATTGGCTTTTTATCAACTGGCTGCGGCTGAAAATATCGCCCGGGGAAAGCCGGATGGTGTTCAGGATGTATTTCCCCTGGGTATGGACATTGCCGTATAAAGAGATACGGGATATGTTTACCCGGGGCCCCTCCTTGATCTTATAGGTAATGACCGCCTGATGCCCATTTTGGAATTCCAGGTCGTGATCCACCTCGGCATAGATATACCCGTGATCGGCATATAACAACATCAAACTGAAATCGTCCTGCCCCAGTTCCTGGTAATTTAACGGCCTTCGGACCTTATTGGCTACTGCCTGGCTTAATACCGCGGCGGATATTTCCCGGCTCCCGCTAAAATCTATCCGGTCCACATAATACCTGGCGCCTTCGGTGATCACCAGTCTTATTCCGGCACCGCCCGACAGGCTGCTGTCGATCATATATTCAACTTCGTTGTCGACAAATCCGTTCCGCCTATAGAAAGATCTCAGCCGGTAAATACCCTGCTCCAGGCTGTCGCTATCCAGTTTGTCATCCGGGAATTTAAGGTCAGCCACCCTCCTAAGCTGGCGCGATGAAAAACTGGCATTGCCGTCTATGGCGATCCCGACCTTTTCCGCCGCCGCCAGCGACAACCCAGCCGACAGAACGGAGAGGGCCAGAATCACGCATAATCTGCGGACTACCATACCAGCTCCGAGTCCAGCCTCAGCACGGCGCTGTTCCTCTGGGAATTGGATCGGTGATACAAGCCGACCGTTATTCTGAACGGAGCAGCATAGGAGAACAGCCATTCCGAGCGCAATTCTCCCCCGTAGCTCCGGCTGAGATTCTTAACCGACATTTCTTGCCGATCGCCGGACGAAGCCCCGGCATCCATGACCAGCGCCCCGCTGAGATTCTTGAGATAGAAAGGCCAGGTGGAATGCCCCCGCTCCACATAGGCGATGGGGAAACGGTATTCCGCCGTTAAAAGGGTCTTATAGCGAGAGCCGGGCCATAAGTACGAAAAGCCCCGGGGGTCCATATCCGGAATGTCCTGATTCACGTAGCCGCCTTTTCCCCAGGCTCCCGCCATTAACTTGCCCATCAGTGTATGATGCCGGAACGGCATAGGCAGGTATTCGGACCAGGAAAAACCCTGCCAAACCTGGTCCAAGTCGCTTCCCAAATACTTTCGATACAATCTTGATTCTAATGAGACCACCCGGCCTTTCTCCGGGCTGATGGAAAAGCCATATTTCTGGGCGTTGCTGAAAACAAGGTTCATTTGCAGACGCGCCAGATGGCCGGTCCAGTAAGGGTTGAAGGAAAATATTTCAGCATTCAATCCGGTGTAATTAGTGTGATAATAGGCCACCGCGGCAGCCGTCGCATGGCCCGAACGGATCACTGGCAAATACAGCTGGAACGACTGGCTTTGCTGCCTTTGATAATAGGTGGCGCCTGAATTTCCCAAATCGACATTCTCGGCAGTTGTATTGTCCGAAAACCTAAGGTCATAGTTCAGGCTTCGGCCGGCATCGGAATAGGCCAGGTCGTAATAAAACCTTCGGGCATTGAAGCTGGGAATGAACCTGGCGGTATAGGACTTGGCCATCAGGTCGTCCGCGCCCATCAGAGCAACTCCCCAGGCCCCTCCTTTTTCGTCAATGGTGGCGGCGGGAAACCAAAAGAAAGGTAGCAGGGTTTTGCCAGGCCGGTATTTTGCCGAAGGATAATCGGCGGTATCTGGGGGCCTTTCGGCAAATTTCGCAGTGTCAGGGTAGGCGGCATCTTGATAATGGATTGTGTCGGATATTTTTATTTTCGCCAGATCATAGCCCGTTGCACCGAGGTTCAAGAAATATAAAATGTCACCGGCAACCGCCGGATCAAAGGCCCCGCCGATGACATTGGTCCTCCGGGATATGGAGCCGGTCTGTAGGTCATAGTCAAAGATATTCCAGACCCCGGAACGGTCCGAGGCAAAATACAGATATTTGCCGTCGCCGGACCAGGCCGGCGTGATATCCTGGGCCCGGTCGGCCATCAGGGCCCGCCATTCCTTTTTAGCAATATCGTAAAGATAGATGTCCTGGTACCCGCCGGGTTGCCATACCGAGAGGGCGATGGTCTTCCCGTCGGGGGACACCGCCGGGTGGCTGAACAATTGAGTCTCATCGAATTCGGTCAGGTATTCCACCCGATCGGTCTGCATATCCACGACCGCCAGGGCATTCTGGTCCAACTTGGAGGCCACAAAATATAACAACCTGCTATCCCGGGAAAAGGCCGGGTCCCTGGCCCGCCAACCATGGGTGACCCTTTTGGTTTTGTGGCCATCCATATCATGGATATAAATATCACCATATAAATTTCCGCCGGAGCCGGAATACTCCATCTTTCCGAAAGCCAGGTATCTCCCCTCGGAGCTGAATTGCATGGATCCCCAAAAGATTCCCCTGTCGACCGTCCGGTATTTTTTCGACTTGGCATCATATAACTTCAGGATTGATCTCTGATGGCTGTTTCGGTCGATGTAGGCCAGATACTTACCATCGGGGGAGGATATCAATTCGGATTTGTCAAAGCCGTCGGTTGATATGAGTTCGGCCTCGGTCAGACCGCCTTTTTTTATGGAATCTATCTGTCGGCCGTACTCCCCGTATGATGCATTTTCCCAATCCTGCCATAAGGCCGGAAAGCTTTTACCGAATACGCTCTTGGCCGGCATGTTCTGCATCCAGGGTATCACCAGGTTGCTGTGTTTTCGCTGATATAAAGCCAGTTTCTTTTGCCCGTATTTATTGGCCAGGTATTCATAGAACTTGCCGCCGTAGATATATGCGGCGTCTATGGGCCAGTGAGTCGAGGCCACCCCGGCCCGGTCCACGGGCACCCAACAGCTCTCGGCCACCGCACAACGCAGCATCCCTTCGGTCAGGGCCGAATTGTTGCGGCCAAAATCGGTGTACCGGGTCTCGGAATAGACCGCCAGCCCCTCGATCTGATTCAAGGGTTGAAAAATATTGGGCAAAAATATCCTGCCGAATAGCGAATTGAACCCGGCCGGGATGCCGCTCTGCATGTCCATCTGAAGCAGGTGGGTATATTCATGGACCAGCACTTCGTACAACCAGTCCCCGAAATTATTGCGATCCCCGACATTCTGGGCGGGATGGATTATTATGGTCCTTTTGGGAAGAGGGGTGGCATAATCGTTGACGATATCGGTATGGTCGGCCAGTATGATATTAGTATGCCCATATGGCAGCCATTTCAAAAACCCCACCAACGTAACATGGACATCCTCGGCCTTATGGGCCACCTTTTGGGCATACTGATCCTGGCCTGTCTGGTAGTATACCCTGAAATGGGCTGTCCGTAAAAAACGCCAATCCCCGTTCACTGGCACTAATCCGGCAAAGACCGGCGCAGTCCAATTTATCAGGACAAATATCAGCAAGATGGGATATTTGATGGCTCTCAATTCGGCTTTCTTAAATATTTATTGTGACTTCTTCAAAAGTACCTTTTACCACGGAAACACTGAATTTTCGGAAGGAAATCACTAAGAAGATGAAGATTTAATGGATATTATTCCGTGTTTCAAATATTTCCGTGATTCAGTGGTCAGTATTGCAGAGGAATCCTACCGATTCAGTGCTTCAGCGATCTTTGCCAAACCGCCTTTTTTTTCAACCTCCAGCCATTCCGCCTGGGGCATGCCGCGGAACCAGGTCAGTTGACGCTTGGCATAGCGCCTGGTGTTCTGTTTGATGAGATTGACCGCAGTATTCCTGTCCATTGCTCCATTGATGAAAGCTATGGCTTCCTTATAACCCACGGTGTTGAGCGAGTTGAGCTCGGGAGAATACCCCATCTTAAGTGCGCTGGACGTTTCTTCGAACAGCCCTTGTTCTATCATCTGGTCCACCCTGGCCTCTATCAGGCGGTAGAGCGAATCGCGCTCCCGGCTCAATACCACCAGCCGGTAGAGCCGATTATCACTGACCCGTTCCTTCTTCTGCCACTGCGACATTTTTATGCCGGAGAGCCGGAACACCTCGATGGCCCGGATCATCCTGACGGCATCGTTGGGTTTTATTTTCTTAGCTGATTCCGAATCGAGTTCCTTAAGCATTTCATATAGGGCTCCCTTGCCTTTGGCCGCCAGCAGCGAATCCAATTCCCGCCGGATATTCTCATCGGCCGGTGGGATCTGCGACAGGCCGTTGATCAGAGCCTTCAGGTACAGTCCGGATCCGCCGCATATCACATATCTTTTGCCCCCCTCGTCAAGCTTGTCCATTACGGCCCGGGCATCGGCCGCAAAACGGGCGGCGCTGTATATCGCATCAGGCTCCAGAAAATCCAGCAGATGGTGCCTGATCTTTTGCCTTTCGGACCTGGAGGGCTTGGCGGTGCCGATATCGAGATATTTGTATACCTGCCGGGAGTCGGCCGAGATTATCTCGCCACCGATTTTTTCAGCCAGAGCCAGCGCCACTGGAGTTTTCCCCACGGCGGTCGGCCCGGCGATGACCATCACCGGATTCATATCCGGCCGAATCTCCGCTCCAGGTCGTCCAGGGTAAGGCGGATCACCGCCGGGCGGCCGTGCGGGTCCAGGTAGGGCGAACTGGTGGCGAACAGCCGGTCTATCAGCCGGTTCATCTCCTCCTGGGAAAGCGGCTGGCCGGCCTTGACGGCCGCATGGCAGGCGAAGGACATGGCCAGCTTCTCGGCCGGCTCCAGGGAGGCGGCCGGGTTCTGGCAGAGGTCGGACAAAATATTCCGGATCAGCTTCTCCCCTTCCACCCGGTCGCCGGCCGCCGCCGGCAGGCCCTCGATGACCACGGTGTTTCCGCTGAACTGTTTGATATCGAAGCCGAACGATGTGAAAATATCCTGGAATTGTTCAAAAGCTATCTTCTGCGAGGGATTCAATTCCAAGGAGATCGGAAAAAGCAGCTGCTGGGAGAGCCTTTTTTCACGGGATTTCAACAGCTCCTCAAAAAGCACCCTCTCATGGGCGGCATGCTGGTCCACCATGATGATGCCGTTCTTGATCCCGGCGAAGATATACCGGTTATGGGCCTGCCAGTAGCTGACCAGGGAAACATTTTCGGAACGGGGCTCGGCCACACCGAACAGATCACCCAGGGCTTTCGGCTCCTCCGATCCGTACAATTGGTAGACGGCCTTTTTATCCTCCTGAGCCAGGCCCTCCGGCCCGTGATGCTGCCGGTCATCGGTACCAAAGAAGCCGCCCAGGCTGCCCGGCGACAAATTATCCGGAGCGCCCTGTTCCTGGAACATCGCCCGGTGAATGGCGGAACGGACGGTGTTGAACACCAGCCCTTCATCCCGGAACCTGACCTCGCGCTTGGCCGGATGGACGTTGATGTCCACCTGTTTGGGCGAGATCTCCAGGAAGATCACATAGGACGGGTGCCTGCCCAGCAGGCTGGGGCCGTAGCCCCGGTAGATGGCCGATCCCGCCAGCCGGTCGGATACCCGCCGGCCGTTGACGAACAGGTATTGGTCCCGGCGCCGGGCCAGCAGCTTGTCGGGCCTCAAGGCAAATCCTTTGACGGCCAGGGGCCTTTGTCCGAAATCCACCGGCAGCATGCTGCGAAAAACCTCGGCGGTCAAAACACCCTCCAGCCGCTGCTCCAAACTTCCCCCCGGATAATCGAAGCTCTCCTTTCCGTCTATCACCAGCCGAAACGACACTTTCGGATTGGCCAGGGCCTGGCTGACCACCTCATCGGCCACCCTGCGGACCTCTGTCATATCGGCCTTGAGGAATTTTCTCCGGGCCGGCACCTTGGCAAACAAATCCTCCACCGTGATGGTGGTGCCCCTATTGCCTGCGCTGGCCTTTTGGCTGACAATGCCTCCGCCGTCGCATTCTATCACCCAGGCCGAGGAGGCCACCTCCGGACGGGATGACATGGTCAGCCGGGAGACCGAGGCGATGCTGGGCAGGGCCTCGCCCCGGAATCCGTAGCTGGCGATGGTCAGCAGATCGTCATAGCCGGTGATCTTGCTGGTGGCGTGGCGCTCCAGGCTCAAACGCATCTCGGCGGGGTCCATTCCGCTGCCGTCATCGGAGACCCGGATAAGCTGCAGCCCCCCCCGCCCTATCTCCACTTCTATGGCCGAGGCACCGGCATCCAGGCTGTTCTCCACCAGCTCCTTGACCACCGATGCCGGGCGTTCCACCACCTCCCCGGCGGCGATCTTGTTGACTATGTCCAGGGGCAGTATTTTTATAGGCATGATATTTCAATCGTCAAGATGATTATCATTGATCTCCCCGGGAAACGGAATCCAGATTTTTAGCCCGTTCATCGGATTGCTGTTTTACCTCCTGGGCCCGGTCGATCCCTTGGCGGTAGGTGTCCATCGGTGTGCCGGGGCTGGAATTGTTTTCGGTCTTCTGGGCGCAGCCCGCCATCAGCAGGAATAACGGAACGGTAAAGATCAGACGCTTCATGATAAGTTCTCCTCTTTCCCGGGCTTGGTTTTCCACCGGCGGTGCACCCAGTACCAGTGGTCGGGATATTTCCGGACGTATTTTTCCATGGCCTGGGTAACCAAGTCGGTCAATCGCAGGATCTCCTGTTCCTTGTCATTTGCCGGGTCGGCATAGATCGGAGGTTCGATATAGCAGATATGTCCGCCGTCATCCTGCCGGACGATCACTCCGGCCAGCAGCGGAGCGCCTGTCCTGATGGCGAAAACCGCCGGGCCCTTGGCGGTGGAGGCCGGCCGCCCCATGAAGTCCACGAACACCCCGTCCTGCCCGGCATCCTGATCGATCAATATCGCCACGAATCGGTTCCGGGCAAGGGCCTTCAATATGGCCCGGGGGGCATCCGGCTTGAATATCACATCGAGGTTCTTGGCTCGGCGGATGTTGTTCATCATCCGGTCGGCCAGGGGATTATGCTGTTCATACACCACCACCGAAAGGGGATATCCGTAAGCCGCAATGGATGAAGAACAGAGCTCCCAATTGCCGAAATGACTGCTGATAAGCAAGGCCCCTTGGCCGCCTTTGATCGCCTGGGCCAAGTGCTCCTGCCCGATAAATTTCACCTTGCTTTTTATATCTTCGCCTGACAGTTTGGGAAACCTTAAGAATTCCAGCAGGTTCTTTCCCAGATTGCGATACAGGCGCCGGGCGATATCCTTGATCTTGCCGGGGGTTTTTTCAGGAAAGGCCCGGGCCAGGTTATCCAGCGCCACTTTCCGGCGGAACCGGAAAACATCAAAGACCAGCCCGCCCAATCGGGCGCCGGCCGATGCCGCGGCCTTTTCGGGCAGGGCCCGGGCCATCCAACCCAATGATGCCAGCAAGGCATATTCCAGCCGGTGTTTGGGTCTGATGGAGCTCATCGGACCATCTTCGCTATCAGGCTTCGCCGGGGATGGACCGCCTGCTGGGGACAGATCTCCTGGCAGCACAGACAGTTGATGCAGAGCCTGTAATTGAAGACCGGCGTCGGTTCTCCGGAGGAGATGGCGCTGGTGGGGCAGCTTTCCACGCAGGCCCCGCAGTTGACGCATTTGACGGGATCGATGGCCGGCCGTATCCAGAAAAGTTTGGCCATATGCCGGGCCAAAAATGACGGGATCAGGGAGTAGGCCCAGGTGGACGGCCATCGGAAATCGTTTCTCACCTCGATCGCATCGCCCAGCCTTTCGATGTTCTTGAGCTGGGTCTCGCCCAGGCTGATTTTCCGGGCCAACCGGTTGGTCGGCACCTTCAGGGGATCCATTCCCATCAGATGGGCCGCCAGGCAGTCTATGGCCACGCCATCCGCCCCGGCCATGATCATTCCGATAGGCTTGGGATCGCCGGCCGAGGGCCCGTTGCCGTCCATGCCGATGACCGCATCGACCAGGTTCAGCTGCGGCCTGGCCAGGGCGTAAATATCCAGCAGCAATTTTGAAAATTCCATGGGCAGGGGGGCCTCCCGGTGATACATGGACTTTTTGAGCCCGGGCACCGCGCCATACATGTTCTTGACGGCGCAGGTCAGCAGGGTCAGGCTGTGGGATTTGAGCTTGGGAAGATTGATTATCACCTCGGCATCCAGCACCGGCCTGGCGATATGGTAATTCCTGCCGTTAAGGTCCTTCTTGTAGACCCCGGATTTTTCGAAAGCCACCAGCTCCGCCCCCTGCCGCCGGCAGACCTCCTGGAATCCGGTCACCTCCCAGTACTCCTCTATATGCCGGGCCGAACCTATGGGGCTGTCGCCCACCACCGGGACTCCCCCGGCCGACTTGACCAGTTCCAGCGCTGCCTCCAGAAACACCGGATGGGTGGTGACGGCCTTGTCGGGATGGTGGTAGGAAAGCAGATTGGGCTTTAACAGCACTTTTTGCCCGGGCTTTACGAAAGCGGAGATGCCCCCCAGAAGGTCCAGCGAGCGCCTTACGGCGATCCTGACTTCGTGGGGTTGGTAGGAACCGCATTTTACCAATGAAACCTTCGTCATGTCCTATCCTTTCTGATTTGATCAGCCGGAAACAACCCGGTTCCGCCCCAGGTCCTTGGCGATATACAAAGCGGCGTCGGCCTTGCCGACCATTTCGTCCACCGATCGGCCATCCTCGGGAAACACCGCCACCCCGATGCTGATGGTGATCTTGCCGTCCGGCTGGCTCTCCCTCATCAAAAAGGGGTGTTTTTCGACGGCCGACCTCAGTTTTTCCGCCAGCTGCACCACTTCTTCCCGGCCGGTCTCCGGGGCCACCACCACGAACTCCTCTCCGCCGTAGCGGGCGATGAAATCCGGCTGGCGGATGGAGATGCTCAGCAGCTGGGCCAGCTTCTTAAGCAGCGAATCCCCCATCTGGTGGCCGTGGACGTCATTGTAGTGCTTGAAATGGTCTATGTCCAGCATCAGCAGGGCCGTCCGCCGGCCGTACCGGGTCGACCGCTCCAGCTCCTGCTTGAACCTCTGGAAAAAATACCGCCGGTTGTATATCCCGGTCAGGTCGTCGGTGCTGGCCAGGCGCTTGACCCTGGCCAGCAGTCTGGACATCCGCTGGGGATGTATTCCGAACAATATGCCTGCCAGAGCGCCGATCATGGCATAATACAGGGCCATCACCAAATGCTCAGGCGAAAACGACAACGGCAGGAAACCCCAGCCCATCATATGATCGTAGTAATACTGGTGGATGAACATCGAGGCCGGATGCAGGAACAGGTAGCCGGCCATTGCCCCGATCAGGCCGTAGATTGCTGGCAGTTTTATTAGATTGATCTTCATGATCAATGATCTGGAAAGGGCATCATATCCTGGCGAACATCTTTCCCGGCAGCTGCCGTATCAAACCCTTCATCTCCAGGGTAAAAAGTATTCTCAGAGTGTCCGAGGAGCTGCGCTCTGCCGATCGGGCTATGACATCCACATGCCGGGGATCGTCGGCCAGGCTGGCGAACACCGAACCCTCATCGCCTTCCAGTTCTATTTCAGGACGGATTTCTTTGGGCGGCATTTTATCGGGACCCGAGAGCTTCAACTCCTCCAGGATGTCGCTTATGTTGAGGACCATCTTGGCCCCCTGCTTGATCAGCTGGTTGGGCCCCAGGCTGGTGGCCGAGGTTATGGGGCCGGGCACGGCAAAGACCTCCCGGCCCTGTTCGGCCGCCCACCGGACGGTGGAGAACACCCCGCTGTCCTCCCGGGCCTCCACCGCCAGCACCCCCAGCGAGAGCCCGGTGATGATCCGGTTGCGGTTGGGGAAATGGGCCGGCAGCGGTTTTTCGCCGATGGGATATTCCGAGAGCACCGCCCCGCTCTCCATGATGGAATCCCGGAGCTTTCTGTTTTCGGCCGGATAGGCGATGTCAACCCCGCAGCCCAGCACCGCAATGGTCCGGCCCCCGGCGGCCAGCGCCCCCTGGTGGGCCGCGGAATCGATGCCCCGGGCCATTCCGCTGACCACCGTGATCCCCGACGCAGCCAGTTCCCGGGCCATCCCCGCGGAGGTGTTCTTGCCGTAGGTGGTGGCATTGCGGGAGCCGACTATGGCCACCGCCCTCTGGTCGGAGCTTTTCAGGGAGCCCCGAACGAACAGAATTGGCGGGGCATCGGTGAAATTCTTAAGGTTGTCCGGGTATTCCGGATCGTCGATGGTCAGGATCTCGGCCCTCAGCCTATCGGCCTTCTCCAACTGCTCCTCGGCATAGCCCGGCACGAATTTAAAGCTTCGGATCTCCCGGATGACCCTGGCATCCATCTTGGGAACCTGGGCCAGCTCTGAGTCGCCGGAAGCAAACACCCTTCGGGGATGGCCCAAGGCCCCGACCAGTTCATTGAACTTGATAGAGCCGACTCCCTTGACCGACTGCAATCGCAGCCACCACAGCAATTCCTCATGCGTCTTCATTGCCCACCCTGTCGTTCTGCCTTAATATGGCCTTAAGCTCGCGCCGCAACCCCTGCAGTCTCACGGCCGCATCGGGCTCATCAGCCAAGGAGGATACGCCGGAGGACGTATCGGTCGGAAGCCCGGCCATATGGGCCTTCAGGCTTTCCGCCAGGTTGGCGTTGGATTCGGAAGCCAGGCTGATCAAAATACCGCGCTGTTCGGAGTTCATCTTTTCCGCCTGGGACAGCAGTGCGCCCATCTCAGCCTTTCCGGCCAGGACGCTGGCCGCCTTTCGGGCGGCTTCGGCCACGCTGCGGTTGGTATCTTTGCAGAGCCCCAGGACGGCATTCAAAGCAGAAATGTCCCCGATAAGCTCCAAAGCCTGCAAGGCCGCGGCCCGGGTGTACCAGACCCCGTCCCGCAGCAGCCTGACCAGAGGCTGGACGGCCTGATGCCCGGCCAGGGCCGTTTTCTTGATGGCATGTTCCCGCAGGCTCCAGCTTTGATCCTGGATGGCCTTGATCAGAAGCGCCACCGCCCCGGCGCTGTTCAGTTGGGACGCCATGTCCAGCCCCGTCATGCGCTTTTTGGCATCCCGGGACTTCAGCAGCTCCACCGCCTCGGTCAGCTGGTGGTCAGTCATTTTTTACCTTGCTCAATGCTTTGGTGATGGCTTTTTTCAGTTGGGGGATGCCCTCCGCCTTGAGGGCCGAGATATAAAGGGCCTTTGATCCCTTGGGTGCGGATGGTCTCTTCTTGACCAGGTCCATCTTGTTAAGAACCAGCAATGAGGGCCTCTGGGCGATAGCGGGATTGAATTCGACCAGCTCATCCTTCAGCACCCGGTATTCCTTCCAGGGGTCGGCCACCGAAGCGTCGATAACATAGACCAGCAGTTTGGTCCTCTCCACGTGCCTTAAGAAACGGGTGCCCAGCCCCTTGCCCTGGTGGGCCCCTTCGATCAGCCCCGGCATATCGGCCACCGTGCAGGTCTTGAATCCCTCCAGCTCCATCACCCCCAGATTGGGCGAAAGGGTGGTAAAGGGATAGTTGCCCACCTTGGGCCTGGCCTCCGACAGGCAGGATAGCAGGGTCGATTTTCCGGCATTGGGGAACCCCAGCAAACCAACGTCCGCCAGCAATTTCAGGTCCAAAAGCAAAGTTTTACTTTCGCCTATCTGGCCCTTCTCTGCCACCCGGGGTGTCTGGTTGGTGGAGGTGGCGAACTTGGCGTTGCCCCGGCCGCCGATGCCCCCTTTGGCCACCACTATCCGGCTGGCCGGTTCTATCAGGTCCGCCAGCAGTTCCCCGGTCTCCTTGTCGTAAACCAATGTGCCGGGCGGGACCTGGATGACGCAGTCCGGACCGTTGGCCCCGTACATTTTTTTGTAGGCCCCGTTCTGCCCGTGCCCGGCCTTGAACCGGTGCTGATATCTGAAATCCCGGAGGGTCACCAGGTTGGGATTGACCTCCAGGACCACCGAGCCGCCCTTGCCTCCGTCCCCGCCGTCCGGGCCGCCCTTGGGAACGAATTTCTCCCGGCGGAAACTGATGGCTCCTTTGCCCCCGTTCCCGGCGGTGATCTCCAATTCTGCTTTGTCTACTAAACTCATTTGTGGTACTTCGCCTTTAAATTATTCAGCACTTCATCCGGCACCAGGGAAGAGATGTCTCCGCCCATGCGGGAGATCTCCTTGATCAGGCCGGAGTTTAAATATACGTACTTCTCCGAGGGCATCACAAAGAAGGTGTCCATCCCGGGGTTCAGCTTGCGGTTCATCAGGGCCAGCTGGAACTCGTATTCAAAATCGGACACCGCCCGCAGGCCCCGGATGATGACCCGGGCCCCCTTGGACCGGGCATAGTCCACCAGCAGTCCGTCGAAGGGTTCCACCGACACCCCTTTATATCCGGCGGCGCTCTTTTTGAGCATCTCCACCCTCTCCTCCAGGGTGAACAGGGGGTTTTTATTCCGGCTGGAGGCCACCGCCACGATTATCCGGTCAAAGATCTCCGCCCCGCGCTGGATGATGTCCAGGTGGCCGTTGGTCACCGGATCGAAGGTCCCCGGGTAAATTGCCAGGTTTCCCATTTCATTCCTCCCCATTATAACGATAAAAGCTCACCTGGGTCTTGCCGTAGATTTTGTTCTTCCACCTTTTCAGCCTCCCGAAGCTCTCCGGAGAGGCTTCCTTTAGGGAGTGCTGGATGACCAGGGTGCCGTGATCGGCCAGCGTTCTGCTCCGCTCCACGGCCTCCAGGATATCCGGCAGGCAGCGCTGGGGATAGGGCGGGTCGGCCAGGATCAGGTCGAACTGCTCCCCGCAGGTCCTTAAAAATTCCAGCGCGTCTCCGGCATGCAGCCTGGCCCGGGGGAACAGCTTGAGCGCTGCCAGGTTGTCCTTTATGGCTCCGGCCGGTCCGGGGGCCTTCTCCACCAGCACTGCCGATTCCGCCCCGCGGGATAGGGCCTCGATCCCCAGAGCGCCCGACCCGGCGTAAAGGTCCAGGGCCCGGCGGCAGGCGCCGCCCTGCTGCAGAACGTTGAAGATGGCCGTCCGGGCCATGCTGGAGGTGGGACGGACATCCCCGCCATCCGGGCAGCTGATGTTCCTGCCCCGGAATTCTCCGGCGATTATCCTCACCGGCATCAGTACTCGCTGCCCAGCACGAAGGATATCCTGGCCTTGTCGGAGATCGAGGACAGGTCGGTCTTCCAGGAGAAATCCAGTTTCATCATGAAGGGCGATATTATCATCCTGATCCCGGTGCCCAGGCTCCCGTTGAGGTCCTTCATTTTCAGCAGGGCGTTGGCATCGCGCTGGAAGAGCTGAAACTGCCGGTTGTCGGACCAGGCGGCCCCGATGTCGAAGAACATCACCCCCCGCAGGCCGTAGAAGGAGATGGGCGGGATGGCCATCTGGATACGGTCCACGAAGGGCACCCTCAGCTCCAGGTTCATCAGGGCCATCCTGGTGCCGTCCAGCTCATTGTAATCATAGGCCCTTAGGGTGTAGGGCCCGCCCAGTTCGAAGTACTGGGCGTCGGATCCTGTCGACAGGCCGCCCATCAGGCGCAGGGCGAATTCCGACCTTTTGGTGAGCGGCCAGTACTGCCGGATGTCGGTGAAATAATTGACGAAGTTCAGGTCGCTGCCCAGGGTCCGGCTGCTGGCCTCCACCGCGGCCATGGCCCTCCGGCCCTCCCGGGGGCCGTAGTAGGACCACTGGACATTGTCGTGCACCAGGGATACCGCCGGGATGAGCACGTTCAGGCTGGCATCGGGCGCCGAGTAATAGTAGTATTCCTCCTTATAGTGGCTCCAGCTGCCCATGAAATCGATCCGCTGATAACGATTGAAGGGATAGGAGAGTATCCCCTGGACCCCGTTGATCTTTTCGATGATGATGTCGTTGTTGGAGGCCAGATAGTAGTTGTGATACTGGTAGTAGCTGATGCCGTAGTCCCAGCGCCGGGGGCGGTAGAAATAGGTCAGCTGATAATCCGAATTCTGCAGGTTGATGACCATGTCCGACAGCCAGTAGAACTGATGGTTGCCCATCACGTCGCTGACCACGATCTCGGCCTGCCCGCCCAGCCCGCTCAAAGTGTTGTAGTTGAATGATCCCTGGGCCCAGTCCACCGAAAATTTGGTCCGGGCCGGGCCGGGTTTATAGCGGTTGTTGTCGGCCAAAGGCTGTTCGAACTCCCGGGGCTGGTACCAGCCGGTGTCGGCCGAGGCCCAGAAGAAGACCTTCTGGCTGTCGGTCCCCGGAAGCTTGTCCAGCGGATTCTTGATGGTGAAGATGTTCCAGCCGGTCTTGTGATATCCGATGAACACCAGTTTGCTGCCGTCCCGGGACCATTTGGACTGCAGGCAGCCGGTGATGGCGTCGGTAAGCTGCAGGGTGCTGTCCCCGGAGAGGGCGAAGATGTTGCTCACCCCCCGGCGGATGGCGGTATAGGCTATCCCCTTGGGCGACCAGCTGGGACGGGAGACCATGGCCTCCTCCGGGGTCAGGCAGCCGATGCTGCCGGAGACCGGATCCATGGAGAACAGGCGGTACCGGCCGAAATGCATGGTGTCCAGGCCGGATTGGTCTTCCCCGGCCGGACGGTCCGAGACGAAAACCAGCGCCCGTCCGTCCGGGGACCACTCCGGCTCCCGGTCGTCGTACTGATCATCGGTCAGCCGCTCCAGACTGTAGGCCACGTTGTGGCTGTCGGCGATGTCCGCCACATACAGGTCGGACTGGCCGTCCTTGAGTCCGCAGAAGGCGATCTTGTCGGAGGCCGGAGACCAGCTGGGATAATAGATCCCGTCCATCGGGAACTCCAGTTTTTTAAGGATCTTGCCGTTGTCAACCCGGACCACGTACAGCTTGTCGCCGGTGGTGGATTTGGCGGCAAAGGCCAGCTTTTTGCCGTCCGGGGACCAGCTCAGACCCCCCCGGAACCAGGCCAGGTGCATGGCCTCGAACTGGGCATTCTGCTCGCCCTTGACCAGATGCTTGATGCGGTGGCCGTCGATGCTGGAGATGATGTATATCCCGGCCCGGCCGTCCTGGTCGGAGATGTAGGCGATCTTGTCCCCCTGGGGCGAAAAACAGGGGGCCAGGTTAAAGTAGGAGCCGGTCTTGAAAACGTCATGCTCGGTCAGCTGTTTGGCAAAGTCCGGGACCTCCTTCTTGGCCGCCAGGTAGGGCCAGTATTTTTTATGCATATCCTTGAGCCACAGCTCCGACAGCTTTTCGATGTTGCTGCCCAGAAGTTTTTCGCAGGTCTTGTCCATGCTGCGGCTGGATTTCAGCATGTGGAACATCTCGCCGATCTTCTGCTGTCCGTACCTCTCGACTATGAACTTGATGATGGCCTGGCCCTCCTTGTAGACGAAATAGCTCCCGCCGTACCCCTCCAGCTCCTGGATGGGGATCAGCCGCTGGTTGAGAGCCAGGTCCTTGATTATCATCTCGGTCTCGGGATCCCAGCCCCGCGATTCGTACTCGGCCATCCCCTCCACGAACCACAGCGGCAGCTGCAGCAGACTCTGCTGGGAGAAGATGGATTCCATGGATTGGCCGAAGAACAGGTCGAACATGAAGGCATGGACCAGTTCGTGGGTGATCACATGATCCAGGTCGGCGTAGGAGCCGGTATAGGGCACCACCACCCGGTTCTTGAGCAAAGTGGTGAAACCACCCACCCCTTCGTCTATGATATCCTGGGCGATGTTGGTCTGGGCGAAATCATTGTGGGAGGTGTACAGCACGATGGGTATCTTATTGTACAGGGTGTGCCCCATGTCCTGGGATATCCTGCGCCCGGCGTTCTCGGCCATCCGGGCCGCCACCTGGGCCAGCTCCCGCCCGCCCTGGTAATAGTAGAGCTCGAAATTCTCGGTGGTGATCTTCTCCCAGCGAAAACTCTTGTATTTGACCTTGTTCTTGCCGAAATAGCCGTCCTGGGCCAGGGCCGGAACGGTCAAAAGGACCAGGAGCATTGCCGCGATCATTCGTTTCATGTTGACACCTAAAATAAATTTAACTAACAGCTTACAGGGGTATTTGACCCTGTTGCCGCTGCCAAAGTTTAACCCTTCAATATTCGGTCCGGAAGATGAAATCCAGCCAGGCGTTGTCGCTCCGGGAATGCCGGTCGATCTCCCCCCTGACCAGGAAGTGCTTTTTTAACTGATACTCCAGCACCAGGCTCTGCCCCCGGCTGCTGCGGGGCAGCCACATCACCAGGCTCAGCCGCTCCTCCCAGAAGCTGCGGTTCATCCTGATGCCCTTGGTGCCCATCGCCGAGATGCCCCACTGTTTGGCCAGCTCCTGGATCTGGTTGAGGCGCCACTCCTCCATCAGCCGGGAGAAGTATTCCTGAAAATACCCGGAGGCCGAGTCGGCCGGCGAGGCCTGCTGGGCCCGGGCCTGACCGGCTCCGATCAGCAGCCAAAGGGCCGCCAGCAGGAAAAGATATGCGAACCTGTTTTTCAATTACTCGCTTTGATAGTGCACCAGTGAGACCACCTTATGACCGGCCAGCTTCTCCCGCCCTTTCAGGAAATCCAGCTCCACTACGAAAGCGATGGCGGCCACCTTCCCTTTAAGCTTCTCCACCAATTGGGCCACCGCCATGGCCGTCCCTCCGGTGGCCAGCAGGTCGTCCACGATCAGGACATTCTGTCCCGGCGTGATGGCGTCCTGGTGGATCTCCAGGGCGTCGGTGCCGTATTCCAGCTCATATTCCTGGCGGATGGTCGGGGCCGGCAGTTTGCCGGGCTTGCGGACCAGCAGCAGGCCGGTGCCCAGCTTGTAGGCCAAAGCCGAGCCGAAGGGAAAGCCCCGGGACTCTATCACCGCGATGGCGTCTATCTTAACGTCCTTTAGTTGTTCTGACAGCTGGTCCACCGCCAGCTTGAAGCCCTCGGCATCCTTTAAAAGTGTGGTGATGTCCTTGAAGCCGATGCCTTTTTTGGGAAAGTCCGGCACTTCTCTGATGAATTTTCCCAGGTTGACTGCCATGTTCTGCTCCTGATGAGTTTTATATCTGTTCGTTATTTGTCATTGCGAAAAAGCTTCGCTGCTTTTCTGATGAAGCAATCCACAGAAGATCATCTGTCATTCCCGAGCAATCGGGAATCCATGGCACTTTAACCACAAAGCTATGCACTGAGTTTGTCGAAGTGACACCAAGGCACAAAGACTTTTCTTGCTTGGCCCGTATCTCCCCTAATAAGGGGAGAGTTTTGACCTCACCCCCGCCAAATGGCCTTTCGTTATACTGAGCCCAATGCCCTGCCCGGCAAGCCGAAGAATCTGTATCCTATCGGCGCAGATCCTTCAACAGCAAAAACTGATGTCGCCTTCAGGATGACGCGCCATTGGTTTAGTGCGTAATATTAAACTCCCGATATTTTCCGCCGTATTCTCCCCACACCACTTTGACCTCCTCCACCACCGCGCCGGAGGGCCCGGCCCGGAGGGCCTCAATAAACTGGTTTAATTTATCCTCTTCGCCTTCGGCCCCGGCCTCCACTGAACCGTCCGGCAGGTTGCGAACATATCCGGCCAGCCCCAGATGCCTGGCCTGATGCCACACGTAATACCTGAATCCCACGCCCTGCACCATGCCGGCGATATGGGCAAACATTGTTTTGTTCATTTACAAATTATAAAGAATACTAAAATGGTGTATTTGGAAATACCGGGAAGTACCCAATGCCGAAATTAATATAAGGTTGTTTATTATCAAAATACCCTTTTGTCCAAGGAATACGCAAATCAAGTGTTACTCTGAAAGCATCGTTAGATAATTTTATACCAATTGAACTTTCAGTGCAAATCCTTGATATTTTATAAAACAAATAATAGTCTGTATTTTGGCCCGCCATAAATGCAATATTACTGTTAGGAGCAAAACCGATTTTAAAATTTCCCAAGATTTGTGGTGCAAGTATTGCAACTGCCGCAATGCCATAAATTGGTGATCGTGTTTCTTTGTTAAAAATGTTTACCAATCCAGCACCACCTAATGCTGCACCAATAAATAATGGATTTGCTGATATGTAATATTTTTTATTTTGTTCAATGGCAGAAATACTTACCAGGCTGGTTTCAAATGAATTTGGAAGATTAACACCTTCCATTGGCGCAGATATTTTGATATTCAATTGATCTTTTAGTGAAATTGAAGTATGCCAATATGTATGCGACCAACTTTTCAAATATTCTGTTTGTGCTTCAGCTTTTTGTACAATTAAAAGTGTTATAGCAACCAGCAATAATAATTTTGAAATTTTCATATTATCCCGTATTAATTGCGCCTAACCATTACATTTATACAGTGGGTATATTTTATTGATACTTTTTGAAATCAGCGTTTATCTGCGTCCCATTTTCCCATCTCACGTCCTCACCATCTTCAACGCCATCCTCACCGCCTCCTCCGGGGTCCTCACATGCTTGATCGGCGCCCGGATCTTCCAGGTGGAAAGCCCCACCACCGGGATCCCGAACCCGGCGGCGTAGGCCAGCTCCGACAGCGTGCCGTATTTCCCGCCGATGGCTATCAGCACCTGAGCCGACTGCACCACAATGGAGTTCCGGGCATAGCCCAGCCCAGTCACCACCGGAACTGTCAGATAATCATTTCCCTCTTTGGCCGAAGAGCCGGGCAGTATGCCCACCGTCATCCCGCCGGCCTCTATTGCTCCCCGGCAGGCGGCCTCCATCACCCCGCCCATCCCGCCGCATACTAGAATGGCGCCGCTCTCAGCTATTAGCTTGCCGACCGTGTAGGCCGCCTGGGCCAGCTTGGCCGAGCAGGACGAAGCCCCGATCACTCCTATCCTGATCCTACTGTCCATTGGTCTGCCAGCCGTATTTACCGATCAGCGGCACGAACACGCAGCCGCAGACCTGGCTCTTCACCTCTTTGCCCTCGATCTTGTCCACCAGCACCAGCGACTGCACATGGACATCGCCCACCGGGATGGCTATCCGGCCGCCCTCGGCCAGCTGGTCCCAGTAGGTCTTGGGAACCTCCGGGGCCCCGGCGGTGACGATGATCCGGTCGTAGGGCGCATGCTCGGCCCAGCCGATGGTGCCGTCCCCCAGCTTGACGGCTATATCGTGGTATTTAAGCTCCTCCAGCAGTTTCCGGGAATTGTGGTACAGCTTCTCCACCCGCTCGATGGTGAAGACCTTGGCCCCCATCTCGGCCAGCACCGCCGCCTGGTAGCCGGAGCCGGTGCCTATCTCCAGCACCTTCTCCCCGCCCTTAAGGTTCAGGTTCTGGCTCATCAGGGCCACGATATAGGGCTGGGAGATGGTCTGGGCCTGGCCGATGGGCAGGGGATTGTCGTCATAACCCCGGTCCTGCAGGGCTTCCTGCACGAACAGGTGCCGGGGCACCTTTTGCATGGCGGCGATCACCCTGGGATCGTTCACCCCCCGGCGGATGATTTGCTGATCCACCATCTGCTTTCGTGAAAGCTCGTAATTCATCTACTGCCCGTAAAAATAATTTATCATTAAAAGTCTTTTCTTCTGCCGACCAGCATCCTATGGGCCATCTTGGGCCGTCCCGGCGGCCGGATTTATCTGGGAATAATTTTTCCTGGTGGATATCAATCCATAGGCCCCGGCCAAAAGGGCCGCCACCCCGCCCACCACCAGGCTCCACCGGGGGCTGGCATGCTCCCCCACCCAGCCGATGATCGGACCGCCTATGGGGGTAGATCCCATAAAGGCCACGGTCCAAATGGCCATCACCCTCCCCCTCATGGACGGCTGGCACTCCAGCTGCAGGGTGGTATTTCCCAGGGAGGTGAACAGGATCGAAAATATCCCCACCGCCACCAGGGCCATAGCGGCAAAAGACAAACCGGGGGACAAGGAAACGATCAGAATGGCGGCTCCAAAGGCCAGGCTGGCCCAGGCCACCCACACCGGACGGGATCTTCCCCGGCTGGCTGAAAAAAGACCGCCCAATACCGCCCCCATTCCCATGGCCGATGTCAGCATGGCAAAACTGGCGGCGGTGCCGTGAAAAGTATATTTGGCCAGAAGCGGCAGGCTGACCTGAAATTCATAGGCCAGGGTCCCGACTATCGCCATCATTATCAAGATATCCCTGATCACCGGGGTCTTCCACATGTAGGCAAACCCCTTGAGCAGCTGCCCTTTCATGGCCCGTATCGGCGGAACGGCGTTAAACTCGCTGTCGCGCATCATTAGCAGGCAGATCAAAACTGCCAGATAGGAGACCGAATTTATGATGAAGCAGGAGGCCAGCCCGACCCCGGCTATCAGCACTCCGGCCAAGGCCGGCCCTATCACCCGGGCCAGGTTGATGGCGGTGGAGTTGAGGGTGACCGCATTTCGCAACAGCTGGCTGCCGACCATCTCGTGGACAAAGGACTGGCGGGTGGGGTTGTCGATGGCGGCCAGCAGGCCGAAACCCAGAGCCAGCAGATAGACCATCCACAACTGGACCCGGTCCACCGCCACCAGGATCCCCAGGGTAAGGGCCAGGAGGCTGAAAGCGGTCTGGGTAAAATATAACAGTTTTCTTTTGGGAAACCGGTCGGTCACCACCCCGCCCATCGGCCCCAGCAGCAATACCGGGAGGAACTGAAAAGCCGTCACCAGGCCAAGGGCCGTGCCGGATCCGGTTATCTTTAGCACCAGCCAGGCCTGGCCTATGGACTGCATCCAGGTGCCGCACATCGAAATGCCCTGCCCGATGAAGTAAAGGCGATAGTTGCGCACCTGCAGGGACGAAAAGGTGGCCTTGGCAAAATTATTTAGGGCGGCTAGCATTATTTATCATTTCGAACCTTGGCTGGCGTGGTGGTGAATTAAGCCGTCTCGACAGCCAGATCTATTTTGGAATAGGCCTTTTTGGATGAGATCAACCCGTAAATCCCGGCAACTATTGCCGCCATCCCGCCCAAGGCCAGGCTCCACCTGGGATCGGTGTGTTCTCCCACCCAGCCGATGACCGGTCCGCCTATGGCATTGGAGCCGATGAAGGTCACCGCCCAAAGGGACATCACCCGGCCCCGCATCTCCGGGGTGCACTCCAACTGCAGGGTGGTGTTGCCCAGCGAATTGAAGGCAATGGAAAAGATCCCCACGATCACCATGGCCGTAACGGCCAGAGCCAAAGTGGGCAAAACCGAGACCGCCAGGATGGCCGTGCCGAAGGCCAGGCTGGCCCAGGCCACCCAAAAGGTCCCGGCCTTCCCCCGGCTGGCGGTGAACAGGCCCCCCAGCACCGATCCTATTCCGGTGGCGGAGGTCAACAGGGCCAGGGTCCGGGCATTGCCGTGGAAGGTATATTTGGCTATCAGCGGCAGGCTCACCTGGAACTCATAGGTCAGGGTGCCCACGATGGCCATCATGACCAGGACCTCCCGGATCACCGGGGTCTTCCACATGTAGACGAATCCCCGGCTCAGCTGCCCCTTGAACTGCCGGATGGGCGGGATGGGATGAAGGTCTTTGCCCCGCATCAGGAAAAGGCAGATCAACACCGCCAAAAAGGAAAACGAATTGATGAAGAAACAGGAAGCCATCCCCACGCTGGCGATCAGCACCCCGGCCAGGGCCGGCCCGATCACCCGGGCCAGGTTGATCTCCATGGAGTTCAGGGTCACCGCATTCTTAAGAAGCTTGCTGCCGACCATCTCATGCACGAAGGACTGGCGGGTGGGGTTGTCTATGGCCACCAGCAGCCCGAAACACAGGGCCAGGCTGTAGACCATCCATAACTGGACCTTGCCGGTGACCACCAGAATCGCCAGTATCAGATCCAGCAGGCAGAAAGCACCCTGGGTGAAGTAGAGCAGCTTCCGTTTTGGGAACCGGTCGGTCACCACCCCTCCCAGCGGCCCCAGCAGCAGCACCGGCAGGTACTGAAAGGCCGACACCAGGCCCAGGGCCGTGCCGGATTCGGTCAGCTTGAGCACCAGCCAGGCCTGGCCGATGGTCGACATCCAGGTGCCGCTCAAGGAGATCCCCTGTCCTATGAAGTACAGGCGGTAATTGCGCACCCGCAGGGCGGAAAAAGTTTCGCTGGCGAAATTATTTAGTGCGGCGATCATTATCTTGCGATTCGATCTGTGGCCAGCAGTTTTTCCCAACTTTTCAGACTGGCCAATGCCCGATGATTGGTCCAGTCCAGGTGGAACGGGGTGATGGAGACGTAGTTCTGCTCGATGGCCTCGAAATCGGTCCTGGGCTGGCGCTCCCAGTCCGGGTCGGCCCCGTCAATCATGAAATACTGCCGGCCGTCGGGATGCTTCTGCTCCACTATCACGTCGCGGTAGATCCTCTTTCCCAGCTTGGTGATCTTGACCCCTTTGATCCTGGCCATCGGCAGGCTGGGTACGTTGACGTTGAGCAGGGTGTTCTTGGGCAGACCCTGCTTGAGGGCGGTGGCCGCCACCCGGCGGGCGTAATGGGCGGCCGCCTGGAAGTTACAGCCGTTCCATGAGGTGCATGACACGGCGATGGACGGGATGCTCAGCAGGGTGCCCTCGGTGGCCCCGGCCACCGTGCCGGAGTAGGTGACATCGTCGCCCAGGTTGGGGCCGTGGTTGATGCCGGACACCACCAGGTCGGGCCTCTCCTTCAGCAGTCCGCGGATGGCCAGCATCACGCAGTCGGTGGGGGTGCCGTCCACCGCCACGGTGGTCCGGTTGCGCCACACCACCTCCAGCGGCTTGCGCAGGGAGAAGGAATGGCTGGCCCCGCTTTTCTCGGACATCGGGGCGAATACCACGGTCCGGGCTATCTTTTTTAAACTGCAGCGCAGGGCCTTGATGCCCAGGGCGTCAATGCCATCATCGTTGGTGATCAGGATCAATGGTTTTTTCTTCATCAGGATTTTTTGTTATATTCAGTGTTATGTTTATCGAATCATCATTGATTGTCATTCCCGCCCAGGTGGGAATCCAAATCACAACCAAAGTGACTTCAGGGCCATGACCATAAATTTCCAAGTATCAGTCAAATGCCTTATATGGCTGGTGGCAGAGCTTCTGATATCTATCGGAACTTGCCCGATAGTGAATCCCCTCCGCCCGGCCTTGATCAGCAGTTCTGACTCCATCTGATAGCCGTCCGTTTCCAGAACAATTGCTTCCAGCACCTCCCGCCGGATCAGCCGGTAGCCGCACTGGCTGTCCTCGATCTTCTGACCTGCTAAAAGAGACACCACCACCGTGGTGATACTGTTGCTCAGAAAACGGGCAAATGACATTCTTCCAAACTCATTCCTGCGGGAACCAACAATAATGTCCCAATGTCCAGCATCCATAATATCAATCATCGACGGAATATACTTCGGGTCGTGCTGGCCGTCGGCATCCATGGTTATCACCGCATCATAGCCCAAAGACAGGGCATGGGCAAACCCGGTCCTCAGTGCCCGGCCCTTTCCGCAGTTGGCGACATGGGCCAGGCTTATGACCGGGGATCTTTCCATAATGGCAGCCGTAGCGTCATCCGAGCCGTCGTTGACCACCATGACATCGCATAAATCCACCCACCCAACGGCCTCGGCCAGCAGATTTCCCAGGGTGCCTCCTGCGTTGTAAGCCGGTATTATTACAGCTACTTTCATAACATTTTATTATAACTTATTCCTGCCGGTTTGTCTATTGTATTTCAAAGAAAAAAGCACATCAAAAAGATGTGCTTTTTCAATAAACTGCCGGCCCTAAATTGTGAATTTGCCGTCCTGGTAGACGACCTGGCCGTCGGCCAGTATCCTGCCGCCCTGCTTCATGTCGCACAGCATGTCCCAGTGAATGGCCGACTGGTTGACGCCCAGCGATTCCGGGATGGAGCGTCCGATGGCCAGATGGACCGTGCCGCCGATCTTCTCGTCGAACAGCATGTTCCGGGTGAATTTGGTGATGTTGTAATTGGTGCCCACCGCGATCTCTCCCACGAAGCGGGCGCCGGCATCGGTCTCCAGCAGTTTGTTCAGCAGCTCCTCACCCTTGTCGGCGGTGGCCTTGACCACCTTGCCGTTCTGGAAGGTCAGTTGGATGTTCTCCACCTCCCGGCCGGAATAGATGCCCGGAAAGCTGAACCGGATATGCCCGTTGACCGAATCCTCCACCGGCCCGGTGAACACCTCGCCGTCCGGGAAATTGACCTGCCCGCAGCAGTTGACCCACTTGCGCCCGGCGATGGTCATCTTCAGGTCGGTGTCCTGGGATATTATCTGCAGT
Organism: Candidatus Edwardsbacteria bacterium; assembly: GCA_031082425.1. Lineage (NCBI taxonomy): Bacteria > Candidatus Edwardsiibacteriota > Candidatus Edwardsiibacteriota bacterium. Next base: position 28,917 of record JAVHLB010000008.1, on the reverse strand, counting down.
TCCTTTTTGGCGTCCAGGTGGTCGCAGATCTTTTTCTGTTCCCGCTCGATCTCCCGCCATTTGGCCACCGGGTCGTCCCGGTCCAGATAACAGGAATTGTAGACAAAGTCCTCATATTCGGACAAGGACATGCTGGCCTCCTGGGCATTGGACTGGCCCGGGAACATGGTCCCGCACCACCGCAGTTCGTTCCTGGCCATCCGCTCGAAGAACATCTTGAATATTTCGGCATTGCCCCGGCTGGCGACCCTGAGCCGGTCGGGATCCACGTTGCTCATCATCCTGGTGTTGACGCTGCCCATCAGGGTCAGCAGGGCGTCGGCGGTCTTAACGGCCACTTTGTCGCTTTCGTGGATGAAGGTCAGCTGCTGGTCGCTGCCCTGCTTCATCATGATCTCCGACAATTCGGAATTTAATATCTTGACCTGGGGATGGGCCCCCAGCTCCAGCGCCAGTCGAAAGCATTCCTTGATCAGGGGCATGGTGAAATGCTCGCCCTGGATCATCAGCTTGTCGCCTTTCTTCAGGGCCAGCGAATATTTCATCAGCACCTCGGCGTGCTTGGTTACTCTGGGATCCATAACTCTCCTTAGACATGCAAATTAAACTTATCTTTCACAATTTCCCTGAAATGTCACCCGTTGTCAAAGACACCCCGAGTCCCTGATGGGCGGCACCGCGGTGGTGATCACCTCCCACAGCAGCCGGCGCTGGATGGAGTAGGCCGTCTCGTTGTGCAACAGCCGCTGGGAAAGTCTCTCCTTGTGGGAGATCAGCTTCCCGGTGAACACCGTGGTCCGGTAATACTCCCTGGCCAGCTGCTGGCAAAAATGGCAAAAGCCTTAGTCGCCTAAGATTTTTGCCATCATCGCAATTCTAGCCCCGCTCTATCGAATAAATGGTCGGGGTGAGTGGATTCGAACCACCGGCCCCTTGACCCCCAGTCAAGTGCGCTAACCGGACTGCGCTACACCCCGACAACCGGATAATTATACGGTAAAAACATTCCTAAAGCAAGCAGAAAATGAACCGGCTAAAGCGATTTTAACATTACCCTCAATTCCTCGATTATCTGCTCCAGCTGGGACCTCTCCCGGAACTGGTTGAACGGGATCTCCATCTGGTCGGGGTCCTGCTCCCGGATCTCGGCCAGCCGGCCCCGGGCCCCGGCGATGGTGAAGCCGTCCTCGTAAAGCAGCTTCTTGATCATCAGCACCATTTTGATGTCGTCCAGCTGGTATTGGCGTCTTCCGCCCCGGCTCAAGCGGGGCCGGAGCTGGGGGAATTCGCTCTCCCAGAACCTCAGGACATAGGGCTTCAGGGATGTCATTTCGCCCACCTCACGGATATTGTGATAAACCTTGGTGCCCGGCAACCGTTTTAAGGTCTTGGTTTTTTCTTTGTTTTTTTGGGCTACCGGCTCAATCATCTGGGGCCTCCATAAAGGCGATCATCTTACCTTTTAATTTTCCCTCCCGGCGGTAGGAATGGAACATATCGGGACGGCATTTGGTGCAAAAATCGCTGACGTAGATATTGCAGGGTTTCATCCCGGACGATAACAACTGGTCGCGGTTGGTGCTTCGCAGATCCAACAACCATTTGCCGTTATTCTCGGGTCTGGCATGTTCCGGCGGGAATCTCCCGGCCACATCGCGGTCCACCTGGTAGCAGCCGGCCTCGATGCCCGGCCCGATGGCGGCCACCAGTTCTCTGGGGCTGAGTCCATATTCACCGCAGAAAACATCGACCGCTTTGGCGGCAAAGTTAGCGGCCGTGCCCCTCCACCCGGCATGCACCAGGGCCAGGTAGCGTCGGTCCGAAGAGGCCAGGTATATCGGCAGGCAGTCGGCGGTGTGAATGGTAAGCACCACATCGCTGCGGTCGGTCATCAGGCCGTCGGCCTGGACCCGGTGGGGATAGAATTTATCGAACCGGGAGTCCACCCGGCAGATGTCGCAGCCGTGGACCTGGCTGGTGACCACCGTTTTGCGCCGGGCCGACAGGGAGCGGTAGACCTCGGCCTGGTCAATATCCCGCCCCTGGGTTTTGACCACCAGGCCGTGATTGATCCCGAATTCGTTGAGGAAATTCAATTCCAGCACATCGCAGCCGTATCTTTGGGTCACCTGCCAGTATCTCACCATAGTTCCGCCTTGGCATCCCGCCCCATCAGATCTTTTAAGGCCTCGGCCGGATCCTTATCCTCGAACAGCACCCGATACATCTGCTGGGTGATGGGCATCTCTATGCCGTGCTTTTGGGCCAGCCGGTGGGCGGCTTTGGTGGTCTCCACCCCCTCGGCCACCATTGACATCTGTTTTAGGATATCGCCCAGTTTTCGCCCCTGCCCGATCTGCTGGCCCACCGAGCGGTTGCGGCTCTGCTGGCTGAAGCAGGTGGTGATCAGGTCCCCCATTCCGGACAACCCGGCAAAGGTATCCGGCCTGGCCCCCAGCGCCACCCCCAGCCGGGTGATCTCAGCCAAGCCGCGGGTCAGCAATGCCCCCTTGGTGTTGGCCCCCAGGCCCAGCCCGTCTATTATCCCGCCGGCGATGGCGATGATGTTCTTCAGCGAGCCGCCCAGCTCCAGTCCGATGATGTCATCCCCGGTATACACCCGGAAATAGGGCGACCGCAGCATCTCCTGCACTTCCTTGGCATCCCCCGGGTATTTGGCGGCCACCACCGTGGTGCTGGGAACATGCCGGGCGATCTCGGGCGCTATATTCGGCCCTGACAGCACCGCCAGCCGGGAAGCTTTTGGCCCCAGTTCCTGCTCCAGCACCTGGGAACAGCGCATCAGGCTGGACACCTCTATCCCCTTGATGGCGCTTACCAGCAGCCGATCGTCCCCCAGAAGCGGCGAGAGATTCCGGCAGACGGAACGCAATACTTGTGAGGGCAGCGCCCAGAAAACAACCTGGTTATCAGCTAAGGTTTTTTCAACATCGGAGCCGACCGAGATGTTATACGGCAGGGGAATGCCCGGCAGAAACTCTTGGTTCTCCCTCTGCTGCTGGATCTTCCTGGCCGCCTCGGCCCGAAACTCCCAGAGGCGGACAGCATATCCTTTCTCGGCCAGCATCACCGCCAGGGTGGTGCCCCAGTTGCCGGCTCCCAGGACCGCGGCCCCCTTTTTTTTGTTCCGTACCGTCATTTATCGTCCGATGGAAATTTATCTTTTTTGAAACGGAACTTGTTTTCCGTTCCGTTGAGCAGCCGGATGATGTTTTTCTTATGGGTCAGCATTATCAATATCGTGATCAACCACCCCAGGGCCACGATGGGGACCAGGGGATTTTGGTTCTGCACGATTCTGATCACCGCGGCCGAGATGGGAAAGACCAGGGAGGCGATTATGGATCCCAGCGAAACATAGCCGGAGGCCGATAATACGGCGATGAAGGCGGCCAAAGCGATCATGGTGGCCGCCGGCTCCAGGGCCAGAAGGACTCCGGAGGCGGTGGCCACCCCTTTCCCGCCCTTGAATCTGAGATAAGGGGTGAACACATGCCCCAGAATGGCCGCCAGCCCCACTGCGATATAGAACCATTGGCCGGGAATGCTGGCACTGGGCCAGACCATCTTTGATATCAGCACCGGGGTAAAGCCCTTGAGGGCATCCAGAAGATACACCGCCAGCCCCGGCCCCTTCCCCACCACCCGGAAGACATTTGTGGCTCCCAGGTTCCGGCTGCCGTGCTCCCGGATATCGACCTTCTTGAAGACCTTCCCGGCCAGAAAACCGAACGGGACGCCCCCGGCCAGATAGGCCGATACGATATAACATATTTTTATCAGCACTTGATAATCAACCTTCATCTTGCGGTTGTGATATTAGGTCAGTCTTCCCCCTTGGAGGAATGGTATCTCGGCCGGCCGCCGTAATCCACATAGTTTCGTTCGCTCCAGTCGGCCGGCGGCTTGGAACGCTTGAACATCAGCCGGATGGGCGTCCCTTTTAATCCCAGGCCCTCATGAAGCTGCTTGTGGAGGTACTTCTGGTAATTGGGCGCCACCAGCTCCGGCTCGGAGGCCTTGATCAGGAAGCGGGGCGGAGCCACGTCGGTCTGGGTTATGGAGTACAGGTCTATCCGCTTGCCTTTGATGCTGGGCGGCCGGTTCTTCTCCACCGCCTGGTCGAAGGCCCGGGCCAGGGCCTCCGGTTCGACATTTTTCCGCCACAGATAGCAGACCGAGATCACGGTCTGCAGCAGCTGAGGCATCCCCTGCTCCTCGGTGGCCGAGGTGAAGATGAACTCGGCAAAATTCAAAAAAGGCATCTGCTCCTTGAGCCAACCCAGATAGTTGGCCTTGTTGGGGTCCTTCTGGAGGTCCCATTTGTTTATCACCACCATCACCGCCTTGTTGGAGTGTTCCAGCATCGAAGCCAGGGTCAGGTCCAGATGGGACAGCCCTTCGGAACTGTCCAGCACCAGCACCCCCACGTCGGCCCGTTCCAGGCTTTTTTCGGTCCGGAGGGTGGTGTAGAATTCCAGGGAATCCTTGACCCTGCTTTTCCTTCGCAATCCGGCGGTGTCGATCAGCATGTATTTCTGGTTGCGCCACTCGAAGATCGTGTCCACCGAATCCCGGGTGGTTCCGGGCACCGAGTCCACGATCACCCGCTCCTCCCCGGTGATGGCGTTGATCAGGGAGGATTTGCCCACGTTGGGTTTTCCCAGCACCGCCACCTTGATGGTGGACGGGTCCAGGGGAGCGACCCTGTCTCTGGGCAGCATCTCCACCACCTTGTCCAGCATGTCGCCGATGGCCCGGCCCGGTCCGGCCGCTATCAGCAGCGGCTCCCCCAGGCCCAGCTTCATGAATTCATAGGAGTCGCCCTCGTGCTTCTGGTCGTCGACCTTGTTGACCAGCAGCAGATACGGCTTGCCGAATTGGCGGATCAGCTTGGCCACATGGTAATCGATATCGGTGATCCCGGTCTGGCGGTCCACCACCATCAGCAGCACATCGGCCTCCTCCAGGGCTATCTCCACCTGGTGTTTGATGGACTTCTCCATCCGGTCCTCGGTGTTGGGCACCAGTCCGCCGGTGTCGACCAGGTAGAACTCCCGGCCGTTCCAGTCCGCCAGGGCGTAGTTGCGGTCCCGGGTGACGCCGGGCCGGTCGTCCACGATGGCCAGCTTGCGCTTGAGGATCCGGTTGAACAGGGTTGATTTGCCCACGTTGGGTCGGCCGATGATGGCCACAGTAGGGTTAGACATGATCCCTCTTTCTAAAAGATCCCCAGGCGGCCGAAACGGCCAAGGCCGAGAGGACCGTGCCGGCAATGATTGCGCCCCAGATGCCCATCAGCACCAGGGCAGTTACGATGGCTGCGGCTATCAACACCCCCAGGCTTATGAAAAGCAGCGCTGGCCAGAATTTTATCCCGAACAGAAAGGCCATGATCGCGCCGGTCCAGGCCCCGGTCATCGGAAGGGGAACCGCCACGAACAGCATCAGCCCCACCATTTCGTATTTTTTGATCAGATCGCTCCGGCTTCTGGTGCGGGAGAACAACCATTCAAAGAACCCGTCGAACAGGGGAACTTTTCTCAGCCAGCCGGACACCGGCCCCAAAAAAAGCAATATCGGGACCACCGGGATCAGGTTGCCGACCACCGAAAAAGCCACCGCCGGAGCGATCGGGATGCCCAGCAGCTGGTAGGCCACCGGAATGGCCCCCCTCAGCTCGAAGACCGGCAGCATGGCAATGATAATGGTCACCAGCCAGCCCGGCAGCCCCCAGGAACTGATCTGCCGGATCAAGGCTTCCTGGCCGGCCCAGCCGACGGAACATCCGGATACCAGGAGCGCGGTGGCAGCTAAAAAATGCCTGAACAGTCTGTTTGGTGTCATCAGATGTCAGATCCTTCCCGTTATCCGGCCATATAGGGTCCCCATATATTCATGCCAGCCGGCCTCGGCTTTGCGGAAGCCGCCGTAGCCGGGAAACAATCGGCTGGGGTTGAACTGCAGTTCTTTTTTATACAGGAAGTCGGTGGGCGCCGCAATACAGGCCATCCCGGTCTTTTTGAACAGCGCCATGGACCGCGGCATATGGACCGCCGAGGTCACCAGAAATATGCTGTCGGCCCCCACCAGGCTTTTGATCAGCCGGGCCTGCTCCTCGGTGTCGCGGGATAATATCTCGGTCATCATCTCCTCCCGCGGCAGGCCAAGATCCAGGGCCAGCTGGGCCATCCCCTGGCCCTCCGGGACCGGGTTGAAGACCGGCCCGCCGGAGAACAGCAGTTTGGCGCCCTTCAGAAGGCGGTGGATCCTGATGCCCTCAATAGTCCGCACCGCCGAGCCGTTGCTCAGTTGGGAGGTGACTGGCAGCCGGGGATCGCTGTTCATCCCACCGCCCAGCACCACCACCCATTTGACGTCGGCGTGGGTTTCGATGCCGACCGGCGCGGGATATCTGTTCTCCAGGTCGCTCAACATCATGTCGCCGATAATGCCGTACCCCAGCAGCAGCAGGGATAAGAAAGATACCGCGGCAGCGATCCAACCAGCCCTCTTCTTTTTCAGCGGCCAGATAAGAAGGATACCTGCCGCCAGAATGACCATCACCACCGGCAACGGCATTATGATGCCGCTGATTATTTTTTTTAATATGAACATCCGGCCTTCATTTGAAATTCCCGTTCAGGCTCTTCCGCCAGTGCCGGTTCCAGAGGATCGCCAGGAGGCAGGAGATCCCCCCGTAGGCGAATCCGGCCAGCAGGTCGGCCACATAATGGTATCCTCCGTAAACGGTGGATAATAAAAGCAACAGGGTTATGATGATGAACCACGGAGCCCAGGCCCGGGCGTAGCGCCACATGAAAACGCAGATGGCCACCGAGGCCGCGGCATGGCCCGACGGGAAAGCCCCTCCCCGGTGGGCCGCCCTGTCAATAAATGATCCGACCGTGTCGGTAAGCCAGCCCCCGTTCAGCGGAAGGTCATGATAATATATGAAACGGGGGCTGTGGGCCGGCAGCAGAATGAACAGGATATAGGTGCCGTACAATGCGGTAAGGATGATCATCTGCAGGTTCTCGAACTGCCACCGGCCCTTTTTCAGATAGAGGATCAGACAGCTGAAGAATATCAGCCCGAAGAACAGGCAATAGGAAGCCTGCATCAGGTCGCTGAACCAGGGGCCTCCCAGACTCCGGAGGAACAGGGTCGGGTCGCCCCCCAGCAGGGCCAGATCGGCCTGGTGCAGCAGGCCGTCGATGGTCCAGGGAAACAGGGCGTGGACGAAATACTTGGTCCCGCTGTAAACCCAGGGCAATGACAGTATGGGGTACCATTCCGAGACAAAATTCAACCCGGGCCGGTCAAAACGATGGTTGACCGCCCGGAGCAATATCATGGCGGCGGTGGAGAAAAAATACTTCCAGAAAGCGGTCTGCCAATCGCCGATGTTCTCCCTGAATATCAGCGTCAACAGGGTCATCAGCAGGTGAAAACCCACTATCAGCCAATCCACCGGCCGGAATATTTTATATCCCAACTTAATCATGAATTAAGTTCAGATTGCCTTGATCAATGCCTCCAGGCCGACCACCACCTTGACCGGTTTGAGACTTCTCCCGAATTCCCCCAGGCTCAGATCATCGATGAATTTTCCCTGGCGATTCAACAGGTTCTCCGGCAGGACCATCAGGTCGCAGTCCCTGACTTCAGCTTTCAGGGCGGAAAGAATATCCCTGCCGGACAGTAGCCCGCTGACAGTGACCGAGTCCCCGAACAGCCGGTTTTTCACCAATAGAACCGAACAGTCCAGGCCGCTGATACCGTTGAGCCGGACTGTCACCGGCTTCAACACCCTGGCTCCGGAGATGCCGGATATTAAAAGAACCTTTTTCCTCCGCTTAAGCCTCTTCGGGAGATCGGGTGACAGGGAGCGAAAGCTATTCCAAAAATCTCTGACCATCCCCACCCCGTTGTCCAGCTGAGGATAATCATCATACCAAAACGAAGCCGGAAAGTCAAGTCCGGCATTAAGATAGAACTCGTCAGCAAAGTAAAGGATTGTTCTTTTGAACCTATGCCTTAACTGCTGCTGCAATCTCTTATATTCCTCAATAAGTTGCCGGGAGTATTCCTTGGTTATAGCACGGAGTGGATAGAGCTTTTGCCGGTGTTTGGTCAGCCCCACCGGAACCACCGCAATGCTTTTTAGGCCGGGGTACAGCTTCAATAGATCGGACAGGGTTTTTTTCAAATGCCGCCCGTCGTTGATGCCCGGGCACAGCACGATCTGGGTATGCATTTCGATCCCCCCGGCGATCAGGTCATTGATGACCTTTAAAAGATCGTGCTCTCGCCGGCTTCCCAGCATCTTCCGCCTTAACTTGACATCGGTGGCATGGACCGAAATGTAAAGGGGGCTCAGACGCTGCTGCTTGATCCGGTCCAGGTCGGAACGGCTGATATTGCTCAGGGTGATGTAATTTCCGTGGAGGAATGACAGGCGGAAATCCTCATCCTTGAAATATAATGCCGGCCGCATCCCCTGTGGCATCTGATCCACAAAACAAAAGATGCATTTGTTCCCGCAGGAATGAAATTTCGGCTCCTCCAGAACGACACCCAGGGGATGGTCATAGCCCTTTTCGATCAGCCAGCGGTTCATTTTGCCGGCCCTGTCTTTATAGACCACCTCCAGCAGTTCGTCGCTCTGGTGAAAACGGAGATCGATGTTGTCGCTTATCTTCTGGCCGTTGATGGAAAGCAGATCAAACATCGGCCGAAGGCCTGCTTTATGCCCCAAGCTTTTATTTCGTACAGATGCAATTTTCATAAAACATAATAATGGGGAGATTTTCATCTCCCCGTATGATTGATTATTGATTAAAGTTTCGGTTTACTTATCAATTTTAATGATCTTAACTTTATCTTTCAGTGCTAACTTATTACCAGTTTGTTGCTTAGATATCAGGCAGAGAGCCGAGTTTAACATCACCTTGGTCACCGATAATTCGGCCTTGTCCACCTGCTCCACATCCAGGATCTCCCCGGTATCCGGATTGCGGATCTCCCTCTGACCGAAGACCAGCAGCCGGTCGCCCGCCTTAAGGCCGGATTTTGACCCGATATCGACATAGATCTCCCCGGTGCTCTCGATCCGCACGATCTTGCCGTCACCGGCTGAAACGGAACTAGGGCCGTTGGCGTTGTTCACCGCCACCTGCTGGTTCTCCGATGGCAGGGCCCCGCGGAAGGCATTCCTCAGTTGGGCGGTGTCCTCGATATACAGCCGGTTGCCGGGTTCGATGACCTGGGCCTTGTTGTAAGCTAGTTCGGCCTTCTCCACCTCGCCCATGGCCTCATAGGCCACCCCCAGGTTGTGCCACAAGGCCGGGTCCTTCTGGTTCACGGCCGACAGCTTTTCCCAGATCTCAGCCGCCCGTCTCCATTCGCCCTGTTTGGCGTAGGCGGCGCCCATCTGGTTGGGATCGGCCTTGGATTTGAGCAGCCTTTTGGCCACCACGATGTAATGGGGCGAGATATCCTTGACAAAAGCCTCGGTGACCGAGTTCAGCAGCCCGCTTAATATCTGCTCATCCCCCGGGATGTTGTCCTTGTAGCTGCGCTGGGAGCTGGAGCTCTGGGTCTTGCTTACCGCCACCTTGCCGGAGGCGATGTCCACCATCCGGTAGTTGATGGAGACCGTTCCGCTCTTGCTGGTGCGCTCCTCGGGAACCAGCACCGTCTTCATGATCTCCTCTTTTACCTTGTACTTCTTCTTGGTGAAGGGATTGGTCTTCTCCACCTCCTCATAGCGCCCGGTGCCGGTCTTCCGCTCCACCATCTCGGTGCGGCGGTTGGTCTCCACATTGTAGGAGATGATCTCGCCGGTGATGATGGCGTCCACCCCCAGGATGGCGCCCAGCTCCTTGATGGTGCCGGGGTCCACCGCTCCGGTCATGTTGAAGGCATGCTCCTTCATCACCGACTGGATCTTGCCCCGCTCCATGATCTGGTAGAAGCCCTGGGTGTTGAGCTGGGATACCAGCACGTTGCCCACCGCCGGGCCCAGGCTGCGGTGGGTGGGGTCGTCGAAGTCCACCACCGCCAGCCGGGTGACCGGGGGAATCTGCAGGTTGGCCCTCTCCAGCCTTTTGAGCCTGACCGTGGAAGGCCCGCAGGAAAACAGGATCAGCGCCGCCAAAGCGGACGGCAGAAATAATTTAAGCCGGTTCATCATAACATCCAGAAAGAGTTGATAATGGTTAATCCCGGTTTATCCCCAGCTTCTCGTCCCGCTCCTGGTTCCATTTCACCCAGTCGTCCTGGCTGTCGATGATGGGATTGAAGTTGACGATGTCGTAGGTCCCGTCGGGGTGGATGGTGATCTCCATCTGGGCCTTGACGATCTGCACCCACTGCTCCATGGTCACCTCGCTGGGACCGGCGATCTGGGTCGGCCCCTCGATCTCGCCCTGCTTCCCGCCGGCCTTGGCCTTCTTCTGCTCCATGAACTTGACTATGGGCTTGTTGTCCACCGCCACCTCGCCGCTGTAGACCGCGATCTTGGTGGTCTGATCGTCGGAGACGGCCATCCGGTAGACCGTGCCGCGGACCGCCGCCACCGCGGTGGGCGATTCCAGCTGGAACTTGGTCTTCTTGCTCATCTTGTTGACGTTGGCCCACACCTTGCCGCTCCAGACCTTGGCGGTGGCCGTCTGGGCCCCGCTCTTCTCCTTTTTGGCGTCAATGATATCCAGCTTGGAGTTGCCGTCTATCCGGATGATGCTGCCGTCGGCGAAGCCGATCTCGGCCCGGGAATCCTCCTGGGTCTTCACCTTCTGGCCGGAGAGCAGCGACTGGTTGAACAGGGCCTTGCTCCAGACGTCTTTCATTGGTTTCTGGACCTCCACCTGGCCGGTATAGAAGGTGATCTTGGCGATGGACGAGGTCTTGGCTATCAGCTGACCCGACACCATGCCCATCACCACCAGGGCGGTGACCAGAAAAAGCCAGATAACGCCGTTGGAACTGCTTTTAATATGTTTCATAATACCCTCCTAAAAATAGAGCCTTGATTATGTCGGGGAAATTATTTCTCCCTGACCATGTCGCCCGTTTTGAACCCGGAGCCGGAAATGACTTTGGCCGTGGCATACTTGTCCTTGGCCTCCACCACCTCTATGGTGCCGACCTGCTTCTCCTCGCTGCCCAGGGAAAGTCCGGTATCGGGGTCGATGATCTCCTCGCCCTGCGAGAAGACGTTGAAAATGTCCCCGGCCTTGACCCCGCCCTCCGCCCCGGGCTTCAGCATCACGGTCTTGTCGGCGTTGAGCTTGAGGATCTTGCCGCTCCAGGGCAGCTTGTTCATGGCCGAAGTTATCATGTCCACCACCTTGTTGACCACCTTGCGGGTGGCCTTGCCGGACAGGGTCTGGTCAAAGCGGGAATCGTTGGAAAAGGCGAAATCATCGGTGCCCACGTCCAGCCCCTTCTTGCTCTCCTCCTCGGCAAAGCCGTCGGCCGCCACGATCTCGCCGGTGGTGGTGTTGACCAGCCGGATATCCATCCCCACCCGGGCGGTCTTGGTCTCCACCCCCACTTTATTCAGGCCGAACATCCCCTTGGAGACCTTGCTCCCCACCGACCCGCCCACCGAGGATTCCTTCTGGCCGAACTCGTTGACGCTGCCCAGCACTATCAGCTCCACCCCCAGAAGCTTGCCGACCTGGGCCGCGCTCTGGGGGGTGACCGCGCCGCTCAGTCCCAGTTTCTGCTCCTTCATCACCTGCTCCAGCTGCTGGCGCTCGATGACCATGAAACTGCCGGATTTCACCAGAGCGGTGGTCAGCATGTCGGCCATTCCGGAGCCTATGTGCCAGCCGCCGTGGCCGGTCTTATCCTCGAAATCCACCACCGCCACCCTTTTTTTGAGCCCGCCGGATTTCTCCGCCAGGGCCGGGCCGGATGCCAGGGCGCAGGCCACGGCTATTAGGGTGAAGATCGCTGTGATTCTTTTCATGCACTATTCTCCTTTATTGTTTTCGGGCCACCAGTTTCAGGTTGATCTTGTTGGCGGTGCGGCTGATTATCCTGACCCTGAAATTGGGGAAGGTCTTGTACAGCAGTTCCGAGGTCAGCTGGCCGCTGTTGAACTTGGTGTCCACCTCTATCAATCCGGTGCTGCCGGCCACCTCCCGCTCGGATACCCCCTTGACGCCCCGGATCTCGTACTTCAGGATGTTGACCAGGTCGGTGTACATCTGGTAATCGGCGATCCCGGTGACGTTGAGGGTGACGGTATTGGAGCCCCGGGTGAATTTCTTGACGATCTCGTCGGCCAGGTAATCGGCCACCTTGTTGGCGGCCATCTCGATGGCCTTGGTGCCGCCGGCCACCTCGTCGATATGGATGGTCTTGTCGCTCTGGCTCTTGGAGACCAGCACCCGGCCGTCGTCGGTGTTGATGGCCTTGACCGAGACGGTGGCCTGCATGGATTTCATGCCGCCCAGCATGTCGCTGACCCCGGAGGCCTCCTTGGCGAACGATTTGCCGGTGATGATCACCTCGGCCCCGGCCCGGTCCCCGATGAAGGCCGCCGCGGCAGCGTCACCCTGCATGGCCGCCAGGGCCTTGTCCTTGCGCATGTTACGCTCGTTGGTCTCCTGGTCCACGAACTCAAAGCCCTTGTTGCGCATATTCTCCATGATGGCGTTCTCGGCCACGTTCAGGCTGACATCCAGCCCGCTGTACTGTTGCTGGCCGATGTTCTGCTCGGTGATCAGGACCATCAGCCGGGGATTGCCGGCCCCCCTCAGGATGTCGCCGATGTCCTCCTTGATGGCCCCGGCCCGGACCTGGGCCTTGACCTTGACGTTATAGCTCAGCCCGTTGTCGGCCTCGCCCTCGCTGAGCACCGAGTAGGCCTTGACATAGCCCTTGGCCTTGGAGTAGATGTTGTCCTCCACCACCATGGCGTTCTCCACCACCGTGCTGGAGCTGATCACCGCGCCGGTCACCTGCTCCACCGCGTTGCGCAGGGCGTCCTGGATGGCCACATCCCGGGCCATGGCCTTGTCGTTATTCAAAACTGACGCCGTGCCGTCGGTGGTGATCTCCCTCAGTTCATCCTGGGCATATGACAGGGAGAAGACCATGACAACAGCGGCCAGGAACAATAGTAGCTTCCTCATCATGCGCTAAAACCTCCCAATGGATTTATGTCTGGCATAAATTACGGGGAGAAGCAGGTATGGTCGCCTTTTGCCTTCTCCCCATAATCATTTGGTTATCCGGAAATTATTTGACTACGATGATCACCTTGCAGTTGTCATAGATATCGGTGTTGTCGGCGATCAGGGCCGCCTTCTCCACGTCGCCGTCGGAGATCACCAGGTCGGCCTTGTTGAGGCCCGAGGAGCGGACGGCCATGATGACCAGCGGGTTGGTGCCCACCTTCTCAACATTGCGGCGGGCCTCCTCCACGCTCTTGGCGTAGATGGCCACGCCGTTCTTGACGGCCGCCTCGCGGGGGACGAAATCCTGGCCGTAGATGCCCTCGCCGGACTCATCCAGCACGTTGGGGACCATGGCCGGAACGGCGTCGGTCCCGGTGGCGTCGATGATCAGCCCGGTGTACTTCTCCGGTTCCTGGGAGTTGAAATCGGACGGCAGGCTGGCAAAGGTGGGGGTCTTGCCGCCCATGGTCTCGGGATACAGGGCGTCGCCCACCTTCTGGTTGAGCAGCATCTCCATGTCGATCTCCACCGATCCGTCGGACATGTAGCGGGGCTTGGAGGTGAAGCGGAAGTTCCGGACGATGCCCTCCACCCGGGTCTTGATGATGTCCGAGCTCATCATGGCGTTCTCCACCGTGGTCTCGGAGGTCAGCAGCACGCCGTTGAGGGTCTCCATCATGTTGCGCATGGCGTCCAGCTGGGCGGCCCGCAGGGCGTTCTTGCGCTGGGCCGAGGGCGGCAGTTTGGGGTTGATGGCCCCGATGCCGGTCGATTTGACGGCCTGGGTGGTCCAGTCCACCATTCCGGCGCCCTGCACCTGCTGTTCCACCTGGGCCAGGGCCAGCCCGGCCAGGGCTATAAGAGCTACTGCGATTATGGTTGTCTTTTTGAACATTTCTGTCTCCTTTTAAAATTTCTTAAGCCGTCGTGTAGAAATTCTTAGAAGTGAATGATGGCCGAGGCCATGATGTTGTGGGATACCTCCGAATCTTTCCAAGTCCAACTGGTGTTATCAATACCCCAATTATTTTCCTTATAGTAAATATCTCCCGTGGACATTTCATAGGCAAAATCTAACATCAATTTCCCCATCACTAAACCGAAGCCAGCAGTATATACTTTGCCGTTTAATGTGGTTGTATCTGACGAAACCAGATTAAATGAAGCGTCCCAATCATTAACAACCGATGGCGTGGTCTTTGGATCAGTCCTAAAACCAAGCCTGATCGGAAATACCGCATTGGTCCCGGACATGATATATTCCAACCCGACTCTGAACTGGTTGCAATCTTGCCAATCCATTGTATCGGTGCCGGTCATGCCCATGTATTCCCATTCGCCGTTTGTATTGGAATATTTTCTGGTTTCAAAATCGGCAGCTAAGGTCAGTTTATCAGTTGGTTTGAGCGCAACGCCAAAGCCCATCATCAATGGGAAATTATACTCGTAAACAGGGCCATCCCCACTGGAACCAGTAAATCCAGTTACGCTTTCTTCCCATTCACTTTCTTCTTTTAAATTAAACGGAAATCTGAAAGAAGCGCCCAAATTAAATTTATTGAAAGTGGCTAAAATACCCGTGTTGAAATTAAAACCAGAATAACTATAGTTTTGTGTCCAGTTATAGTCATAAGAATCATCAGAGGACGTTGTTTCTTCAGTATACTCGCCACCCCTTACGATTATGTTACCAGCGGCTCCTATCATGATTTGTGGGGTAATTTGAATAGCGGCCGCTGGAGTTATTGCATCCACTCCACCAGTCATTTTATCAATTGATGTATAAGTAATACCAAGAACGGTAGTGTCTTTTGTATGGACATAGCCAAAATCAATCAGTCGCTGATAAGCAACAGCAAATACAACATTCTTTTCGGCAGCTTTAAAAGGCAATATAAGGCTACCAAATGCCGGAGCAAAGTGCTTTACAGATTCAGTTTCCTTATAGTTCCAAGTCGGATCGTCGGTAAAGGTGCCTTCATTTGTTATGCTTTTAATGTTAAATAATGCCACTGCAGAAGCCTCTGGCTTTTCCAACTGGGCAATACCTGCCGGGTTCCAACCCACTGCCGTGGCGTCGTCGGCCACGCCGATGAAGGCCCCGCCCATTCCCCGGGCCCGGGCCCCGGTGCCCATTATATTGAAATCAATGTTCTGGGCGTAGGCCAGCGAGCCAATAGCGGCTATGGTCAGTAGTATCAAACCTAACTTGCGCATTGTGAGTTCCTCCAGTAATTATTAAAATTTGGTTATTACTTATTCACAGATAGCATACTATACCTTTATAAAGAAAACCCCACCTCCCTTCATAAAATAAATTACAAACAGAGAAATATTTTTATAAAAAGACCTCCCCATGTCCCCTCCTTGATCAAGGAGGGGATTAAGGGGGGTGGTCTATTTGGCCACCACCTTGTTGCCCACGGTAAAGGTCTGGCCCGGTTCCTTCTCCACCACCTGGGCCTCGGACATCTTGGCCTGGACCTCGGTCAGCAGCAGCTCGCCCATCTTGGTGACCTGCTTGCCCAGGATCTCCCCGGTCACCGGGTGGGTGATGGCGTCGCCCTCCTTGTAGACCACCATCTTCATGCCCTTGCGCATCCCCTTGGCCGAGCCCACATCCAGCACGATGGTCGGCACGTCGGCCTTGATGACGTAGCCCTCCACCAGCGGCACGTCGTTGTACACCTGGATGGAGATGTCGGTGGCCATGTTCTTGACGTCCTGCAGGGAGTTCTTGGGGCTGTAGGCGTCCTTGGCGGTGATGATCACCCCGGATTCGGTGTCGATCAGCCGGGCATCCATGCCCACCCCGGTTGCGGTGGAGGAGATGGAGCCGATCAGGATGGCGTCCACCCCGATCATCTTGCCCACCTTGACCGCCCGATCGGGGTCTATGGCCCCGGTCATCCCGAGCTTCTGCTCGTTCATCACCTTGTCGATCTGGGACCGCTCGATGATCTTGAACCTTTTCAGGCTGTACAGCGAGGTGATCATCTTGTCCTGGACGGTGCTGGAGATGGTGGCGTCCCCCCCCTTGTTCTCGAAGGGCAGGACCGCTATGGAGAGCCGGGATCCCACCTGGGTGACCCGGGTGGGGTCGTAGGTCAGGGCCCCCACCGGCAGGGTGCCGGCATCGCTGGTGGTCTTCTCGGCCTCCAGCCTGGCCAGGCGCTCCCTTTCCGCGGCGATCCGCTTTTCTTCCATGGCCACCTTCTTGGAGGTGGCCTCATCGGCCTCCTTCTTCTGCCGTTCCAGGGCGGCAGCCTGCTCGGCCAGCCGTTTCTTCTCCCGCTCTATCTGCTCCCTCTCCCGGGCCAGGCGCTTTTCCTCATCCCGGTCGACGTAGGGGGTAAGCGAGGCGGCCGACGGGGCATCGCCCCTGGAGAGCTTGTCCAGATATTCCCGGGCCCGTTTGGAGGGGGCGAAGGCCATGGATAGCTCCAGGGATTTCTTGGCATTGGCCTCATCGCCCAGGTTATAATAACAGATGCCCATCTCCCGCTGGGGGAAATAGTCCATAAAATGCATCCCGTACATCCGGAACTGGGGTTTATCCTTGAATTCCAAAGAAGCGGCGCTGCGGAACTCGTCAATGGCACGGTCCCAGCTGCCCAGCTTCATGTATTTCTGGCCTTCCTCGTAGTAATTATACCACTTGCCGCCGGCATATATTGTAGCAGGCAGGATCAGGGCCACAATCAGTAAGAAAACAAGCTTCCTGAGATTGAGCATAGGTTTTACTCCTCCTTTTTGAAAATGTTCTCATAATTGGGGGCCAAAGTCAAGATTTTTTTATAATAAATTTATTTTTTAACCCCATGCTCCGGACTGAAATATAAAATACTATTTGCCGGGCGGCGGGTCGATGGGATAACGTCCGTCCAGGCAGGCATAGCAGTAGTTCCCCGGCTCCTTCAGGCATGATTTCAGGCCCTCCAGGGAAAGGTAACTGAGGGTATCCGCCCCCACGAACTCTTTTATCTGCCCCTCCGACTGGGATGAGGCTATCAATTCGTGCCTTCGGGGGGTATCCACCCCGTAAAAGCAGGGATGTTTTATGGGCGGCGAGGCTATCCGGAAGTGGATCTCCTCCGCCCCGGCCTCCCGGATGAACTTCATCAGTTTTTTGGAGGTGGTGCCCCGGACGATGGAATCGTCCACCACCCCCACCTTCTTGCCCCGGATCAGGCTCTTGACCGGGTTGAACTTGAGCTTGACGGCGAAATCCCGGATGGCCTGGGAGGAGCCGATGAAGGTCCGGCCGATGTAATGGCTGCGGATCAGGGCCAGCTTGAAGGGGATCCCGGCCTGGTCGGCATAGCCCAGGGCGGCATTATTGGAGGAGTCCGGCACCGGCATCACGAATTCCGACAGCACCCGGCTCTCCTGGGCCAGTTTCTGGCCGAACATGAACCGTTTCTGGGCCACGCTCTCCCCGTAGACCACGCTGTCGGGGCGGGAAAAATATATGTGCTCGAACACGCAGTGTTTGTAATGGGGCATCTTTTTAAGCCTCCGGCTCTCGGTGCCGCCGGGTTTGACGATGAACAGCTCTCCCGGCTCGATATCCCGCTGGTAGCTGCCCCCCATGGTCTCGATGGCGCAGCTCTCCGAGGCGAAGACCAGCCCGTCGCCCGATTTCCCCAGGGAAAGCGGCCGGATGCCCAGGGGGTCCCGGAATACGTACATATCACCCCGGAACAGCAAAATGGCCGAATAGCTGCCCTGGACATTGTCCATCATCATCTCTATGGCCCGGGCGACATCCCCGCTCTGTTCGTAATAGCAGGCGATCGAGGCCACTATCACCTCGGCATCGTTGGAACCGTAGGGGGTGAAGCCCTGGGCTTTGAGGTAGCGGGTCTGCTCCAGCATGTTGGTGACGTCGCCGTTGGAGACGATCACCATCCGGCCGTCCCTGGTGTCGGCATGATGGGGCTGGGCATTGACCAGGGAGCTGTCCCCGGCGGTGGGGTAGCGGGTGTGGCCGATGGCCACCCGGCCCGGCAGGGCGGCCAGCACCTCGGGCTTGAATATGTCGAACACCAGCCCCTTGTCCTTGTGTATCCTCACCTCCCGCCCGTCCCAGACCGCCATCCCGGCATTGTCCTGCCCCCGGTGCTGCAGGGCAAAAATTCCCAGGTACAGCATCTCGGAAGCCTTGTCGAAATTATAGACCCCGCAAACTCCGCACATTTTCAATATCCCTTAAGTATGTTGCCCACCAAACACACTAAACGACAATTTTGTGATTGGCGTTTAACAGGCAAGTTCAGATTTTAAAATTTATTATACCATAAATCGGGGATCATTTTAAGTGAAAAAACAAAGTCCCGATCTTAAAAAAGCCGGAACTTCATCTAGCATCTTATTTCTTGCCGTTGTACTGATGCACGAACAACCCGCTCCTCAGCTTGGGCTCGAACCAGGTGCTCTTGGGCGGCATCACCTGCCCGGAATCGGCCACGCTGATCAGCTGCTTGATGTTGACCGGGTGCAGGGAGAAGGCCACCGCATACTTGCCGGAATCCACCAGCTTGACCAGTTCTTTTGTCCCCCGGATCCCGCCCACGAAGCCGATCCGCTGGTCGGTGCGGGGGTTCTCTATCCCCAGCACAGGCTGCAGCAGGTTGTCCTGGAGGATCGAGGCGTCCAGCCTTTTCACCGGATCCTGGTCATCATAGCTGCCGTCCCTGGCGGTCAGCAGATGCCACTTGCCGTCCAGGTACATGGAAAATTTCAAATTGGCTCCCGGTACATCCGGGGCGTTCTCGCTTACGGCGAACTTCTGGCCGAGCTTCTTCAGAAACTCGTCACTGGAATTGCCGTTGAGGTCCTTGACCACCCGGTTGTAGGCCATGATGTTCATCTGGTTGTCGGGAAAGATCACGGTCAGAAAGAAATTGTACTCCTCCTTCCCATTATGCTGGGGGTTCTGGGCCTTGCGCTCCTTCCACAGACGCCAGGCGGCGGCGCTGCGATGGTGGCCGTCGGCCACGTACATGTATTTCAGTTTTGAGAATTCAGCCTTCAGCGCCGAGATGATTTGGTCGTCGTTGCAGACCCACAAAGTGTGCTTGACACCGTCGTCGCTGGTGAAATCATATTCCGGGGTCTGCTTGATCCAGTCGTTGATCATTGAGTCTATGGCCGGCACCGCCGGATAGGTGAAGAACACCGGCTCGGTGTTGGCGTCTATGGTGCTGATGTGCCGGGTGCGGTCGTCCTCCTTGTCGGGTCTTGTGTGCTCGTGCTTCTTGATGACATCCCGGTCATAGTCCTCGGCCGAGGCCACCGCCACCAGGCCGATCTGCTGGTGGCCGCCCATGATCTGCTTGTAGATGTAGAAGCAGGGCTTTTGCTCCTGGAACATCCAGCCGTTGGCCTTGAATTTCT
The DNA here is from genome assembly GCA_031082425.1 of Candidatus Edwardsbacteria bacterium. Taxonomy (NCBI): domain Bacteria; phylum Candidatus Edwardsiibacteriota; species Candidatus Edwardsiibacteriota bacterium. The sequence goes on along the minus strand of JAVHLB010000008.1, from coordinate 9,301 downwards.
CGAAGTTTATCTTCCCCTGGTCGTATACCTGGCCGGCATGTTCGTCGGTCTTGGGGTCCAGATCTATCTCCGGGCGGCTGATGTGCAGGTAGCTCTTGTCGTTGCCTTTGGCCAGCTCCCGGGCCTCCTCGCTGTTGACCACGTCATAGGGCGGCGCGGCGATGTCCTTGGCAAACTCCTTTTTGGGGCGGACTGCCTTGAATGGTAGAACGATGGCCATGTTGCTCCTGATGTTTATATTTAAAACTATTGTTTGATCAAATGAACATTAATTCTATTACATTTCCGTTTAAATTTCAATCAAATTAAATAGCCCGGGGACGGTCCTAACCCCTACCCTTTCCCCATAGGAGAAGGGATTAAAAATCCCCCTCCTTGCGGGAGGGGGATAAAGGGGGCGGTCAAAAGTTATTTGTTCACCTGGAAGGTCCTATCGCCCTGCTCCAAAAACTTGACGATCTGGTTGGCCGCCGCCAGCCCGGCGTTGATGTTGGCCTCCGAGGTCTCGGCCCCCATCTTCTTCTTGGTGGCGTGGTAGCGGTTGCCCAGCTTCTCGGCGATCTCGGCGTGGCAGTCCGGGGCGATGTCGGTGGCGTACTTCAGGTCCTCCCGCTCGGCCATCACTTTCTTGAGGCCCTCCTCGTCGATCACCTCCTTGCGGGCGGTGTTGATCAGGGCCGCGCCCTTCTTCATCTTGGACAGCAGGTCGTAATTGATGGACTTTTTGGTCTGGTCGTTGGCCGGTATGTGCAGGGAGACGTAGTCGCACTGGGAATAGAGGTCTTCCATCTTTTCAAACACCTTGACCCCCTCGGCCTCCATCTTGGATTTTTCGACGAAGGGATCGAAGGCGCAGATCTCCATCCCAAAGCCCTTGGCGATGCCGGCCACCAGCCGGCCCACGTTGCCGTAGGCATGGATGCCCAGCTTCTTGCCCCTCAGCTCCGAGCCGTTGCCCTCGGTGAACTTGTTGCGGGCCAGAAAGACCATCAACCCCAGGGCCAGTTCGGCCACCGCGTTGGAGTTCTGCCCCGGGGTGTTCATGGCGCAGATCCCCTTGGCGCTGGCCGCCGCCAGATCGATGTTGTCGTAGCCCGCCCCGGCCCGGACGATGACCTTCAGGTTCTGGCCGGCCTCGATCACCGCGGCGTCGGCCTTGTCCGAGCGGATGATCATGGCGTCGGCGTCGGCCACCGCCTTCAGCAGGTCGGCCTTGTCGGTGTATTTTTCCAGCTTGATCAGCTCGTAGCCGGCCTGGGTGAAGATCTTGGAGATACCTTCCACCGCCACCTTGGCGAAGGGCTTTTCGGTGGCCAATAAAACTTTTTTAGACATGATATATCCCTTTTAATTGGTATTACGAATTGGCCTGTTCGAACTTCTTGATGAACTCCACCAGCTTCTGCACCCCCTCCAGCGGCATGGCGTTGTAGATGCTGGCCCGCATCCCGCCGGTCTTGCGGTGGCCGCTGAGGGTGGTCAGTCCCTCCTTGGCGGCCTCGGCCAGGAACTTCTTGTCCAATTCCTCGGACGGGGTCCGGAAGGGAATGTTCATGATGGATCGGTCCTCCTTTTTCTGGACATGGCACTTGAAAAGCTTGGAATTGTCTAACACCTCATACAGCAGGGCGGCCTTCTGATTGTTGATCTTCTCCATGGCCGCCACACCGCCCAGGGCCAGCACATGCTCGCACACCAGCTTGACCATGTAGACCGCAAAGCAGGGCGGGGTGTTGTACATCGAGGCGCCGTCCACGTGGGTTTTGTACTTGAGCATGGTGGGGGTCTCGGGCTTGGAGAAGTCGATCATGTCATCCCGGATGATGACCACGGTCACCCCGGCCGGACCCATGTTCTTCTGGGCCCCGGCATAGACCAGGGCGAACTGGCTGATGTCCACCACCTTTGACAGGATGTCCGAGGACATGTCCACCACCAGCGGGACGCTCTTGGTGTCGGGGTATTTCTTCCAGGAGGTTCCGAAGATGGTGTTGTTGGTGGTCATGTGGAAATAGTCGGCGTCGGGGCGGAACTCCTTGGGATCGAGTTCCGGCAGGTGGTTGAACACCTCCGGCTCGGAGCTGGCCACCACCTTGATGTCGCCGTAGCGCTTGGCCTCGGCGATGGCCTTGCTGGCCCATTCCCCGGTGTTGACATAGTCGGCCTTGTTGGATTTCTTCAGCAGGTTCAGGGGGATCATGGCGAACTGGGTGGAGGCCCCGCCCTGCAGGAACAGCACCTTGTAATTGGCCGGGATGTTCATCAGGTCGCGGATGGCCTTCTCGGCGCCGTCGATTATGGACTGGTAGACCTTGGAGCGGTGGCTCATTTCCATCACCGACATCCCGGAACCCTGGTAGTCCAGCATCTCTTCCGCGGCTTTCTTCAATACCGCCTCTGGCAGCATTCCCGGCCCGGCCGAAAAATTGTAGACCCGTTTCGCCATTGTATTCTCCTTAAGCTTTAATAAATTTACGATCCTAGGCGGACAAATTTTCAATTGTCCGTTTTGGATCCATTACTTTAGTTCACCAAAACTGGTGCCCGCCTGCGGCGGACTAATGCCCGGCAAGATGTAATAATGGTGGAGCTGAAGGGATTCGAACCCTCTACCTACGCGATGCGAACGCGCCGCTCTACCAAACTGAGCTACAGCCCCACTTATCTTCAATATGATATTTGTTCAATCCACCCCAAAAGGCAGCCCCAAGCATTATGGAGCTGACCCCGATTCATCGGGGCTACCTACGCGATGCGAACGCGCCGCTCTACCAAACTGAGCTACAGCCCCACAATACTAAATCTTAATTTCTAAACCCTAAACCCTAACAACTTAGTATGATAACAAAATTTCACTACGATTTCAACCCCATTCAGCGTTTAGTTATATCCCTGACCGCCCCGGCAAAGGCGGCAATGCTTTTCCTGAACGCCTCCGGCTGGCTGCCGAAGCCGATCCTGATCCTGCCGGCGTCGCCGAAGAATTTTCCCGGCACCACATAGACCTGGTATCTCCTGGCCAGCAGGTCCGCCAGTTTGCCGGCATCCCTGAAACCGGCCACCTGGGGGAACCAGATGCAGCTCTGTTCCGGGATGTCTCCCGAGATCAGTCCTTCTTTTATCAGCGGCCCGGCCGCCCCGGCCAGCTCCCTCCGGTTGCGGGCCGCGATATCCATTGACCGGGACAGGTAGGCGTCGAGCTTTTCAAACACCACCGCCGACATGGCCTCCAGGTAGCGCGAGCCGTTGCCGTCCGACAGCACGAAGTACGGAGCGATATGATCGATGGTCCTTTTATCAGCCAGGATCCAGCCGCATTCCAGGTGGCTCAGGCCGTAGACCTTGGACAGGCTGCCGGTGGAGATGTAGACCGGATCCACCGTACAGGCCGGCCGGTCCGGTACGAAGTCGCGGAAGACCTCGTCCATCAGGATCCGGGTCTTTTGGTTCCTGCGGCGCACCGCCCGGGCTATCTCCGCCAGTTCCTTTTTGCTTAGATACGCCCCGCTGGGGTTGTGCAGGTTGGTCAGGATCACCAGGCTGGTCTTCCGGTCGACCAGGCCGGCCAGCTCATCGGGATCGACCTCGTAGTGCGGAGGGCGGCGCTTGAGCCATTTGATCTTTGCGCCCGACAGCTGAGCGGTCTGCCACATCGGCTGGTAGGCCGGGGTCTCGCAGATCACGGTATCGCCGGGCTTGACCTGGGAGATTATGGAAAGATAGGTGGCGTTGGTACAGCCGTTGGTCAGCAGTATCTCCGTGGGCCTGATCCCGTAGCGCTTCGCAATTAGCTGCTTCAGCACCGGATGTCCCCAGTCGTTGTTGTAGGATTGAAGGCGGCGCAGCTCGGCCCAGTTTTCTTTGGCCTGTTTCTCCAGCATGTCCAGCGGTTCATAGACGTTGCTGGACAGCAGCTGAAAGCAGTCCCTGCGGTCCTGCAGGGCGATGTCAAGGGCCTTGAACCAGGAAAGGTAATTTGTGTTCACAGCTTTGAAATATTTATTGGTTTCTTTGCGATCTTCGCGTCTTAGCGGTTCAGGATAGTTTTGACAAAGCTTTTTCTATCCGATCGGCCGCCTCGGCCAGGTTCTCGATGGTGTTGGCGTAGGAAAAGCGGACGTAGCCCTCGCCCTCGGCCCCGAAGTTGGCCCCGGCCAGGGCGCAGATCCCGCAGTCATTCAGCAGAAAGTCGGTGAACTTGCGGGAGTCCATCCCGGTCTGCTTGACGTTGACGAAGATGTAGAAGGCCCCGGCCGGCTTGCGGCAGGAAAGTTTCGGCATCCGGTTGATCCGGTCGACGATAAAATCCCGGCGCTTCTTGAACTCGGTCATCATGGCGGTGACCTCGTCCTGCGGGCCTTTCAGGGCCTCGATGCAGGCGATCTGGCTGAAGGTGGCGGTGCAGGAGTTGATATTGGTCATCAGCTGGGCCATGTGCCCCACCAATTCCACCGGCATCAGGCCGTAGCCCACCCGCCAGCCGGTCATGGCGTAGGTCTTGGAGTAGCCGTTGAGGATGATGGTCAGGTCCTTCATCCCTTCAAACTGGGCGATGCTCTCGAACTTGCCCTCGTAGATCATCCGGTCGTAGATCTCGTCCGACAGCACCGGAATGTTGTGGCTGACCGCGATGTCCGCCACCGCCTTCAGGTCGTCCCTGGTCAGTATCCCGCCGGTGGGGTTGTGGGGCGAATTGATGATGATCAGCTTGGTCTTCTTGGTGATCTTGGATTTAAGCTCATTGACATCCAGCCGGAAGTCGTTGGCTTCCCGCAGCGGCAGAGGCACCGGCACCCCGCCGTTGAACTTGACCATGGACTGGTAGATGGGAAATCCGGGGTCCGGCACCAGGCACTCGTCGCCCTCCTCCAGCAGGGCGGTGATGGCGAAGGACATGATGGGCTTGGCGCCGGGGGTCACCACCACGTTCTCCGGCCCGTACTGGACGCCGATCTGCTTGCTGTAGTACTGGGCGATGGCCTGGCGGTGCTCGGGCAGGCCGGCCGAGGGCCCGTAGTGGGTCATGCCGGCGTCCAGGGCCTTCTTGGCGGCTTCCTTGATGTTCTTGGGGGTGTCAAAATCCGGTTCGCCGATCTCCAGGTGGATGATCTTCTTGCCCTCGGCCTCCAGCTTCTTGGCCTTGGCCATCATCTCGAAGGCGGTCTCGACCTTCAGTTTCTCCATCTTGGCTGCAAACTTCATATATCTCTCCGTTATTATTTTCCCCACTTTTTTTGCCCACGAAATACACGAAAACCAAAATAAATATATTTTCGTGTTATTTAGTGTACTTTAGTGGGTAAGGTTTATAATTTCCCCAGGATGGCCAGGATGCCCATCACGATGAACAGCCCCCCGGCGATGTAATGCAGGATGTTCTGCGGGATCACTTTGATGATGGCCTGCCCGAACAGCGCCCCGATCAGGGTCACGCAGATAAGTGCCAGGCTGCCGCCCAGGAAGACCGAGAGCCAGCTCTTGGACTCGGCGCTCATGGTGATGACCGCCAATTGGGTCTTGTCGCCCAGCTCGGCCAGGAACAGGGTCAGGAAAGCGGCGCCGAATATCTTCCAGTTCATAAGGTTCCTCTTTGTTTTTTATCCACAGATGTTCGCCGATTGGCACAGATTCTATTTAGTCAGGATAAGGCGCTTGTAATCTAGTCGGGGTTTGCCAAAATTTAGCAATAAAGACTTCTTGAGACCGGTAGCTTTTAGATAATCTATGACTTGGGCTTCTTCAATACCGCTCATATTTGATAACGCCTTTAATTCCAGGATTACACTGCCAAAACAAATAAAATCAGCCCGATTCGATTGCCAAAGCTTCCTGATAAACCGGCTCTAAAAACCCCTGCCCCAGTTCTTTGTGAACATTCATTGCGGCACCAATTATTGCATAGGTCTCTAAATCCCTTTTATCAGTACCCTGGATTTTAACTTTATCTGCGATCATCTGAGTATTCTGCGGATCGACTCTTTCCTGATCAACTTTCATTCCGGTAATGATATTACATTAACTTATACTTATCAACCTTATTTTTTCTTATCCCTGCCGCCAACCGCCATAACCGAATCCCTGGTTTTATTCAGAACAAATCTACCTCCCAGGGGATCCTTAGGAATATGCCTCAAATGACCGGATTCGACCATCTCCCCCAATCCCTTTGGCCAGTCTCCCTTTTCTTTTCGGTAAGCGCTGACAATGCTGTTCAATTTATCAATGATCAGCTGCCGGTCGATCTGGTCTATATACATTTTGGCTATTTCTTTTTCGGTCTGGTTCCGGCTCTTGTTGTAGATCTCCACCCACAGCTCCCGGGAGGCATAGATGTCGCCGCCTTTCTTGCGGGCGAAGGCGGCGAAACGCCCGGCCATCTCCGGGGCGCCGGCCAGGCGGGAGGAGATGGTGAACCACCGGCCGGCCTCCCGGTAATCGCTCAAAAAAATGTAATTGATGAACCCTTTGGTGAAGGGGATCGACCAGTCCTCCGGATTCAAGGATATCCCCTTATCCAATAACTTTAAAGCCCCGGCCGGATCGCGGGCATCGCTTACCAACAACAGCGCCCCGAAGTTGTAGGCCATTTTGAATTGCGGCGCCAGGTAGGTCAGCAGATCGAACATATGCCCCAGGTACTTGTATTCCCGGTCGCTCAGAGAATGCTGGCCGTAATACTGGATCATCTGCAGCCAGATCCCGTCGGCCGCCAGATTGGTGAAACCGAAGGCGGCGGCCCTGGTGAAGCGGGCCGAGGGAAAATACAACAGCTCCCCCTGCTGGCCATCGGCGGCCTTCATCCGGTCAAGGCTGTTCTGGCTGGTGAATACCAAAAGCCCCGATGCCAGCAGCAGCAGCCATAATATGGTCTTCGAAAGATATGTCCCGGTCCGGAACCTCATTTGAAATCCTTTTTTTCAAAGGCCATTACGGTTATCAACATGACGGAAAGTATGTAGGCCAGGCTGTAGCTTATCCCCCACCATATCTGGGGCCAGATTATCTGCTGGTCGTAGATGATCCGGTTCTTGACATCCAGGTTTCCCAGGTTGGGCAGCAGATAATATACCGCCTTCACGGCCAGGCTGACGGAGTGAATGCTCAGCCTCTGGGCCAGCTCCAAAATATCCCGGCTGAGGGTCCCGGCCAGGTAAAGGCAGAAGGTGAAAACCGCCCCCAGGATGGGCGAGGCCAGGCTGGAGAAGAACAAGGCCACGGCATTGATGATGGATATTTTGACAAAGATCAGAAAAATCGGGACCGTGTATACCGCCAGCCTGTCCTGCTTCATCACCAGCAGGCCGGCATAGAAAATGACCGCCATCAGGCCCACCATCACGGCGGACAGCATCTCCATCCCCAGATATTTGCCGGCCAGGAACTGGGAACGGGACAGGGGCTTTGATACCAGCACATAGATGGTGCGTTTCTCAACCTCCTTGTATACCAGGGTGGTCCCGACAATGATGGCCACCATCATCCCCATCACCTCGATGCCGGCCAGCCCCAGGTCCTTGAGGATCCGGCCCTGTTCTCCCAGGGCCAGCGGCGTCAAAAAAGCAAGGCCCAGCAATATCAGCAGGCCGTAAGCAAAAATGATATACAGGGTATTGGCCCGAAGGCCCTCGGTAAAAGTATTCCTGGCGATGGCGAATATCTTAGGCATCTTGGCTTACCTCCCGGGCAAAATATTCTTCCAGGCTTTCCTTGAGCGGATTCAGGGAGACCACCTGCCCCCCGGAAGCCAGAACATCTTTCACCGCAGTGTTTGCCGAAACCATATCCGGAAAGGTCAGAATATACTCGTCGCCGTTCCGGCTGGAGCCGGTTGCCAGTTTTTGGATCTTATTCAACCCTTCGGCGGACAGACCGCGGCAGATCAGTTCCACCGATTCCAACTTGGCATCCAGCAGCTCGTCCAGCCTTCCGACCTTGAGCACCTTCCCTTTGTTGATGATGGCCACCCGGTCGCAGATGGTCTCGGCATCGGGCAGGATGTGCGAGCTGAAGAACACCGTGGTCCCTTTTTCCCTCAGTCCGGCGATGATGTCCTTGAATTCCTTGCGGCCCATCGGGTCCAGGCCGGTCAGCGGCTCGTCCAGCACCACCAGCTTGGGGTCGTTGATCAGGGCCTGGGCCAGGCCGATCCGCTGCAGCATGCCCTTGGAGTATTTCCTCAGCTGGCGGTCGGCCGACTCCTCCATCCTGACCAGGGCCAGCAGATAGCCGATCTTTTCCTTGAGGCCGGCCTTCCTGCCTTCAAACAGATCGCCGCAGAAGGTCAGGAATTCCCGCCCGGTCAGGTAGTCGTAAAAATAAGGCGTCTCCGGAAGGTAGCCGACCTGCTGTTTGACCGCTGTATCCCGGGGGTCACTCCCCAGGATCCTTATCTGCCCGGAGGTGGGGCCGATGATCCCCATCAGCGATTTTATGGTGGTGGTCTTGCCGGCCCCGTTGGGACCCAGAAATCCGAAGATCTCCCCGGAATGGACCTCCAGGTCCAGACCCTGGAGTATCATCTGTCTCTTCGACCAGAAGTGCGGCTGGATCATCTTGGTGAGGTCCTTGATCTGTATCACTGCTTCCATATGCGTCCCTTATTTGCTTCCTGATAATGAATTATAAACCTTAAGGTCCTCCCCGGCCGAAACGGTGTCGCCCAGCTTAAGAAGCGCCTGGCTGCGGTAATAATAGGCCCGGGGATTGTATTTATTGACTGAAATATAGCGGTCCAGATCACTGAGGGCCGAAGGGTTCAGATCCTCCGACAGAAACAGGAGCCCCCGGTTGAGATAGCCGTTGATAAAAGTACTGTCCGCTGCCAGGCATTGGTTGTAATCTTTTAAAGCATTTGTCCGATCTCCCAGGCGATAATAGGCCAGACCGCGGTTGCACAAAGCGTTGGCATCGCTGGAATCTATCCTCAGGGCCTGGGTGTAGGCTTCTATTGCCGCGAGGTATTCTCCGGTGTCGTTATAGGTATTGCCCAGATTGATCACAGCCGATATATATTCCGGCTTAAGCTCAGCGGCCTTTTTGAAATCATTTCTGGCCAGAGCGTATTGCTTAGCGATGGCATAGATCAAACCCCGGTTATACCAGGCCTGGGCATAGGCGGGATCCAACTCGACCGCTCGCTGGTAGTCCCCCAAAGCCCGGTCATACCGGCCCAGCTTCATAAAGGCATTGCCCCGGTTGAGGTGCGGCCGGGCCTTGCCGGGGGATTTGGTGACGGTGTCGTGCCACAACAGCAGGTCGTCCCGCCAGACCTGGTTGCGGGCATAGGCCGAGGCCCCCAGGC